>JAKAZV010000012.1 GCA_021826505.1 Acidobacteriota bacterium | reverse complement strand
CATCGTGGATTCGGGCGAGATCGTGGAAAGCCTGCGCGACCGCATCATCGGCCGCGTTTCGCTGGAAAAGATCAAGGACTACGAAGGCAACGTGGTGGTGGATATCAACCAGGAAGTCACCGAGGAGCTGGCCGGGCGGATTGAAACCGCCGGGATTGAGCGCGTGCTCATCCGTTCGGTGCTGACCTGCGAATCGAAGCGCGGCGTATGCGTCGCCTGCTATGGCCGCAACCTGGCCACCGGCAAGCTGGTGGAGACCGGCGAGGCGGTGGGCGTGATCGCGGCGCAGTCCATCGGCGAGCCCGGCACCCAGCTCACCATGCGGACCTTCCATATCGGAGGGACCGCCAGCCGGGTCAGCCAGCAGTCGCGCCAGGAAGCCAAGGCACGCGGCTTCGTCAAGTTCGTTGGCCTGGCCACGGTGCGCGGCAAGGAAGGCGACCTGGTGGTGATGAACCGCAACGGCGCCCTGGCCGTGGTGGACGACAAGGGGCGCGAACACGAGCGCTATGCGGTGGTGTACGGCGCCCGGCTGAAGAAGAAAGACGGCGACCCGGTGGCCCAGGGCGAGACCATGGTGGAGTGGGATCCTTATACCTTCTCCATCCTGACTGAAATCTCCGGCGTGGTGAAGTTCAAGGACATGGAGGAAGGCTCGACCCTGCACGAGGAAGTGGACGACGTCACCGGCCTGTCGCACTGGGTAGTGACGGAATCGAGCGACGAAAAACGCCAGCCCCAGATTCTGGTGCAGCCCGAGTCGGCCAGCCGCGTGACGGGCAAGAAATACCTCATGCCCTCCCACGCCCACTTGATGGTGCAGGACGGACAGGCGGTTGCGGCCGGCGACATTCTGGCCAAGATTCCGCGCGAAACCACCAAGACCAAGGACATCACCGGCGGTCTGCCCCGCGTGGTGGAACTGTTTGAGGCCCGCAAACCGCGGGAAACCGCCGTCATCAGCGAAATTGACGGCATCGTCAAGTATGGCGACGTCAGCAAGGGCCAGCGCAAAATCTTTGTCGCCGCCGACAACGGGGCGGAGAAGGAATATCTGCTGCCCCGCGGCGTGCATATCTCGGTGCAGGAAGGCGAAAGGGTGCGGGCGGGCGAGCCGCTGATGGATGGTCCGCGCAACCCCCACGACATTCTGGCCGTGCTGGGTGAAAAAGAACTGCAAGCCTACCTGGTGAATGAAATCCAGGAAGTGTACCGGCTGCAGGGCGTCAACATCAACGACAAGCACATTGAAGTCATCGTGCGCCAGATGATGCGCTGGGTGCGGGTCGAAGACGTGGGCGATACCGAATTCCTGGTGGATGAGCAGGTGGATAAATTCCGCTTCCGCGAGGAAAATGACCGGGTGATCGCCTCGGGCGGCACGCCCGCCACCGGCCGTCCGCTGTTGCTGGGCATCACCAAGGCGTCGCTTTCCACCGAAAGCTTCATCAGCGCCGCTTCCTTCCAGGAAACCACGCGCGTGCTGACCGAAGCTTCGATCCAGGGCAAGGTGGATTACCTGCGCGGATTGAAGGAAAACGTCATCATGGGCCGGCTGATTCCCGCCGGAACCGGGCTTGAGCACTATCGCAACCTGCGGCTGATCGGCGAAGAAGCCGAAGAACAAGCGGCACTGGAAGCGGTGGTGCCTCCCTCACCCTATGAAGAAGCGGAGCGAGCGCTGGAGTTGTTCCGCTCCGAACCCGACAACGATAACGACAGCGACGAGCTGCTGGAAGCCGAATAAAATCCCCGGCAACGATGAGCTCATTTGCAGCCGGCGCCGCGATCCGCGGCGCCGGCTGTGCTTTTTAAGCAGGGGTCATATTCGAAAGATCTTTCGGCACATCTCTGGCCAGGCGGCTGGGTGTTTCCCATGCGGAAATGACAGTTCAGATATTCCGCGACCCGCTTGTTTTCTCCAGATCTGACGCATGGTCGAGTTTCAAGCCTTGCACGGCATAGTCAGACATGATGGAATCAGTCTGTTCAAAGGAATGCTACAAGGAGACAAATATGACCGAAACGGAAACCACGCCGTCTTCCCGCGCCGCACACTGGACGGGCTGGATATTGAGCGGCCTGATTACCGCGTTTTTATTATTTGACGCGATCAGCAAAATTCTTTATACGGCGACGACCGCGGCCGCAGCCGGCAAGATGGGTTACAGCAAGGCTGAAGTGATCGGCGTCGGCATCACACTTTTGATCAGCACGATTTTCTATATTGCGCCGCGCACGGCTTTCTGGGGGGTGGCGCTCTTGACCGCGTATCTGGGCGGAGCGGTTGACGCCATGGTGCACAGCGGTTTAGCGGACAGAAGCTGGTTTCCTGTCATCTTTGGGGTTCTGGTCTGGACCAGTCTGGGGCTGCGCGACCCGCGCCGGCGGGCGTGGATGCAAAATCTTTTCTTCTGATGGCGGGTGAAAACCGGCCGGATTTATCCGGTGTTGCGCAAGCCGGCGGCAATGCCCTGGATGGTCAGTAACAGAGCATGGTTTTCCAGCCCGGAGAGCTTGCCCCCACGGGCATGTTTACGGGCCAGCAACTGGGTTTGCAAGTAACTGAGCGGGTCCACATAGGGATTGCGCAAGCGAATGGAGCGGCGCAGCACCGGATTGCGGGCCAGCAATTGTTTTTCGCCGATAATGATGCGCACCGCGCGGCAGGCGCGCGCATATTCCTCATCCAGCCGCGCGGCCGTGCGCAACGCACTTTCCGGGTGCGGCGCGGCCGCGGCATATTGGCGCAAAATGCGCATATCCGCCTTGGCCAGCGACATTTCGGCATTATCCAACAAATCCCGAAAGAACCACCACTGCCGGTACATTTCGCGCAGCAGGGCGCGGGTGGAAGTCCGGCTCAGGCCGGGCAACAGGGCACTGCCCAAGCCATACCAGGCGGGCATGAGAGCCCGCGCCTGAGTCCAGGCAAAGACCCAGGGAATGGCCCGGAGCTGTTCAAAGTCCTGCCGGCTGCCGCGAAACGCGGGGCGGGAGCCGATATTCAGATCGCCCAGTTCGCGGATGGGCGTGGCTTCCCAGAAAAAGCGCATCAGATCGGGATCACGCGGCACCAGGGCCTGGTAAGCCGCCAGAGCGCGTTGGCTGAGTTCTTCCAGACATGAATGCCAGGCTTCGGGTGCGGCATCGGCGGGCATGGCCGCGGCGGCGGGCGCCGGAGCGGCGTGGGATGACTCCAGTTCCAGTTCGCGCGCCCGCTGCCGGATCAGGCCCGACAAGGCCAATTCCAGGTTGCGTTCGGCCAGCACCGGGTCGCCGTATTTGCTGTGGATGACTTCGCCCTGCTCGGTGATGCGCAGGCGTCCCTGCACGGTTCCCGGCGGCAGGGCCAGGATGGCCTCGAAGGCGCGGCCGCCGCCGCGGGCCACGGTGCCGCCGCGGCCATGAAAAAACTCCAGATAGACCCCGAAATGACGGCCGATGGCCGTCATTTCGCGCTGTGCCTGGTAGAGCCGCCAATGGGAACTCAGATATCCGCCGTCTTTGTTACTGTCGGAATAGCCCACCATCACCTGCTGGCGATGGCCGCGGCCGGCCAGATACCGGCGATAGACAGGATCACGGAACAACTGCTCCAGCACGCGTGGGGCATTGGCCAGATCGTCTACCGTTTCAAAAAGCGGCACGGGATGAATATCCAGCCGCAATTCGTCCGAGCCGGAAAGCACCGCCAGACCAGCCTGCGCCGCCAGCGCAATCACGGCCCAGACATCGCCGGCGTGGCGGGTCATGCTGATGACATAATTTACGATCACCTCCGGACCGGCCGTCCGGCGGGCCGCGGCGATGGCTTCAAACAGACCGAAAACGCCCGCGGCCGCTTCGGGCCGGGGCCAGGCCGGCGGCGCCAGCGCCCATTGGCGATAGCGAAGCTGGGATTGCTCGGCCGTCAACGGGGCCGCTTCGCCGCTCAGGGCCGCCAGGGCGGCGGAGTGCGCGGCGCTGTTATTGCGCACATCCAGCCGGGCGAGATGGAACCCAAAGCAGTTCAGGATCACCTGCAAATGCTCGACCCGCTCGGCCGCGCGCCGCGCCGCCGGCGCCGGCGCCGGGCCGCCGCGCAGGGCGAGGCGCAACAGTTCCAGATCCGCGTTCCAGGCGGCGGGCGAGGAATAGGCGGGAGCGCGGTCGGCGCGCAGACGGCGGTGCATATAGGCAATCCATTCCCGCGCCGGTTCGGCCTGCCAGCGGGCGGCGGCTCCGCCCAGCTCTTCCCGATATTGCGCCAGCCGGCGGCATAATTCCCGATGAGCCGGGCAGGCGGGATCGTTAAAAGCCCGCTCCGATTGACCGCATTGGAAAAAAAGCGTATCCAACTGGCGGATATAAAACTCGCGCAGAATCTTCTGGTGCAGCTCCGCCGTGGCGCGCACCGTTTCGGCATTGACATGAGGATTGCCGTCGGCATCGCCGCCCACCCAGGAGCCGAAGCTCAGCCATTGGCCGCATTCGGGCGCGCTCACATTGGGATAGGCGGCTCGCCAGGCGGCCTGCAAAGAAGCCGCCAGCCGGGGCAGGACCGCGAAAAAAATATCTTCAAAGTAATAGAGCGTGCCGCGCACCTCATCGAGCACGCCCAGACGTTCTCCGCGGTTAGCATCGGTCAGCCAGAGAGTTTCAATCTGCTGCAGCAGCTGCGCCTGCCATTGCTCCAGCTCGGGCGGGGTCATCAACGTGGTCTCCCGCCGCTCGAGCAGCCGGCCGATTTCATCCAGCCGGTGCAGCACGCTGCGCCGCAGGGCCTGGGTCGGATGCGCGGTCAGCACCAGTTCCAGATGCAGCGACTGCAGCAGTTGCGCGGCAGCTTCCGCGGAGCAGCCCTGGTCGCGCAAAACCAGCAAGGTTTCGGCCAGGGAGCCGGGCTGCGCCCGGCCATCGCGCTGGCGCGCCCGGCGGCGCCGGATGCGCTGCCGTTGTTCCGCAACGTTCACTAATTGGAAGTAGATGCTGAAGGCGCGCGCAATGCGGGCCGCGTCTTCTCCCGTGAGACCGGCCATCCGGGCCGTGAGCCGGGTTTCCAGGCGGGCCGCGTCCGCCGCTGGAGGCTGCTCGCGCAGTTGCTTGCATAATTCCCGGATTTCCTCCTCCAGGGCCAGGGTTTCCGGCCCTTCCTGTTCCTGGATGATCTGGCCCAGGGCGCGGCCGAGCAGGCTGACTTCACGGCGTAAAGGCAAGTCGCGGGCGGGCGGCGCGGCGGGACGTGTTTTGGCGGTGCGTGCGGGCATGCGGAACGGGCGTTAAGCCCGTCTTTCAGGGTAAATGAAAAAGGCCGCCGAGGAGGCAGGGAAACTCGTCCATGTGCGCCAGTGCTCATTGACCGGCGGGCAGATGCCCTACAATAGAAAAAAGCAGTGTCGCTGGAATTAAATATGCTTTGCCCTGGGTTGCAAGAACCACGCACACGCCGCCAGTGCACGGGCATGACCTTGGTGGAATTGATTGTCGCCACGGCCATTCTGCTGGTTTTAACCAGCATGGCGCTGCCTTTGACCCGGGTTGTGGTCAAGCGCGAAAAAGAAAAACGACTGCGCCACGACTTGCATGAAATGCGGCGGGCCATCGATCGTTACAAGAATGCCGCCGATACCGGGGCCTTCCGCATCAAGCTGGGCAGCGATGGCTACCCGCCCACGCTTGAAGTTCTGGTGCGCGGCGTGGATGTGAACGGCAAGCGAATGCGTTTTCTGCGAAAAATTCCCAGGGATCCGATGACCGATTCCCACGATTGGGGGCTGCGCTCGGATCAAGATTCTCCGCATTCCAGCAGTTGGGGCGGACAGGATGTCTTCGATGTCTATACCCGGAGCAACGGGATTGCCCTCGACGGCACACCCTATAAAGACTGGTAAAGTTGGTTGAAGACGGAATTTTGCTGCATGCTGCAATTAACTGAATTGAATCGCCGGATCCGGATGCGTGACGAGCGTGGCTTCACGCTGGTGGAATTAATGGTGGTCATCGCCATCTTGACCATCCTGCTGGCCATCGCCGCGCCCATTTACCGCACCACCATTATTCATGCCCGCGAAGCGGTGCTGCGGGATGATTTGTATCAGATGCGCACATTGATCGGCCAGTACACGCTCGATAAACAAACCGCGCCGCAGACGCTGCAAGATCTGGTTACGGCGGGGTATCTGCGCCAACTGCCGGTGGACCCTTTCACCCGCTCATCCACCACCTGGGTGCCGGTAACCGATGATTCGATTATGAGCCTGAGCCAGCAGCAACCGGGCATTGTGGATGTGCATAGCGGAAGCCAGCAAACCTCGTTGGAAGGCACGCCGTACAGCAGTTGGTGAGCCATTTCCTTTCGGCCCTGCTCTGAATTTAAATTTTCCATAAAGCAGCCGAAAGAGGGGGCGCGGCGTCCATATAACTACCTGAGAAAAAATTCTGGTCTGGGGCGGTTCAAGCCGGCCCGATGCATGGGTATGCGCATAGCCCTCGTCGCACCTCCATTTATTCCGGTTCCACCTCCACGCTATGGGGGCACGGAACTTTTTCTGACCAATCTGGCTCTGGGATTGAAAGATTGTGGACTGGAGCCGGTGATCTATGCCAATGGGGAGTCGCATCTGCCGGGCATTGAGATACGGTGGCTTTTTCCGCGCGGCGAATGGCCGTTGGCCACCGAACCGCACGCCAGCCTGAAGGACCTGAACCATTCGAGCTGGGCCTGCTCTGATGCGGCCGGCAGTTGCGAGCTGATCCATTTGCAGAACGCGCCCGGCCTGGCTTTTTCCCGTTTTGCCGGCATGCCGCCCTTCGTCTATACCCTGCATCATCCCTTCGATCCCGGTCTGGCGATGTATTACGCGCATTTTCCCGAGGTTGTCTTTAACGGCATCAGCGCGGCCCAGGTGAAAACCGGCTATGCCGGGCTGCCGCGGATGGAGGCGATTCATCATGGCCTGGATCTTACGCAATACCAAAAAGGCAATGGCGCACGGGAATATCTGGTGTTTTTAGGGCGCATTGCGCCGATCAAAGGAGTTGAACAGGCAATCGACGCCGCGCTGCTGAGTGGAATTCCGCTGTTGCTGGCGGGAGAGATTCAACCCATTTTTCAAGACTACTGGGAGACCCGGATTCGCCCGCGGGTGGATGGACGCAAGATTCAATATGCCGGGGAGCTGGACTTGAAAGGCAAGAATGAGGTTCTGGGCCGGGCGCGGGCGCTGCTGTTTCCGATCCAATGGGAAGAACCTTTTGGTTTGGTGATGATTGAGGCGATGGCCTGTGGCGCGCCGGTGCTGGCCTTTGCGCGCGGGTCGGCGCCGGAGGTGGTGGGACAGGGAATTTCGGGCTGGCTGTGCGGCACGGTAGAGGAAATGGCTCGCCGGGCCCAGGGGCCGTTGCCCGATGCGGCATGCTGCCGCCGCTGGGTCGAGGAACGTTTTGATTATCGTCAAATGGCCCGCCGCTATGCATCCTTGTATGCTCGTCAACTAGCAAATCGCAAATCTTCCCCGGCCAACGCCGCCCAGCCTCTGCGTCAAACCGGCGCTGTAACCCCCGTGGCCGCCTGAGCCAGCCTTGCATGCCCCCTCCAGCCATATTGCCGGTTTCCCATGCTGCCGAGCCGGGTGAATTCCAGTCCGAACCGCGCCGCATTAACAATCTCACTCTGCTGGACGGGAAAATTTTTCTGGCCAGCACGCTGGCCGGAGATATCACGCCGCCGGGGGCGGCGGATGTAGGCCTGTTTTTTCAGGACACGCGCTTTTTAAGCCACTATGAACTGCGCGTGAACCAACATCGCGCGGTGGTGCTTTCGGCCAGCGTGCGCGCCAATCAGCTGGCACAGATCGAGCTTACCACCCCCGCCGCGATGAACCGCGACTCGTTCGAGCTGCCGGAAAATACCGTGCATATCCGCCGCGAGCAAGTGCTGGACGACGGATTGTTTGACCGGCTGAGGCTGGAAAATTACCATCTTCATTCCGCGGAATTGGAACTGGAGTTATGGTTCGCCGCCGATTTCGCCGATGTGTTTGAGGTGCGCGGACTGCGGCGTGAGCGCCGCGGCAGCTATGCAAATCCCGGATGCTCGGCATCTTCCGTGGTGTTCCGGTATCACGGCCTGGATCAACTCGATCGCCAGACGGCAGTCGAGTTCACGCCCGCGCCGGACGAACTCAGCCTCCGCCGGGCCTGCTTTCATGTGAAACTTTCGCCCCGGCAAGTCTGGATGCTGGAAGTGCGGATCGCACCGCAAGCCGGCGATGACGCTCACCGGATCCAGCGGCGGGGCTTTGATGCCGTGGCCAAATTTCGGCAGACCGCCTTACAGGCCTGGAGCCGGCAAGCTACGGTATTTGAGTCCTCCGACGATGTATTCAATACCTGTCTGGCCACTGCATCCAGCGATTTTTACGCCTTACGCATTCCATTCGGCGACGGCGAAACTGTCCGCGGCCACGCCATTGCCGCCGGCATTCCCTGGTTTGCCACGCCCTTTGGCCGCGATTCGCTGATCGCCAGCCTGCAGACGCTGCCGCTCGATCCCGCGCTGGCGGCCGACACGCTACGCTATCTGGCCCGGCATCAGGGTAAAAAGCTCGATGCGCGGCGGGACGAAGAGCCGGGAAAAATTCTCCACGAAATGCGCGAAGGGGAAATGACGCGGGCCGGGGAAATGCCGTTTGATCCTTATTATGGCTCGATAGACAGCACGCCGCTTTTTCTCGTCGCCCTGAGCGAGTGGTATCAATGGACCGGCGACCAGCAACTTTTACATGAACTGCTGCCGGCTGGACGCAAAGCGCTGCAGTGGGTGGAAACCTATGGTGACACGGACGGCGATGGATTTCTCGATTACCGGAAGCAGTCCGAGCGCGGTCTGGCAAACCAGGGATGGAAAGATTCCTGGGACGCGATTCTGTATCGCGATGGCGCGCTGGCGACAGCTCCAGTGGCGCTGTGCGAGGTGCAGGGCTATGCCTACGATGCCCGCTTCCGCTGGGCGAGGCTGCTGCGGCATTTAGGCGAATCTGCCGAAGCGGACCGGGTCGAACAGGACGCGCGAAAACTGGCGGAAAAGTTTGAACGGACATTCTGGCTGGCGGAGGAAAATTTTTACGCCCTGGCGCTGGCGGGGCGGACCCAGGAAAAAACAAACACCCAGGGCCATGGGACGAAATTTGATCCGGTCGGAGAGCGGCAACCCGTGGCAGTCATTACTTCGAACCCCGGCCATTTACTCTGGAGCCGGATTGTGGCGCCGGAGCGGGCGGCACTGGTGGCCCAACGCCTGATGCGCGAAGATATGTTCAGCGGCTGGGGCGTGCGGACGCTGGCCGCTTCGGAGCCGGTATTTAATCCATTAAGCTATCACCGGGGGTCGGTCTGGCCACACGATAACGCGCTGCTCGGGCTGGGTCTGGCGCTCTACGGCCATAGTGAAGCCAGCGAGCGGATCTTCACAGGTCTATACCAGGCCGCGGCACATTTTCGCGACCTGCGATTGCCGGAGTTATTTGTGGGAGTTGCGCGGCGCGAGTGGGACGCGCCGGTGAATTATCCAGTTGCCTGTTCACCACAGGCGTGGGCCTCGGGCGCCTGGTTCATGCTATTGCAGGCCATGCTTGGACTGCGGCCCAACGCACCCCGGCGCGAGCTGCATATTTTCAATCCCCGTCTGCCCGCATGGCTAGACTGGCTGCGGCTGCGCAATCTGCGCATTGGCGCCTCGCAGGTGAGTCTGGAGTTCAGCCGGCGCGGCAATCGGACTTTTTGTAATGTGATCGAGGTGCAGGGCGAAGCGCTGATGATTTCCGTTGATTTCCGATGAATTACGGATTCATCCGGAAATACAAAATACCATATTTTGAATTGTCATGGCGGGTTAAATACACGAAATTGGATTTACGGGCTGTAAAATTTTCATAATTTTCTTCATATGTAATTGATTATAAACGGTTTATTTATACAATAAACTTTGGCTTAAAACGTGCCCATACATTCGTTTCATTTATTCGCACAGATGCGTCCACGAGAGACGCGATAATGCCCAGGTTTCAGGCAGAGCAAGACTCAACTGATTCGTTTGAGTGCAAATCGAGATCAAAAGTTCGCTGAGGAACATGAATTTTATGAAAATTCGCCAAATTCTCTTCGCGGTTTTTGCTATTGCAGGTCTGTCGGCCGCATTGCTGGCACAGTCATTTACCACTGGCGCAGTGAGCGGCGCGGTGACCGATCCATCGGGCGCGGCCGTGCCGGGCGCCACGGTAACCCTGTTGAGTCTGTCCCAGGGAACCACGGCAACCCGCACCACCGATGCCCAGGGCAGATATAACTTTCCGCTGCTGGCACCGGGACAATTTAAGGTCACGGTGACGGCCAAAGGCTTCAAGACCTCGGCCCAGGTTGTCAATGTCGTGCTCGACGGCACCACGTCGGCTCCCTTCAGTCTGCAACTCGGATCTGCGACGCAAGTGGTGAATGTGACCGGCAGCACGCCATTGCTGCAAACCTCATCCGCCAACGTCTCCACGCATTTTACCGAGCAGCAGATCCAGAATTTGCCGAATCCCGGCAATGACATCACGGATATTGCGCAGACATCTCCCGGCGCGGTTATGAATACGGAGATGGGTTATGGCAATTTTTCGACCTACGGGCTGCCTGCAACTTCCAATTTATTCACGCTCGATGGCCAGAACGATAATGATCCATTTCTTAACCTGAACAACTCCGGCGCCACGAACCTGACACTCGGGCAAAACGAGATTGCCTCGGCCACCGTCACCAATAACGGCTATTCGGGGCAATATGGACAGTTGGCCGGCGCCACGGTCAACTATGTGACCAAATCCGGTGGCAATCGATTTCATGGCGATGCCACCTGGGAATGGAATGGCCGCGCCATGAACGCCAATGATTTCTTCAATAATGCGGCCGGGGTGAAACGGCCCTTTGATAACGCGAATCAATGGGCAGCGGACCTTGGCGGACCGATTTTCCACAATAAGACCTTTTTCTTTGTGGATTATGAAGGCCTGCGGGTGGTCATTCCCACCAGCCAGCAGGCATTTATTCCATCGCCGCTGTTCGAAAGCGACACATTAGCGAATCTGACCACCCTGGGATTGACCAAGTCGATTCCGTTTTATAAGAACATGTTTTCTCTTTACAACGCAGCTCCCGGCGCCAGTGGCGCGGTGGCGGCGAATAGCCCAGCGGCTACTTGCAGTGCTGCTGGAGGAGCATCATTTACCGGAAGTGGTGGTTTGGGTACTACAGTGCCTTGCACTTTAACCTTCAGGTCCACGGCGGGGAATTTCACGCATGAATATCTGCTCGCGGTTCGGGTTGATCAGAACGTAAGCGATAACGACCACGTATTTTTCCGTTTCCAGACGGATCACGGCACTCAAGCCACGTACACCGATCCGATCAATTCGCTGTTCAACGCCACCAGCGTTCAACCGGAATATCAGGGCCAGTTGAGCTGGAATCATGTGTTTAATTCCACCACGATCAACAATCTGGAATTTACGGATCAATGGTATTCCGCCATTTTTAATAATTTGAATCCGGCCCAAACTCTGGCAGCATTTCCCACGACTTTATTAATGGGAGATGGATCTTTAAGCAATCTGGGCGGTGAAAATTATATCTGGCCGCAAGGGCGCAACGTCACCCAATTTCAGATGATTGACGATTTGTCCAAAACGTATGGCAATCAGACCCTGAAAACCGGGATCAATTTCCGGCGCTATGATGTGAGCGACCAGGATTATGGGTTTTTCTCCAGCGGTTTGCTGATTCCCTTCACCTTGGACGCGCTCTATAACGGTGGAACCGATCCGGTTACCGGAGCTTCCGGCAATCTCAGCATATTACAAATGAGTTTTCCACAAAGTCTGACGGAACCCATCGCGGATTATCAATTGGGCGCCTACATTGAAGATGACTGGCAGATGCAGCCGAATTTCAAGGTGACTATCGCACTGCGATTTGACCATAATTCCAACCCGGTCTGTCAGCATAATTGCTTCGCGAATTTCTCCGGCCCCTTCGGATCCATCAATCACAACCCCAATATTCCTTACAACCAGACGATCGTATCCGGCCTGCATCAAGCATTCCCGACCGAGCAGTCACTGCTCTGGCAGCCACGATTTGGCTTCACGTACCGGCCATTCGGGCATAACACGGTGCTGCGGGGCGGATATGGACTATTTTATGATGCTTTTCCCGCGGGATTAGTGGATAACCTTTCACAGAATCCGCCGTATGATCCGACATTCGTTCCAGCTTTCGATAACATTTCACCCGGAGAAACATCCAATCTTTTCGCGGATGCGGCCGCGGCCAATGCTGGTTTTCAAAAAGGGTTTGCGGCGGGACAGACCGCGGCGCAAATTGCGGCAGCTGATCCTCTGTTCAGCCCGCCTGGATTTACCACCACGGATGCCCAGGTGAAAATTCCGATGTATCAGGAATGGAACCTGGCGGTGGAGCACCAGTTCACGGACAACCTGGCATTGACCTTGAATTATGTCGGCAACCGCGGCATGAACGAATTGTTCCTGAATAACGGCTTGAATGCATTCTGTCCCGGCAGCTGCTTTGTCGGATTGCCCTCCGCGCCGGCCGATTCCAGATTTTCCGGTGTCACCCAGGCGGAGAGCATTGGGCGCTCCAACTATAACGGACTGGCGACTTCAGTGCAGTACCGGTTTAACGGCGGAGAAATTACCGCCAATTATACCTACAGCCATGCGCTGGATATGGTCTCCAATGGCGGCGATCTGCCATTCACTACCAATGCCAGCTACGGAAATCCTCAGAATCCGTTTAACCCCAATGCCAACTACGGGAATTCCGATTATGATCTGCGGCACGTATTCAATGCCAACTATGTCTACCGGCTGCCCATTTCCTCCCGCGATGCCTTGCTCAACGATGCGATTGGCGGATGGACGGTCGCAGGCACGGTTTTCTACCATACCGGCTTCCCCTTTACCGTGATTAACTCAGCAGCCACTAATCTGATTTCCGGGACGAATTATGGCGGTACGGTATTTGCCAATCCTGTCTCGGGGTCGGTGAACTGTACTGCCAGCGCGGTTAACACGCCATGTCTAACGGCTGCGATGTTTACACCCGCGGGATCGCAGAATTTCTTTGGCAACCAGATGCGGAATCAGTATCATGGTCCGAATTATTTCGATACGGATTTGACATTGAAGAAGAGTTTTGCTTTGACGGGAGAAAATGGCCCCCGGTTGGGCTTCGGATTTTCCGCCTTTAATCTCTTCAACCATCCCAATTTTTACTTGCCTGGCCACAACTTGAACCAGCCAAGCAACTTTGGCTTGCTGACATCCGCGGTCAGCGCTCCGACGAGCATCCTGGGCTCTTTCCTGGGCGGTGATGCCTCGCCGCGGTTGATTCAGTTCTCGGCGAATTTACACTTCTAACCGGGAATCGTAAGCTTGACTGCCAAAAAGGGCGGCCCCCACGGGCCGCCCTTTTTGTTGCCTTTTAAATTGATATGCGTTTTGCATGGGGGTATTCTTTTGACATGGCCGTCATGGTGCAAATCCGCAATGTGCCCGATGCCTGGCACCGGGAGTTGAAATCGCGCGCCGCCATGGCCGGCATGTCGCTTTCAGAATATCTTCTGGCTGAAATTGGCCAGTCGCTCGAACGGCCCACCCTTGAAGAACTTCGCAAGCGCCTGGCGCAACTGCCGCGCGTGGCGCCGCGCCCAACGCCCGCGCAAATCATTCGCCGCGAAAGAAGCAGCCATTGATCGTGCTAGATGCGTCCGCGCTGCTGGAACTACTTCTGCGAACTCCCACGGGCGAACGCGTGGAGAAACGGATTTTTGCCGAAACACTGCATGTCCCGCATCTACTCGATTTGGAAGTCTTACAGGCGCTCCGGCGCTATTGTCAGAAAAAGATTTTAACCACGGAACACGCCGCGCAGGCCTGGGGCATTCTGCTCGATCTTCCCCTGCGCCGGTATGCGCATTGGATTGTTTTGCCCCGCATCTGGCAATTACGTGATCATTTAACCGCTTACGACGCCTGCTATGTGGCCCTCGCGGAAGCTCTGGATGCGACGCTGTTGACCTGCGATCATGCCCTGGCGGACCCTGTCGGCCAGGTACGGGTCGAGTTGGCTTGACGGGAATTCAATTATGGTATGCTTCTTGCAGCTACCGGCATTTTCCGCTACATTTCATGCATTTTAATTGAGAACAACGCCTCTTGACGCAAGAGTGAAGGGCACTATTTTATATTTTGCCCTGTGGATTTGTTTTTCTTGTCTTTGCCACAGACCCACGATATATTGTGGCTGTCTCGTCGCGTGACTCGAAATGCTGTGGATGCGGCCGGCTGGGAAGGCGGCGGCCTGGGAGGATGTGCCGTGCTGAAAATTAAAAAGCTGCAAATTCAAGGCTTTAAATCGTTTTGCGACCGCACCGAACTGCAGTTCCCCGGCCATGGCGTGGCGGGGGTGGTAGGGCCCAATGGCTGCGGAAAATCCAACGTCGCCGATGCCATCGGCTGGGTGCTGGGCGAACAATCGGTCAAATCGCTGCGCGGCCAGCGCATGGAAGATGTGATCTTTGCCGGCAGCCGCGACCGGACCGCCAGCGGCCTGGCCGAGGTCAGCCTGACACTGATTGATCCCGAGGTCTATCAAACCAACGAAGATGTGGAAGACCCGGCGATAGAAATCGAAGACGGCTGGGAAACGGCCGAGACCGCGCCGGCCTCCGCGGGTCCGGTAAATGAGACTGTGTCCGATGCGGACGGGCAAACGGAAAGCGCCGTTACCACTGGCGCGGTGGTGTTGAGCATTCGCAAGCGGCGCAAATTTCCCACCCAGCAGCGGGCAGGCGAGGTGGTGGTCACCCGGCGGCTGTTCCGCAGCGGCGACAGCGAATATCTGCTCAACGGCCGTCCCTGCCGCCTGCGCGACATTCAAGACATATTCATGGGCACCGGGCTGGGACCGGAATCCTATGCCATCATCGAGCAGGGCCGGATTGGGCAACTTCTGGCGGCCAAGCCATACGAACGCCGCAGCATTATCGAAGAAGCTGCCGGAGTCACCAAATATAAAGCCAAGCGAAAGCTAGCCGAGGCCAAGCTGGAATCGGCGCGCCAGAATCTCGCCCGGATTAACGATATTTTCGAGGAAGTCACCCGCCAGATGGCTTCGCTCAAGCGGCAGGCGGCGAAGGCACGGCGCTATGGGGAATTGAAAGCCGAACACGACCATAAATTGCGGTATGTGCTGGTGTCCCAGGCCGGCGTGCTTGGGCGCCAGCAAACCGAATGCCAGGCCGAGTTCGAGCAGTTGCGCGGCGAAGCCGAAGCCGCGCAGGGGCGCGTGCGGCAACTCGATGCCGATCGCGCCCAGACCCAGCAGACCGCGCAGGAGCATGAAGTCCGGCTGCGGGCGGCGGAAATGGAATTGAACCGGCTGACTTTGGAATGCGACCGCGCCCAGAGCCAGATGGCATTCCACCGGCAGCAGATTGAGGATCTGGCGCGCCAGCAGACGGTGCGGGAAGCCGCGCTGCAAGGCCTGGCCGGCCAGCGGGCGGAGTTAAGCGAGGAACAGTCCCGGTTGGGACAGGATTCCCAGGCGCTGGCCGGGGAAGTTGAAACCGCGCGCATGCGCCATCAGGAAGCCTGCGCCGCCAGCCAGCGGGAGGCGCAACTGGCGGCGGAACTGGAACAGCAAAGCGAGGCATTGCGCCTCCGGCTGCTGCAAACCTTAAGTGAAATTTCGGCGCTGGGGCATCAGGCGGCGGAAAATGAAGCCGCGGCGGCGGTCCTCGATCGCCAGTTAACCCGCTGCAACGAGGAGCAAACGGCGGCGCGCGCCGAAGCCGAGGCGCACGAAGCGCGCCGGCGGGAGCTGGAAGCGAACGGGCATAGCCTGCAACAGACCCATAGCGAGCTGGCCCGGCGGCAAGCCGCGGTGGCGGAGCAACTGACGGCCGCACGGGAGGAATTGCGCCAGCTCAAGCCGCGCAGGGAAGAACTGCGCGCGCGCAAGGCGGATGCGCAGGCCCGGTGCCGCTCGCTGGAAGAAATGATCGCCCACCATGGCTACAGCAGCGAGGCGGTGCGCAATCTATTTCAGCCCGCAGGCCAGGCGGGCGGATTTCGCCCGCTGGGAGTGCTGGCCGATTTTCTGGAAGTGGACCCCGCGTATGAGGCCGTGGTGGAAGAGTTTTTACGGGATGAATTGAATTACGTGGTGGTGCACAACTGGGATGAGGCCGATGCCGGCCTGGGGATTGTGCGGCAGGATGCGCAAGGCCGGGTCACCTTTCTGGTGCACCCCCAGGACGGCCAATATTCCATGTTCTCACCCGGCGAGATCGGCGCCGGCCCCGATCCAGAGGCGGGCGGCGGCGAACGCCCACTGCCGCTGAAAAAATGTGTGCGCATATTAAATGGATTTGGCCAGTCGCTTGAACACATTCTGCCCAAGCTAGGCAGCGGCTACATCGTTCCCCAAGGCGAGCTGGCCCGGCGGCTGGCGGGCGAGAACCCGCGGGCATATTTTCTGACCGCCCAGGGTGAGTGCTTTCATCGCCAGACGGTCAGCGGCGGGGTGCGCTCCGGCGTGGGTCCGCTCTCGCTGAAAAGGGAGCTGCGCGAAACCACGCGCAACGAAGAAGAGGTGCGCGAAAATCTGGAAAAACTGGAGCTTCGCATTACGGCGCTGGAGGCCGAACTGGCCGCCGCCGAAGGCGAAAATCAAGCGCTGCAGGCCGGGGCGCATGAAGTGGAAAAAGAAACTCTGGCCAACCGGCAACTGCTCGAACAGGCGGGGCGGGAATGGACTCGCGCCATGGACCGCCAGCGGCAATTGGCAGGCGAGTTGGAGCGCGGTCAGAACGAGCGGCGGGCGACGGAGGCGCGCCTGGAGACACTGCGCCAGCAGCGCCTGGCCGCCGATCAGGCCCGGAATGCGGCGGAAACCGAACAGCAGCAATTGGCCGACGCCAGCCATGCCGCGCGGCTGCGGCGGGAAGAAGCCGGTCAGCATCAGGCGGCAACCCAGTCCGAACTAGCCCGTTTGGAGGAGCGCTCGCTGGCGCTGACCGGGCAATTGCAGCGCCTGGAAGCCCGGCTGCGCGATCTGGAGCAGCAAGCGCTACGCCACCAGCAGGAGGCGGAAGAAGCCGAACGGCGGCGCCAGGAGCTTTCGGCGGCGATTCTGGCCAGCCAGGAAGCCGTAGCCGTCATGACCCTGCAGCGCGATCAGCAAGCGGAACTCCAGGCTAAAGAAGCCACGGCGCTGGATGCCCAGCGCGCCCGGCTGCGGGAACTGGAACCCGAAATTCAGGCCTTGCGCACGACCTGGGATGGACTGCGGGAACGGCAAAATGGCTGCGAGGTGCGGCTGGCGCGCATGGCTTCCGATCTTGAGCATCTGGCCCAGACCTTTCTGCACGACCTCGGCCAGGAATTGAGCCCGGATCTGATTCCCGCGGAAATTCCCGATGCGGCGGTTATAGCGGCGGCGGCCGAGGAAGTGCGCGAACTCCACAATCGCATTGAGCATCTGGGACCGGTCAACCTGATGGCGCTGGAGGAATTTCAGGAGACCGAGCAACGCCATCAGTTCCTGGAAACCCAGCGCAAGGACTTGTTCGATTCCATCGCCGATACGCAAAAGGCGATTCAGGAAATTGACACCGTCACACGGCAGCAGTTCGCCGAGGCGTTTGAAAAAATCAATGCCTATTTTCAGGAAACTTTCCGCACTCTGTTTGGCGGAGGCCAGGGCTTTTTGCGCCTGACCGACGCGGAAAATAATCCCGAGGGCGGAGTGGATATCGTGGCCCAGCCGCCGGGCAAAAAATTGCAGAACGCCATGCTGCTCTCGGGCGGGGAAAAAGCCATGACCGCGCTGGCGCTGCTGGTCGCCGTCTTCCGCTTCCAGCCCAGCCCCTTCTGCGTGCTGGACGAAGTGGACGCGCCGCTCGACGACGCCAATATCGGCCGCTTTACGCAAATGGTGCGGGAAATGAGCGCGCAGACTCAGTTCATCATCATTACCCACAGCCGCAAAACCATGGAAATCGCGCCGCTGCTCTACGGAGTGACCATGCCGCAGTCGGGGGTTTCGCGCATAGTCTCGGTGCGATTAGAGGAAGCCGTCAAGCGGGCCGGGTGACGACGAAGCGGCATCGCCGCATTTTTTTACGCGAAATCATTTCGCAAAAATATCCTGCCTGAGAATAGGAAAATGCTGATTTTTTACCTACAGTACCTACAGCCATGAGCTAAACCCTTGAATATATTAAACTTAAGGCTGTAGGTAGACACGTTTTTCTACCTACAGCCTACCTACAGCCTAGCTACAGCCACCACCATCCGCACCATACCTGCGTTGGAACATGCTTTTGCCAAAACCTTCGGATTTGCCAGCGGCTCCGGTGCATCAGCAGATTCTGGATATCCGCACACAATTTCATCCAATCACGCTCGATCTGGGTGACTATGACGCGGTTCCAGCGGAAGCAGGGGAATACGAAATTCCTGGCGGCGCGATTTATGACGCTCTCATCGCGCGATGCGCCCTCAAATTTCAAGCCGATATTATTTATACTTGGAATTTAAAACATTTTTCCCGACTGGGGCCGGCAGTGACACAACGGTTGCGTCTGCCCTAATTTTTCCCCGAGGATGGCTTGAACCATTTATGTCAGAGACGCTCATGCAAAGCGATTTTCCCGGCCTGCAGCTGCTTTCCCGCGGCAAGGTGAGGGACATTTATGATTTTGGCGACCGCTTGCTGCTGGTGGCCAGCGACCGGCTTTCGGCCTTTGATGTGGTGCTGCCCACTCCGATTCCGGAAAAGGGCCGGGTTCTTACCCAGCTTTCACTTTTCTGGTTCGATCTGCTGGCGGATGTGGTGCCCAACCATCTGATCAGCGCGCGGACCGAGGATTTTCCCGCCGCCGCCCAGCCCTATGCCGGGGCCCTGCGCGGCCGCTCGATGCTGGTGCGCAAGCTGCAAATGATGCCAATCGAGTGCGTGGTGCGCGGCTATCTGGCCGGTTCGGGCTGGAAAGAATATCAGCGCAGCCAGTCGGTCTGCGGCATTCAGCTGCCGCCGGGACTGCGCGAATCCGACCGCCTGCCCACCCCCTTATTTACCCCCAGCACCAAGGCACAGACCGGGCATGATGAAAATATTTCGCCGACGCAGGCGGCGCAACTGGTGGGCGCGGCCGATGCCGCCGAACTGGCGCGGCTGAGCCTGGAAATTTACCGCCGCGCCGCCACGCATGCCGAGGCGCGAGGGCTGATTCTGGCCGATACCAAATTTGAATTTGGCCGCGCGGCCGCGGGCGGGCCGCTGATTTTGGCCGATGAAGTCCTGACGCCCGATTCTTCCCGCTACTGGCCGCGCGCCCGGTACGCCCCCGGCCACGGGCAGGAATCGTTTGATAAACAGTATGTGCGCGATTATCTGGAAACACTGAGCTGGAATAAGCAGCCGCCCGGGCCGGAGCTGCCCGCAAAGGTAGTGGCCGCAACCACGGCTAAATACCGGGAAGCCTACGAATGGGTGGCTGGGCATCCTCTTTCGTAACGACGAGCGGCGCCGCGGCTTGAGATGCGATCTTTTTCGCATCGATTTCTTGTCGCAACACGGGCATGAAATCCTGCTAGACTCGGTTCTGCGGGCAGGGCTATGAATTGGCTGGATTGGGTTTTTCTGGTCATTATCGGGTTTTCGACGGTTGCGGCCTTCTGGCAGGGGCTGGCGCGCGAACTCATCATGCTGGCGGCCACGATTCTGGCCTTCGGGCTGGGGGTATGGGAATACCGGCGGGTGGGCTGGCATCTGCGAGGCTGGATTCATAGCCCCGATCTGCGCGACGGAGCGGGATTTATTATCATCTTCGTGGGCGTGCTGCTACTGGCGGCGCTGCTTTCGCATCTGCTGCGCAAATTAATTCAAGCCGCGGGACTGCGCTGGTTTGACCGTTTACTGGGGGCCGCGCTGGGGATGGCGCGCGGGGTCCTGGTCTGCGCCGTGCTGCTGATTGCACTGACGGCTTTTCCCCTGGCCGGACATGCCGTGGACAACTCCCGGCTCTCGCCCGACCTGCTGCAGATCAGTTACTGGGCCGCGCATGCCCTGCCGGCGCATCTGCGCGGCCAGTTTGAGGCCGGATGGCAACAGTGGCATGCCCGCTGGTTTAACGCCAGATCAGCCCGCTCCATTAACCATTTACAGTAAACTCCCCGGAACCCGAGTGAAACAGCAACTGGAAACACTGATCTCGCAGATGGTCGAAAAAGGCATTGTCTTTGACGAAGCCTGCCAGGAATTTGAACGGCAATTTCTGCGCCAGGTGCTGGAGCGCAATCGCGGCAATCAGTCCCATGCCGCCCGCGAATTGGGCATGCACCGCAATACCCTGCGCCGCAAGCTGATCGAGCTACGGTTGAATAAACGGCGCACGCGACGGCCCGCGCATCGCGCTTAAAGAGAAATTCTATTCAGGCCGGCTGATCCAATGCCCAAGTTTTTGCCGCTTGGTCCGCAGATATTGCCGGGCCTGGGGCGCGATCGCGGGCTCACAGGCGATACGTTCCGTGACCTGGATGCCGGCCTGCTCCAGGGCTTGAATTTTTTCCGGGTTATTGGAAAGCAGCCGCAGCCGCCGGACGCCAAAATAATGCAAAATCGCGGCCGGCAGCGCGTAGGCGCGGGCATCGACCGCCAGTCCCAGTTTCTGATTGGCTTCCACCGTATCCGCGCCCTGATCCTGAAGCTGGTAGGCACGCAGCTTGTTCATCAGGCCGATGCCGCGGCCTTCTTTATCCTCATAAATTAAAATGCCCGCCCTTTCGGCGGCGATCATTTCCAACGCCAATTCCAACTGGGCGCGACAGTCACAGCGCAGCGAGCCAAAAACATCTCCGGTCAGACACTGGGAATGGATGCGCACCAAAGGATTGGTGCTATGGCCCAGGCGCAAGGCCACCGCGCTTTCTTTGTCAACATCCGGAGCCGCGCCGCTCCATTCAAAGCCATAAATGCGGAACTCCGCCCAGCGGGTGGGAAACGCCGCTTCCGCAACCGGCAATACATTGCGAATGGAGTGGGCTGGCATAGACCTGTTCTCATTATAAAGTCCGCGACTTGGCCCATCTGCCCGATTCCACGCCCGCGATAGAGATTCTCCTCCGTCATTTGACCGAGTTGCCGTTACATCTTGCGTGCATACAATGGCTGTTTGCCTTCAGCATCATCATTGAAATCCCAAAGCCGCACTGTCAGGCGACTGCTGGCGCCGCATGCCTGGACGCTGGGAGCGGCCATGATATTGGGCGCCTGCGCGGCGCTGGCCGGCTGCGCCGAGCCATTGTTTTTGCGGTATCTGCTGAACCTGGTCATGCGGGCCCGGCCAGGCGGGATGCGCTTGCAGGCAGGAGCCAGCGTTTTTGCCCGCGCCTGGCCCGCGCTGGCGGGGCTGGCAGTGGTCAGTCTGGGACAGACGGTGATGCAATCGGGACTGGGCATTCTGGTGCAACGAGCCCGTTTTGCCGTAAGCCGGCAGCTTTCCGGGGGTGTGATCGGCCATTTTTATAATGCGCCCTTAGAATTCCATCACGCGCGCGGCGCCGGTTATTTAATGACCCGCGTGGATCGCGGCGTCGCGGCTTTTGGCGAAACCCTCGGGCTGGGGCTGCAAACGTTCATTCCCAATCTGTTGAACCTGGTTCTGATCGTGGCACTGATGCTGCGGCTGGCGCCGCTCCTGGCGGCGTGGGCATTGGCGCCATTACCGGTTTTTATCTATATTTCGGCCGCGGGTGTGCGCCGGATGCTGGGCCATGAAACCGCCATCCAGGAAAGCTGGAGCCGGATTTATGGCCGGATTGCCGAGACCCTGGCGGCGATTAAAACGGTAAAAATCCTGAGCGCGGGCGAGAGCGAAGTGCGGCGCTATTATGCCGCCGTGGAGCCTGTTTTTGCCCGGCTCTGGCGGATGGTCTGGCTTTCCACCGGGATTGAAGGCGCGAAGAACGCCATTGCACTCGGCGCCCGGCTGGCGGTTTTAGCCTTTGGGCTGGCATATGTGCTGCAGGGCCGGATCAGTCCAGGCACCTGGATCGCCATGGCCGGCTATGCCGGCATGCTATTTGGGCCATTAGCCGGACTGACATCCGCCTGGGAAAGCCTGGGGAAGAACTGGGTTGTGGCCGGGCCTGCGCTGGAATTCTGGGCCGCACCGCCTCAAGCCAGCTCTTTTAATTTCGCGGATGATGCGAGCTTGCCGGCCGGTGGCCAAGAGGGTCGGATTGAAGTAACTGATGCAATTGATCTATGGATCCCGGATGCGTCATCAGCATCGGCCGTGGTGGAATGGCAAAACGTCAGTTTTGCCTATACGCGCCGAGGGGAAGAAACAACTGCGGCAACAGAGAATATTTCACCGCACTGGGTGCTGCGGGATATATCGTTCCGGCTGGAAAAAGACGAGACCGTGGCGCTGATCGGCGCCAGCGGGGCGGGGAAGAGCACTTTACTGGATTTGCTGTTTGGCCTTTATGCCCCCATCCGGGGGCGGATCCTGATGCATGGCCGTCCAATGAGGGGCCACGCCAGCGTGCCGCGCGGACTGGCGCTGGTATTACAGGATTGCGTGCTGCTGGATGGCACGGTTGGGGAAAATCTGGCCTTTGGCTGCCCGCAAGCCACCCCGGAACAGGTGCGGCTTGCCGCCCGGCTGGCCCGGGCCGATGAATTCATACGGCAACTGCCGCATGGTTATGAAACCCGGGTGGGCGAGCGCGGCGCCTGCCTTTCCGGCGGACAGCGGCAGCGCATTTCAATCGCACGCGCCTTACTTCGCCGGCCCGCCTTGCTGGTGCTGGATGAGCCGACCGCGCAACTCGATGCCGTCAATGAGCAGGAGCTGTTTTCCACACTGCATCAATTGATGCGCCATCGCGCCTGCCTGATCGTCAGCCATCGGCCCTGCGGGCCGCTGCGCCCGTCGCGAACCTGGGAGCTGGCGAGCGGCCGCTTAACCGAAATTCATAATGGAATGCGGCAGACAGAACCCCCGGCACGCCTTCATGAATTGATTCCGGCTTAATCGTTCTCCAGGTTTCATCCCGCTTTCTTCAGGCTGGTTTCATAAAGACGGGGAGAATCAAGATCGCCTGCCACATACGACATTTCTTTCGCTCACAATTCCGCAAAAAGCACGGAATTGCTTCGCTGGAAATGCCGCATACTCATTCACCCAAACCCAACCACACAATTTATGAAACCAGCTCTCGCCGTACACTGGAGAGGATGTTTTATTCGCTGTTTCAAACCCGAAGCCGGCGCAGCCGCTGGCGCAGAGCGGCATTTTATATTGTCGCCACCGAGACCCATACCTTCGCCTTCTCCATTGCCGCGCAGGCGCTGCTTTCGTTTTTTCCTTTTGTCGTACTGCTGCTGACCCTGCTGCGCAACGTATTGCATTCCGATCGGCTTTATCGCAGCCTGCTGGCGCTGCTCACCACTTATCTGCCGGTGGCCGATGCCGCTCACGAAAGCGGACGCCGATTTATCATTGCCAATCTGAGGCGCATCGTCGAGCATCATCAGGGAGTTCAGTTTGCTTCACTCATCGTACTGGTGCTGACATCGGCGGGCATTTTTCTTCCCCTGGAAGTTGCTCTGAACCGGGTCTGGGGCGCCACCCGCAATCGCAATTACCTGCACAACTGGATGATCGCCATTGGCCTGGCGCTGGCTTGCGGCAGCCTGGGACTGCTTTCGGCCTCTCTCACCGCGCTGAGCGAAACATATTCCACGCGCCTCGCCCGGTTTCTGCTCCACTACGTCACACTGCCGCTGGGCGGATTTCCTTCGCTGGTGCGGCTGGTTTCGGTGGTTTTGATTCATCTGGGCGCGATTCCAGTCACCATTGCGGTGTTTTTTCTGGTTTATTGGATTCTGCCCAATATTCGTGTTCCGGTTCGTCAGGTGCTGGGTGCGGCCATCCTGGCCGGGCTGCTGTGGCAATTATCGCTTTACATTTACATTCTGCTTTTGCCGCACATGAATTTTCGCGGTTTATACGGCCCATTCGCCATGTCAGTGTCGCTGGTGTTGTGGGGTTATGTTTCGGCTTTAATTTTGCTGGCCGGCATCGAATGGATTGTTCCATTTTCCGATGAGGCTCCGGAGCAAGAGACCATGGCAGAAAAATCCCGGCCCACCGCGTCAACATAAAAATAGTTCCAAAATGATAATCGGAACAACCCCTTTGATTTCAATTATTTAAGCTGCATTTTGAGGGACACACAATATATTGGGTTAAAAAGGATTGACAACCACAATCAGTAGCGATACTTTGGGCATCGCCTCTATTTTTGGTTTAGCCAAGAAACCAGAGTTGAGGGTTGATTTCAGGAGTCCGTCATGAACGAATCGGGTCCCATCGCCAGCACCGTTTCCCAGACTACCGCTGAGACTACAACTCCGGTTGCGACGGGCCGCAAACATCGCGGCTTGAGTTTCCAGCGTGTTTTCACCGACGCCAAGGTCTCGCCGTATGACGAGGTGCGGTGGGAAAAACGCACGGCGCTGATTCAGAACGAAAAAGGTGAAACCATTTTCGAGCAGAAAGAGATGGATGTCCCGGTGGACTGGTCGCAGACGGCGGCCAACATTGTGGCATCCAAGTACCTGCATGGCAAGGTGGGGGCGAGTTCGCGGGAATCGAGCGTGCGGCAACTGATTGGCCGCGTAGTGGAAACGATGCGCGACTGGGGTCTGCGCGACGGTTATTTCCGGAACGAGGAAGATGCCCGGATTTTTCATGATGAACTGGCGCACCTGCTGCTGTGGCAAAAGGCCTCGTTCAATTCGCCGGTATGGTTTAACTGCGGAGTTGATCGCCTGGAGCCGGAATCGAATGCCGCCAACTGGTTTTGGGATCGCGAGGCCCAGCGCCCGGTGTTTGCCGCCACCGGCTATCGCAAGCCACAATGCTCGGCCTGCTTTATCAATTCCGTCAGCGATTCGCTGGACAGCATTCTGACCCTGGCCAAGACCGAGGGCATGCTTTTCAAATGGGGATCGGGCACGGGAACCAATCTTTCGCCTTTGCGCAGCTCGCGGGAAACCCTGTCGGGCGGGGGCACCGCCAGCGGCCCGCTCAGTTTCATGAAAGGCTTTGACGCCTTCGCGGGGGTGATTAAATCCGGAGGCAAGACCCGGCGCGCCGCCAAGATGGTCATTCTCAACGTGGACCATCCGGATGTGGAAGATTTCATCTGGTGCAAGGCCAAAGAGGAGAAAAAAGCCTGGACTCTGGTCGAGGCCGGCTATGACCCGGCGCTCGACGGCGAAGCGTATGCCTCGATTTTCTTTCAGAACGCCAATAACAGCGTGCGGGTCAGCGATGAGTTCATGCAGGCAGTTGTGGCGGATGGCGCCTGGGACCTGAAGCGCGTGGCCGGGGCCCAGCGGGGTGAACCGGTGCGCACCGTGCCGGCGCGCGAGCTGATGCG
Source organism: Acidobacteriota bacterium (assembly GCA_021826505.1). GTDB lineage: Bacteria > Acidobacteriota > Terriglobia > Terriglobales > SCQP01 > JAKAZV01. The sequence goes on along the minus strand of JAKAZV010000012.1, from coordinate 11,002 downwards.
CCAGATTGCCGAGGCCGCCTGGCAATGCGGCGATCCCGGAATGCAGTACGACACCACCATTAACCAATGGCATACCTGCAAGGCCACGGGCCGCATCAACGCCTCGAATCCCTGCTCGGAATACATGTTCCTGGATGATTCCGCCTGCAACCTGGCCTCGATCAACCTGCTGCGGTTCACCTCCGGCTCAGGCTTTGATATCGCCTCATTCCGGCAGGCGGTGGATATTCTGATCACGGCCCAGGAAATCATCGTGGATAACGCCAGCTATCCGACCGAGGCGATTACGCGTAATTCGCACGATTACCGTCCGCTGGGGCTGGGCTATGCCAATCTGGGCGCCATGCTCATGGCCAATGGACTGCCATACGACAGCGACCTCGGACGCGATTACGGCGGCTGCGTGACGGCGATCATGTGCGGAGAAGCCTATGCCCAGTCGGCCCGCATCGCCGAAGCCCTGACCAGCGATGGCATGGCCGGCAGTTTCCGCGGTTACAAGGCCAACCGGGAATCCATGCTGGACGTGATGCGGATGCATCGCGCCGCGGTCAACAATATTCAGCCGCAAAATGTTCCCGACGCGCTCTATGCGGGAGCGAAAGAGGCCTGGGATACGGCCCTGGAACTGGGCATGCGCTGGGGTTATCGCAATTCCCAAGTCACCGTGCTGGCGCCCACGGGAACCATCGGCTTCATGATGGACTGCGACACGACGGGAATTGAACCCGACCTGGCGCTGGTGAAGCATAAACGCCTGGTGGGCGGCGGCGTGATCAAGATCGTAAATCAGAGCGTGGATAAGGCGCTGATCCGGCTCGGGTATTCGGCCCAGCAAACCCATGACATTGTGGCTTACGTGGACGCCACGGGAACCATCGAGGGCGCGCCGCATATCAAAGCCGAGCATTTGCCGGTTTTCGACTGTTCCTTCAAGCCGGCCAATGGCACCCGCAGCATTCATTACAACGGGCATCTGCGGATGATGGCCGCCTGCCAGCCGTTTTTGTCGGGCGCCATTTCCAAAACCGTCAACCTGCCGGAAGCGGCCACGGTGGATGACGTCATGCAGGCCTTGATCGAAGGCTGGAAACTGGGATTGAAAGCGGTCGCGGTTTACCGTGACGGCAGCAAAAAAGCGCAGCCGCTTTCGGCATCGAAAAAAGCCGGGGAAAGCAAAGTCCAAGCCAGCGCCGGCGACAGCCTGGAAGTGCCGCAATCGGTGCCCGCCTCGCGGCCGTACCGGCGGCGGCTGCCCGACGAGCGCCAGTCCATAACCCACAAATTCAAGATTGGCGGCCACGAAGGCTATATCACGGTGGGCATGTACGAAGATGGCCAGCCGGGCGAAATTTTCGTGACCATGGCCAAGGAAGGCTCGACGATCAGCGGGTTAATGGATAGCTTCGCCACAGCGATCTCCATTTCACTGCAGCATGGAGTACCGCTGAAATTATTGGTGGACAAATTTTCCCATACCCGTTTTGAGCCCAGCGGGTGGTCGGGCAGTCCCGAGATCGGTTATGCCAAATCCATCATGGATTACCTGTTCCGCTGGCTGGGGCTGAAATTTCTGGGTTCCCAGCCCGCGCCGCAAGCGAGCGTCGGGGATTGGCATGGCGAGCGCGGAGAACAGAAAGAGGAACTTGAGACCGCGGGGCAACTGCCCCTGATTGAAAGCGGACCGGGTTCGGCCAAGATTGCGGCCCAGGCCGAAGCCGCGCCGCGCGCGGCCCAAACCGTACCGGTGATCACCACCAGCGATGCCCCGGCCTGCCATAATTGCGGCAGCATCATGATGCCCAACGGCGCCTGCTATAAGTGTATTAACTGCGGAGAGACCAGCGGCTGCAGCTAAAAAATGGGCGAAGGGATCAGCTTCGCACAGCTTTGTTCTCAGTTGCTCAGGCGACGCTCGCGCCATGACAAATGATCTCCCACCATGCGGCCATGGCCCGCAGGGCTGATTCGCAGATGGCCTGGTGGCGCAGGGCGCGGTCGCGCACCGGCGGATCGAGCGACGGCAGCAGATCAAAAGTGATATTGGCCGGGGTGTAATCTTCCGGCCGGGATTTTTGCATATAGTTGATAAGCGAACCCAGCGCCGTCGCCCGCGGCGGAGGCGCCGGAGGAAGTCCCCATGCGGCCCGCGCCGCATGCACGCCGGCGAGAAATCCGGTGGCGATGGCTTCCACATAACCTTCCGTCCCGCAAAGCTGTCCGGCAATCCAGAGATTCGGATGCCGGCGCAACGCCAGAGTGTCATCGAGCAGCGCCGGGGCATTGAGATAAGTGTTGCGGTGTACCTGCCCGAAGCGCAAAAAAACAGCGTGTTCCAAGGCGGGAATCAGGCGCAGCACGCGGGCCTGTTCGGCGAAACGCAGGTGATTCTGAAAACCGACCAGATTCCAGGCCCCGGCTCTGGCGTCCTCGCGCCGTAATTGCACCACGGCATAAGGCAACTGGCCGGAGCGCGGGTCGCGCAGACCGACGGGTTTCATGGGTCCATAGCGCAGGGTTTCCGGGCCGCGCCGCGCCAGTTCCTCCAAAGGAAGGCAGGCTTCGAAGTATTGCGCCGGTTCGAAATCGTGGAGCGGGTAAGATTCCGCGCCAAGCAAGGCCTGGTAAAACACCTGGTACTGCCCGCGATCGAGCGGACAATTCAGATAATCCTCACCGCCTTTGCCATGCCGCGAGGCCTGCCAGGCCCGGGAATAGTCTATGGAATCGTCCTCGACCACCGGACTGATGGCGTCATAAAAATAGAGCCTTTGGCTTCCCGTCAGCCGCGCCAGATCTTCAGCCAATGCCGGGCTGGTCAGCGGCCCCGTGGCCACGATCGCGAACCCATCGCGGGGTATTTGCCGCACTTCTTCGCGCACGAGTTCGATATTCGAATGCTGGCGCAGGCGGCTTTCGATGGCGGCCGAAAAACGCTGGCGATCCACTGTGAGCGCCTGGCCACCGGGAATCACGGCTTCGGCGGCGCAGCCGAGCAGCAGCGAACCGGCCTGCCGCAGTTCCTGTTTCAGCAGCCAGGGAGCGGAATGGGGGGCTTCGCTTTTCAGGGAATTCGAGCAGACCAACTCTCCCAGGGCCGAGGTGCGATGGGCAGGAGTGGAGGCATGCGGCCGCATTTCGAGCAAGCGCACCCGCAGGCCCCGGCGCGCCGCCTGCCAAGCCGCTTCCGGCCCCGCCAGACCGCCGCCGATGATTTGAATTAAGGGTTGAGCGCCGGCTGGGGGAAGGAGTGGCATGAGGGTAATAAAGAAAATTCCCGCCCCGACGGCCGCCGGGGCGGGAATGGAGGGCATTCGGATGCCAACAGTTTAGGGATGATTCATGCGAACCACGATGAAGGCGCTGCCGCCATTGAGATAAACCAGCAACAACACCGATTTTCCCGCCGGGGCCGAGGCCAGCAGCGATTGAAGCTGCCGCGCGCCCGTCACCGGCTGGCGGTTGACTTCCTGAATCACCATGCCGCGGCGCAGTTCGGCATTATAAGCCGGGCTGCCGGGCACCACCGATTCAATAATGGCGCCATGAATATTGCTGGGAATATTCAACTGATCGCGAATCTGCTGAGTCAGGGTTTCAAACTGAATGCCCAGGCGAACGCCGGAAGTTTTGATTTCTCCGGTTTTCGAGGACTTGCGCGCGGGTTGATGGAATTGACCCACGGTGGCATGCAGCGTCATGGGCTTGCCGTTGCGCATGATGCCGATGGGAACCCGGGTTCCCGGCCGTGTCAGTTGCACAAACACCTGCAGCTGCCCCATGGAATGGATGGGATGGTGATCATAGCTAACGATCACATCCCCTTCTTCCATGCCGGCTTTGGCGCCGGGATCATGGGGGATGACGCTGCTGATCAAAACTCCGCTGGCATTGGCTGGAAGCCCAAAGAAGCGAGCTTTGGAAGGAGTCAAAGCATTCAGACCGACGCCAAGAAATCCATGTTCAACATGCCCGAAACGGATGATCTGGTCCGTGATCGGACGGGCCAGATCGCTGGGTATGGCGTAGCCCACGCCGGCAAAGGCGCCGGAGGGAGTCAAAATAGCGGCATCAATACCGATGACATCCCCATGCGCGTCCACCAGCGGACCGCCGCTGTTGCCGGGATTAATCGGCGTATCGGTTTGTATCATATCCGAAGCCGCGCGATGACTTTCCAGATAACTCCCGCGGTGCAGGCCGCTGATGATGCCATGCGTCACAGTAAAATTCAGCATAAAGGGATTGCCGAAGGCCAACACGGCATCTCCCACCCGCAGTTTGCGGGAATCGCCCCAGGGGACGCTGGGCAGATTTTGAGCATTGATTTTTACCACGGCCAAGTCGGTGAGCGCGTCGGTTCCCAACACCTTGCCGCGGTATTTCACATGATTGTGCATGGTGACTTCGACATAGGTCGCATTGGCCACCACGTGCCGGTTGGTCACAATATAGCCCTCGGGCGAGATGATGAAGCCCGAGCCGATGCCTTGATCAAATTGGGGCTGATGGGGCGCCTGAAAGAACGGAAATAATTGGTTGAACGGGGAATTCTGCTGGAATCCACTTTGTGGCTTGCGCTTGGCGGTGACCGCGATATTGACCACAGCCGGCATGATGCGGCTCACGATCGCTTCCCGCGCCTGATTCAAAGCCAACAGCGGCGCAATGGCCCGCCCCCGCAGCGGCTTGAGGCTGGAAAGCTTATAGTGAACCGGGGCCGGATGGCCGTGTTGAGCGGTGCGATAGAGCGCCAGAGAGCCGGCCAGCACCGCGGTGACCAGAGTTAGAACCAGGCCTTTGTGCGCCTTGGCGCCATTCCAGATGGAACCTGAATTTGCCATTGCCACTCCTTAATGAGATTCGTCCCGTGGGTATGCACTCAATTAGACGCACGCCAGGGTTATTTCGTAGTCAGGAAATTTTTTCATCTTCCATTGTAAGGCTTTCCGCGGCAACCATGGCATGGATGCCATAGCGGACCGCCATGTTATACTTGAACGGCGGTCAAGAGTCTATTTGCGCCCGCGAGGCGCAAGACGTGTCTGGGCCGCGACAGGAGGATTTTATCGCCGACTATCGTCCGCGCCGGATGCCTGAACCGCGAACCCGAATTAATGAGCGCATTCGCGCCCGGGAAATTCGCGTGATTGATGACGAAGGCAAGCAACTGGGCATTATGCCGCCGCAGGAAGCGCTGACGGTGGCGCGCCAGCGCCAGTTGGATCTGGTTGAGGTTTCGCCCACCGCGCAGCCTCCGGTTTGCCGCATCATGGATTACGGCAAATACCAGTACCAGATGGAAAAGAAGGCGCGCGAGGCGCGCAAGCATCAGAAAAACATCGTCATCAAGGAAATCAAGTTCTTTCCCAATTGTGACGATCACGATTACGAGTTCAAGAAAAACAATATTGTGCGTTTCCTGGGCGAGGGCGACAAAGTCAAAGCCATGGTTCGCTTCCGCGGCCGGGAAATTACGCACAAGGAAATCGGGTTCGCGCTGATTAACCGCCTGCTGGCGGATGTGGACGCGGCCGCACAGGTCGAATTCCGTCCGCGCATGGAGGGCAATACCCTGACCGCCATTCTGGCTCCCAAAAAAGCCGCGCCCGCTTCGAGAACAGGACCCAAGCATGCCGAAACTCAAAACGCATAAGGGCGCGGCCAAGCGCTTTCGCAAGACCGGCAGCGGCAAAATTGTCCGCGGCCATGCCTTTGCCCGCCATATTCTGACCACCAAAACTACCAAGCGCAAGCGCAAACTGGATGCGGATACCCTCATCAGCCCGGCCGATCAACGCCGGGTGGCCCGCATGATTCCTTACGAATAAGGTAAAATGGAAAAGAGCCAGGCGGGAAGTCTGGCTTCAGGGCCCTTGGCTTTATAGCCAGGGAGAGCTCACACCGGCGGTTTGGCCGCCGGCGAGACCTGAGTCCAGGCTCAATCGTGCCTGGCCGGGAAATGAAATGCGCCGCTTTCAAGCGGACGGGAGAAAACGATGCCTCGAGTCAAACGCGGCAGCCATCGCCGGCAGCGCCGCAAAAAGTATTTAGACCTCACCTCCGGCTTTTTCCTCACCAAGAGCAAGCTTTACCGTTCAGCCAAAGAGGCCAGCGAGCGCGCCTTGAAGTTCGCTTACCGCGGCCGCAAGGAACGCAAACGCCAGTTCCGCTCACTGTGGATCGCCCGCATCAATGCCGGAGCGCGCGCCCACCAGCTCACCTATGGGCAGTTCATGCATGGCCTCAAGCTGGCCGGGGTGGAACTGGACCGCAAAATTCTGGCCGACATAGCGGTCGAGGATGCATCGGGATTTGCGGCCCTGGCCAGCCAGGCCCGCGCCGCGCTGGCGCGCACGCCCGCAGCCTGAAGCCCCGGGGCCGTCGCGGCCGCTTGACTCACCCACGATTGCCCTATCACGCCCATAGGGCGCGATAGGGGGGCGCTTATATGGGTTTTGCCATGCAAAACCCCCATGCTCAATAATGTACTGATGCCGGAATACCCGCAGATCGTCTCCCTTCCGGCCAGCCCAGAGGGAGTTGTTGCGCAGCTGGAAACCTACCGCGGGCAGTTTCTGCGGGAGGCGGAAAGCGTGGAAAAGGCCGCGCAAGCCGGCAACGCCGCCGAGCTGCAGGCATTTCGCGATGGCTGGCTGGGGCGGAAACAAGGCCTGCTGGCGCAACTGAACGAGCATTGGCTGAAACCCGCTCCCGGGGAGGCAAAGAAACTCATCGGGCAGCAGCTTAACCGTCTTCGCGGCGAAGCAGAAGCGGCAATGGAACGGATTGAGGCGGTTCTGGAAGCGGCGCGGCTGCAAGCACAACTGGCGTCCGAAACCCTGGATGTGACCTTGCCGGCCCGCGCCCCGCGCGGCGCCTCCCATCCATTAACCCAGGTCACGGAGCGGATCCTGGGAATTTTTCACGGCCTGGGCTATTCACTGGCGGAAGGGCCGGAAATGGAGAGCGCGTGGTATAACTTTGACGCGCTCAACATACCCGAATCCCATCCCGCGCGGGATGACCAGGACACGCTGTATCTGGGGCCCGACCTGCCCGGACATTTACTGCGCACCCATACCTCGCCGGGGCAGATTCGGGTCATGGAGCAGCAAGCGCCGCCGCTGCGCGTGGCGGTGCCCGGCCGGGTGTACCGGCGCGATGCGCCCGATGCCACGCATTCTCCCATGTTTCATCAGGTGGAGGGCCTGGCGGTGGACGAAGATCTTTCCTTCGCCGACTTAAAAGGCACGCTCGAACATTTTGCCCGCGCCATGTTTGGCGCCGCGACCCGCACCCGGTTTCGCGCTTCCTACTTTCCCTTTACCGAACCGAGCGCGGAGATGGACGCCTCCTGCTTCGCCTGCGCGGGCAGCGGTTGCCGCACCTGCAAAAATACTGGCTGGATCGAGGTTCTGGGCTGCGGCATGGTGCACCCGGAAGTGTTTCGCGCCGTGGCGAAAAAAAATCCAGTCTATGAAACCGGCAAATGGCGCGGCTTCGCCTTCGGCATGGGAGTAGAGCGCATGGCCATGATTTTATACGGATTAGACGATATTCAGCGCTTCTACTCCGGCGATCTTCGCTTCCTGGAGCAATTTGCCGCACACGCGGACGGGGCCTGATCTATGCGCATTTCCCTGGCATGGCTGCGGGAATTCGTGAACTGGCCGGGCGGCGAAAAGGAATTCGCCGAGCGCCTGACCATGGCCGGGTTATCCGTGGCGGCGATCGAGGGCCAGGATCAAGAGACCGTTCTCGATCTGGAGATCACCAGCAATCGTCCCGATTGCCTGGGGCATTATGGCGTGGCCCGGGAAGTGGCGGCGCTATTTGAGCAGACCCTGGCGCCCTTGCCGCATAACCCCGCCATTCCGGGCGAGCCTGACCTCAAGCGCCAGGAAGCCGCCGCGCCGGCGGCCGCGGCGCTGCAGGTTTATATTGATGCGCCCCAGGCTTGCGCCCGTTACTGCGCCCGAGTTCTGGAAGAAGTCACGATCGGCGACTCTCCGGCCCTGATCCAGCACCGCCTGACGCAGATGGGCGCCCGGCCCATCAATCACCTGGCCGATCTGACCAACTACACATTATTTGAAACCGGCCAGCCGACGCACGCCTTCGATGCCGATACGCTGCGAGGCGGGGAACTGCGCGTGCGTTATGCCCGCAGCGGAGAAAAGCTGCTGTGCCTGGATGAAGTGGAACGTGTTCTGGAGACGAGCGATCTGGTGATCGCCGATGCCGAACGCCCGGTGGCGCTGGCGGGAATCATCGGCGGACTGGAAACCGCGATCAGCGCGAAAACCCGGCGGGCAGTGATCGAAAGCGCCTGGTTTGAGCCGGCCGGGATTCGCCGCAGCGCCCGCCGGCTCGGCCTGCATACCGATGCCAGCCATCGCTTCGAGCGCGGCGCCGATCCCGAGGCCGCGCCGCTGGCCGCCGACCGCATCGCCGCACAAGCCCATGCCCGGGGCGCCGGCATTCTGGCCGGCCTGATTGATGTTCATCCCCGGCGATGGAAGGCGCCGGAAATCGAGCTGCGGCAAAAATGCCTGCTGCAGTGGCTGGGCAACGCGCCTCCCACCGAACCGACAAAACAGATATTGCGCCGGCTGGGCTTTCAACTGGAAAATGCCGCGGCCGGGGTCTGGCGGGTGCGGGTGCCCTCCTGGCGTCCGGATGTGCGGATGGAGGCGGATTTGGCCGAGGAAGTGGCGCGCGTCTGGGGCTATGAGCAAATTGTCCCGCGGCTGCCCGCGTTTTCCGGTTCCGTGAAGATCGCGCCCAGCCAGACACGGGAAAAAACCCTGCGGCAGAAGCTATTGGGCGCCGGGTTCAGCGAAGCCATGTCGCTCAGCTTCGACAGCCGGGAGCATTGCGCTGAATTCGCGGCGGAATTGACTCCGGTCGAGGTCACGAACCCGCTGAACGAAGAACAAGCCTGGCTGCGGGTTTCCAGCCTTCCGGCGCTTTTGGAACTGCTGCTGCACAATCAGAACCGCGGGCTGGACGCGGCGCGCCTGTTTGAAATCGGGAAAATTTATCAGCGCCGCGAGGCCGGCCATGACCAGGGCTTGCGAGTCCGCGAAACACGCCGGCTGGCGTTTGGCGGCTACGGTCCGGCCGGCGGCGAGGGCGCCTGGCGGGAGCGTCGAGCCTTTGATTTTTACGACCTGAAGGCGGCAGCAGAGTTGATCTTATCCGGCTTTAGCCTCGGCCGGCGTGAATACCAGCCGGCGCGCGCCGGCATCTGGCACCCCGGACGCAGCGCCGAAATCCGGGCCGGCGGCCATTGCGTGGGCGTGCTGGGCCAGCTACATCCCAGGCTGGCGCTTAGCTGGAAATTCCGCACCGCGCCCTGGGTTTGCGACCTGGACCTGGAATGGCTGCTGACGCACGGCGCCGCGGCCCGGATGATCGCGCCGCCCTCGCGCTTTCCCGCCGCCAGCCGGGATTTTTCCTGTGTTTTTCCGGAATCCGTGGCGTGGGAAAGCATTGCCGCGGCGATTGAAAAGTTGGAGCTGCCGGGGTTAAGCTCCGTGCGGCCGGTAGAAATTTTCCGCGGTCAGCCGATTCCCGCGGGCATGAAAAACCTGCTCTTGCGCGCCAGCTGGCAACTACCCGACCGCACCCTGCGCGATGAAGAAGTGCAGGCAGGAGCGGAACACATTCGCGCAACGTTGACCGCCCTGGGCGGAGAGCTACGCTAGCGGCATTAAAGAAACTAAAAGCTGCCGCTGCCACCACCACCGCCGCCCAGAACCCCGCCCAGAATTCCCCCCAACGCGCCCAGCCCGGCTACTTCCATGCCAGCCTGATTGGATTGGGCGCCGGCCTGGGCGGCGATGCGGCTCACCAGCCGGTCAAAAGATAAAGTTTGCAGGATGACCGTTCCAGGTCCGGTGAGGACGATAAAAAACAGACCTTCGCCGGCAAACAGCACGTTTTTGAAGCCTTTGACGAATTCGATGCGATAGGCGATGCGGCTGTCGAAGGCGACGACGCTGCCGGTATCGATGCGGATTTCCTCGCCCGCCTGCAGCTCCATACGCATAAAATGCCCGCCCGCGTGGACCAGCGCCGAGCCCTGGCCGGTGAGCTTTTGCAAAATGAAACCTTCGCCGCTGAACATGCCGTACCCCAGCTTTTGAGTGAAGGCGATGGTGACACTCACGTCCGGGCTGCAGCAGAGAAAGGAATGGCGCTGGCACAGCCAGTCGGTCTGGCCGATCTCGACGGGATGGATGGTGCCGGGGTAGGGAGCGGCGAAGGCCAACTCGCCGGAGGAATTGGAAGAGAACTGGGTGAGAAAAAACGAATCTCCGGCCAAGGCGCGCTTGAACCCGGCCATCAGCCCGCCGCCAGTGCCGGTCTGCATCTGCACATCGCCGCGCATGTAGAGCAGCGCCCCCGGTTCGGCCAAAACGGCTTGACCCGCGCCTAATTGCAACTTCGCGGCCTGCATTTCATAGCCGACCACGGAGTAGGGCACGGCGCCAAGCTTGCCCGCGGCGGCGGAGTTTTCCGCGCCGGATGGCTGGGGTGAAGACAGGGAAGCCGGCGCAGCCGCCAGCGCCGCGCCACAGCGGGAGCAAAAGCGGGCGTCGGGGCCATTGTCAGAGCGACATGCGGGACAGATCATTCAGGTAGTGTAAGCAGAAGAAATGCGGCGGGGCTACTTTTTTTAATTCGCCTTTCCAGCATTCGGCCCTGGAGATAAAAATGCGATTTTACCGGTGCGCCGCCGAAGCATTGCCGGATAAGGTCTAAAGATCTAAATGAAAAACCCCGAGTGCCCGCCATCCTCGACCAGCAGCTAACCGCGGCTCCTTGCTTTGCCTGACCAGGGCCGGCTTGCGCCGGCTGGGCTTTGACTCGGCTTGGATTATTTATTCGCTGCCAATCGGGAGGCTTCTGGCTCCCGGGGTTTTTCTGAATCCCAGGTGTTGGAGCCGCTCTCGACCAGCCGGGCTTTTGAGGTCCTTGCCGCCGACTGCCC
>JAKAZV010000109.1 GCA_021826505.1 Acidobacteriota bacterium | reverse complement strand
CGGCGCGGCGGGCGGCGGCGATCGCCGCCGGATCGGGATGGCGGGCGATGGGCGCCCAGATGAGCTGGGCGCGGGGATGGGCATGCGGCTGAAAGCCGAGGCCGTAAACCACATCGAGCTTCATGCGCCGGCCGCGGGTGAGATGAATCCAGCCCATGTGCGGACCATTGCCAAAGGCCTGCGCCACGCCGCGGCCGGCCAGGGTGACGCGGGCGAAGCCGTTGGCCCGGATGCCGAGATAGTAATTGCCGCTGTGGTTGGGCGTGAGATAACCGGTCCAGCGCACCATCAGCATGCGGGCATGGCGCGCGGCAGCCGGCAGGCTGGCGGCAGTTAAATTGATCGCGGGCTCCACCCGTGAAACCAGCGGCTTCGGTTTGCCGCCGAAAAAGCTGAAACCGCTGCTGTATTGCGCCTCCAGTCCGGGCCGGCCAGCGGGGGTGGTCAGCAAGGACGCCGGCACCGGACGGCCGCCATGATTCGACAAAAATTGGGTTCCGCGCACGTAGGTGATGCGGGCGTGCGGAAACGCCGCCTTCAGGCCTTCCAGAAAACTGACGGTGTGAGTGGGCGTGCCGCTATAGTTGCCAAGCAGGACCTGGGTTTGCCCGGCCAGCGGACCGACGACCGCGATACGCCGGATGGAAGGTTTGAGCGGAAGGACGCCGTTGTTTTTCAACAGCACCATGGATTCTTCCGCGATCTTGAGGGCCAGGGCGCGATGCGCGGGGCTGTTGAGCTGGCTGGCCGGGATATGGTCGTAGGGATCCAGCCCCGGCGGATCGAACATGCCCAGCTTGATGCGGGCCGTAAACAGGCGCACCAGATCGCGATTGATCGCCGAAACCGATAAGTACCCCTCTTGCACCGCCCGCAGAAAAGGCGCGTAGTCGTGATCGTTTTTGGGGGTGGAGGTAAAATAGCCGGCGCATTCATTGTCCATGCCGCGCTCCAGCGATATGGCCGAGGCCTGTGCCTGGGTGGGCCGGTAATGATGGCCGGTGAAGATGTCGTGCACGGCGTCACAGTCGGAGACAACGTAGCCCTTGAACTGCCAGTCGGTGCGCAGCGTGGTTTGCAGCAGGAAATGGCTGGCGCAGTCGGGTTGACCATTGAGCGCGGTGTAGGCGCACATGACGGAGCCGGCGTGACCTTTCACAACGGCGGCGCGGAAGGCGGGCAGGTAGGTGTCTTCGAGGGTGTGCCGGCTGATGTCGTAATCGGCGAAGTGGCGGATGGGTTCCGGGCCGCTGTGGGCGTCGAAGTGCTTGGGCGTGGAAATCACCCGGTCAAAATGCGGATTCGAGCCCTGCATGCCGGTCACAAAGGCTACCGCGAAGCGCGAGGTGAGAAAGGGATCTTCGCCGTAGGTTTCCTGGCCGCGCCCCCAGCGCGGGTCGCGGAAGATATTGATGTTGGGCGCCCAGAAATCCAGGCCATGGAAAATGCCGGAGTTGCCGTGGTGCCGGGCGATATATTGCTCGTGAATCACGCGGCCTTCGAGGCTGATGGCGCGGGCCATTTTATGGATGATGGGAACGTCCCAGGTCGCGGCCAGGCCGATGGGTTCGGGAAATTCCGTGGTGCCGTTCACCGCGACGCCATGCAGCGCCTCGCTCCACCATTCGTAGGCGGGAATGCGCAGCCGCGGAATGGCGCGCGATTCATTGGTCAACTGCGAAACCTTTTCCCGCAGGGTCATCTGGTTGACCAGAGCCGCGGCGCGTTCCCGGGCCGGCAGTTTGGGATTCAGCCAGGCCGGCCGCGCCGGAGCCGCGGCGGCGGCCGGAGAAACGGGCGCCGATTGCGCCAGCGCGGCGGCCGCAAGGAGGGAAACGATGGGAACGAGCAGCAGGGTTTTTGAGAAATAGCTCATGAATGAACTCCATGAATCCCGGCGGGTTTCATGATTTGCGCCAGTTAGGAACAGTAGCGAAGATAACGGCCTTTCGTCAAATGAATGCAGCGCGTCAGCGCCGGGCGCGGCAAGGCGCGGCAAAGCAAAGATGGCGGCTGAAAAACGGCAGCACATGGTTTTGAAAACGATAGGCCACATGGCTGGTGTGGGTGCCGTGATAGATCTGGAAATGATTGCGAATATGGTAGCGATCGAGAATATGATGCACCTTGATCATGTCGAAGCGAAGGCCGTCCTGATCGCCGACATCCAGGCCGATGGCCCGGTAACGGCGCAGGTTATAGATGTACTGGCCGATCATGGCGAGGGGAGAATTGGCCGCCCATTCGGCTTGCACGGCGGGCACCGGCTTGCCGTTCTGAAACGGCAAATCGAGAAAGAGCGGGGGTTTGGCAGGGTCGGGGGACCAGGCGGCGGCGAGGGCCAACTGCATTTTGACGAACCAAGGCAGCTTGCGGGCGGCTTCGGCCGGCGAGGCAATGCCGCGCAGCATTTGCCGCAGCGAGGGCGGGCGCTTTCCCCCCGGCGCCAGAGGCGGCCTGGGACCTCCCGCCATCATGGGCGAAAGACAGCAGGCGCTCATGACATATAAACTGCCAAAGACCCCGGGGTGCTGCATGCCGATGCGCAGCGCCCCGTAACCGCCCATGGAATGCCCGACCAGGCCGCGGGCCAGCCGGTTGGGGATGGTGCGATAGTGAGTATCCATATAATGGACCACGTCGTGATAGACATAGCGCTCGAAGTTGCCCGTGGTCTCGGAGCCGGAATACATGGACCCGCCGTAGAGAGTATAGGAATCGGGCAGCACCACGATCATCTGCCGGGCGCCGCGGGCGTAGGCGTTGGCGATGGTCAGCGGGACATGAATTTCATGCGTCCATTTTTCGGCGTTGATGAAAAAGCCATGGAGCGCATAGACCACGGGATAACGCCGGGTTTTATCTTTGAAATAGCTGGGCGGAAGAAAAACGATGGCGGGGCGATTGACCTTTTCGCCCTCGAGATTGCCGGCCAGCGACGGGCCGTAGATCCGTATGTGCTGGACAAAGACGTGGGGCGCGCCGGATAAACGAGGCGGCCTCTGGGTTTTGGCTTGCGCCAGGCCCGGCCGGGGCAACAGGAATAAGGCAACAAAAGCGATGCCGGCCAGGACGGAGATGCGGCAGCGGGCGGGGGAAGAGGATGAATTCATGGCGCAATCCAGAAAAGCAGCTCCCAAGCGCATTCGGCGCCGTATGAGTCCAAACCATCGGGAGCGCGCCCGTATTGTAGCCTTTCAAGACGAGAGGCCAATCACTGATTTTTTCCGGGAATGTATCGGGTAATTCGATAGATGGCAGCGGCGCCGCAGATCAGAGATTAAATCACTTCCATATCCCGGCCCAGGCCCAATAATCCGGCCAATTCCCGCAGCTCCCGGCCGCCGGCATCGCCGTCGCGGCAGAACAGATGGAAGCGGGCCCATCGTTGCCCGCCCAGGGGCAAGCGGAGGGGAATCAATTCTTCCGCCTCCAGCAGAGGCTGAATCCGGTAGCGGGGCAGCCAGGCAAAGCCGAGCCCGCAGCGGACCGCTTCGATGGCGGCTTCAATGGTGGAAACCGCAAGCGTACGCTGGGCGGGCGCGCGCGGCTGGCTTTTCACTTCGCCGGAGCTGTCGCCTTCGATGACCACCGCCAGGTGGCGCATGAGATCCGCCCGGGACAATATGCGTTTTTTGGCGGCCAGCGGATGGCCCTTGCGCGCCACCGCCCGCAGGCGAACTTCCAGCACCGGCTGCATCAGCAATTCGCGCGAGGCGAGGCCGGCAATGCAGAGATCGGCGCCCTGGGTCAGGAATTCGGTTTCCGGAGAAATAAACGTGGCCTGGCGCAAAATGGTGTGTACATGCGGGTATTTGCGGCCGAAGCTCCGCAGCGCGGCAAACAATTTCGGGTAAGGATAGATGCTATCCACGGAAAGCCGCAGCTCCAGCTTGCCCCCCGACCCGAGGGTGCGGGCCCGCTGCTCCAACCGGCCAAAGCCGCCCAGCAGTGGCTCGGCGTCGGATAACAAGACCCGGCCGGCTTCGGTCAAGACGGCTTTGCGGCCGCGCAGCTCAAACAAGCGAACGCCGAGTTGCTCCTGCAGCCGCGCCAGGGCGTAGCTAACGGTGGATTGGGAACGGTTGAGCTTTTTGGCCGCCGCGGCAAAGCTGCCAAACCGGACGACGGCTTGCAGGGCCTCCCAGCCATCCAGAGTGGTTTTCATGAGAACAAGGCGCAGGAATGCGACCGTTTATCAGAATACATTGAATTTCTCGATGAATTGGCGGAAAAGAATCTGCTTTTCAATCGGCTTTTGCCGGGTATAGCATATTCAGGTTTGGAAAGTTGAGGAAATACCGTGTCCCAGGCTCATTATTCCGGCGGCAGAAACACAGTGACTGTTTTTATGCTCACAGTTGGCCTCGTCACGGCGGCCCTGGCCGGGCAACACCGGCCAACTGCACCCAAAAAACTTGAGGTGACGCTGCATGCCCACCGGCTGGCCCGGCCGGTTTCGCCGTATGAGTACGGAATGTTTATTGAGAACCTGGGCTCGCTGGTGTACCGCACTCTGTGGTCGCAGATGCTCAACGACCGTAAATTTTATTATCCCATTATGGCGAAAAAACCCGGACCGGTTCATCCCCGCTTTCCGGGCTTTATGGGCATGCTGCCGCATAAATGGCGCCCGGTTGGATCAGCGCGGCCGGTGGTGATGGATCCTGTCGCCGCCTTTGTCGGGACGCACAGTCCGGAGATCCTGCTGCAACCCGGCGAGCCGCGCGGCATCCGGCAATCGGGTCTGGCGCTGGAGCAGGGGCAGCGGTATGTGGGCTATATATATCTGCGCGGCACGCCGGGAGCGCAGGTCAGGGTTTCGCTGGTCTGGGGCTCTGGCCGCGATGGCCGGAGCAGCCTGAAATTTTCCGTGCTTGCCGCCGGCTACACCAAATTCCCCATTGCTTTTACCGCGGGCGCGAGCACCGCGAACGGCATCTTCAAGGTGACCGGCAGGGGCACGGGCAATTTTCATATCGGCACGGCTTCCCTGATGCCGGCCAACAATCTGGACGGCTTCCGTCCGGGCGCGATCCGCGCGCTGCGCCAGCTTCATTCCGGCTTCTGGCGTTTGCCGGGCGGCAATTTTATCTCTGACTTCAACTGGTACGATTCGGTGGGCAACCCCGATAAACGCCCGCCGGTGCTTGACCATGCCTGGAACGCGGTGCAGTCCAACGATGTGGGCCTGGATGAGTTCATGACCCTGTGCCGGCTGATCGGAGTGCAGCCCTATATCACCGTCAACGCCGGCTTTGGCGATGAGCATTCAGCGGCGCAGGAAGTGCAATATATCAACGGCGCCGTGACCACGCCCATGGGCGCCTGGCGGGCGCGCAACGGGCATCCCGCTCCCTATAACGTCAAGTTCTGGGATATCGGCAACGAGCCCTACGGCGCCTGGCAACTGGGGCACACCACGCTGGCGTATTACCTGATCAAGCACCGGATCTTTTACCGCGCCATGAAACGGGCGGATCCCAATATCACGCTGCTCGCCTCCGGTTCGATGCCCTATCAGAGCACCAACCCGCTGTGCTCCAAAACCGACTGGACCTGCGGATTCCTTAAGCACGACTGGGGATATTTTTCCGGCATTACCAACCACTGGTATGCAAATTACGGCCGCGGGTTCGGCCCTCGCGCCAAGCCTTCACCGAAAATTCCTTTGCTGGCCTGGGCCCGCCGGGCCTCCAATAGCGTGCGCTTTGAAGCCGAGGAATGGCAGCACTACGAGCGCCGTTTTCCCGCCATGGTGCGGAAAAAGATTTTTCTCTCGCAGGATGAATACGCGTATATCGGGGCGCGGCCCAACCTCAAAGGCGCGCTGGCCTACGCCATGATCCTGAATGAGATGCTGCGGCACACCAATTTTCTGCGCATGGCGGCATTGACGATGGGCACCTCGACGCTGGATTTCAACCACGGCCAGATCGGGCTGAACACGCTGGGGCTGTTATATCAGTTTTATGGCGAGCATTTAGGCGCCGGCGCCCAGCCAATGCGGCTGACCGGCAACTCGCCCCAGCCCTTGCCCAAGAAGCATATTGTCGGCGACTTGCCGCGCAAGCAGGCGGGCAGCCCCACTTACCCGCTGGATATGCTGGCGGCCTTTACCCCCGGACATCATTTCGTGAACCTGGCCGTAGTCAATGCCACCCGCCAGGCGCAGCCCTTCAAACTGCATGCCATTGGCGTTCACCTGGCCGGACCCGCGCAGGTCTGGGTCATGACGGGCCCGAACCTGAGCGCCGCGAACCGCGCCGGCGAGCCGCCCCAGGTCACGATTCGAAAGGTTCCCGTAGACATGGCTTCCGGCCGGGTCACGGTTCCAGCCCTGAGCATTTGCATTTATCATTTTCCGGCCGCGCAGGCGCGGCCCTAAGCTACATTTCGCAGTTCTACCTATTCATCAATTTGCCGGCCGCGAGGTCCAGCGATTTACAGCGAATGCCCAATGCGGGCAAGGGCGTTCTGCGCGGGCAGACGCGCCAATTTATCGAGCGGCAGCGCCAGCAGCAAGCCAATGCGGGCCTCGAGGCTGAGGAAGGCTGTTTGGAACGCGCGGGCAATATCTTCGGCCGAACCCTGGACCGCGGCTGGATCGGGAATGCCCCAGTGCGCGGTCAAGGGCGCATGGGGCCAGTAGGGGCAAGGCTCGCGCGCGGCATTGTCACAGACAGTAATCACACAATCGAAGGCGGGCGCGCCGGCGGCGGTAAATTCCGTCCAGGATTTGCTGCGCAATCCGGCGGTGGAAATGCCGGCGTCCGTAAGCTGGCGCAGGGCTTCGGGACGGGGATGGCCGGCGGGATGACTGCCGGCGCTGGAGGCCAGGAAGCGGCCTTTGCCTTTATGGTTGAGAATGGCCTCGGCCATGAGGGAACGGGCCGAGTTGCCGGTGCAAAGAAACAGAATCCGGTAAGGGATATCCATATATTTTCCCGATTCAAGCCTGACTGCCGGGAATTTGAGGCTTATAGGCGCGGATAAAGGCGCTGAAGAATTTTCCCTCCACCTGGGCCGCGATGGCGTCCACATCAACTCCCGAGGTGCTCAGAAACTGGCGCGCATCCTCCAACTCATAAATCCGCGTGGGTTCTATGGCGGATGCTGTGAACCCCGCCGCGGCCAGCTTGGCCAGATATTCGTTTTCCTCGAGTGCGCCCGCAATGCAGCCGATCCAAAGCTGCATGCTCTGGCGCACCGCCTCCGGGACCGAGCCACGCACCACCACATCGGAAACCGCAAAACGGCCGCCCGGTTTGAGCACGCGAAAGGCTTCGGCGAGAACCCGGTCCTTGTCGGCGGAAAGATTGATGACGCAGTTGGATATGACGACATCCACCGAGGCATCCGGGAGCGGAATATGCTCGATTGTGCCGCGCAAAAACTCGGCATTGGCGACGCCCGCCTGGCGCTGGTTTTTCCGCGCCAGAGCCAGCATTTCATCCGTCATGTCGAGGCCAATCGCCTGGCCGGAGGGTCCCACGCGCCGGGCCGAGAGCAAAACATCCATGCCGCCCCCGGAGCCCAGATCGAGCACGGTTTCGCCGGGGCGCAAATCCAGCAGCGCGGTGGGATTGCCGCAGCCCAGCGAGGCCCGCACCGCGGCTTCGGGCAGCGCGCCGATTTGGTCCGCGGAGTATAGATGGGTGGTGATGGGATCACAGCAGCGCAGGCCGGGATCGCAGCCGGCCCGCTCACCGGATTCCATCACGGCGAGGGCCGCGCGGCCGTATTGGGCCTGAACTTGTTGCTGCAGGGCGGGATCGGGGTTCATAGAGATTCTCCTGGACGCATATGCATAAGCGAATATATAGTCCGGTGGACATATTTGTCAAGCCATATATAATGAGGTGTGCGCCGAACCACCCCCTCCGCCCAGAGCCTGGCGCCAATCTTCGCCGCCCTGGCCGATCCCACCCGGCTGCGGCTGCTGCATTTGATGGCCGGCCGGGAAGTCTGCGTCTGTTACTTCGCCGCTGTGCTCGGGGAGAGCCAGCCGAAGATTTCGCGCCATCTGGCCTATTTGCGGCGAACGGGGATTGCGGTTGCGCGGCGGGAAGGCAAATGGGCGCATTACCAAATCCAGTTTCCCGCGCGTCCCGGCGCCGCCGCTATTCTGCGCCAGACGCTCGCCACGCTGCGGGAAGACCCAACGATGCGAATGGATTTAAAACGATTGCGCGAAAGCCAATGCGCTCAATAATTGCGGCACAGCCGCTTTGACCCACCCGTGGCTATAGTTTAGACCAGTTCATGAGCCGAGCTGAGCTCAGCGAAAGCACGCAATGCGGGAGGCGGGCCGAAGAGGGTGGGATG
>JAKAZV010000108.1 GCA_021826505.1 Acidobacteriota bacterium | reverse complement strand
ATATTTTCCATAACCGCGGCTGGCTGTATTCGCGCAGATCAAAGGCGAGCATGGCGATATGCTGCGAGGTTCCGGGCGCGGCGACGGAATCGAGAATGGTTTTATTGAAATCGGTGCTGAACCAGATGCCCTGGCGTTCCAGGCGCAATACCACCGGCACCTGCCGCACCGGGCTGAGTCGCGCGATATGCTCGGCTTGCGCCGGCGCCAGCCGGCCCTGGCGCCGCCAGTAAACCAGCGCCGGTCGCACCCGGCTTTCCCACAGCCGCGCCGTCTGGGCAAACCCACGGCGGGCAGCGTCGGGGCCGCGCGGCTCCAGCCGCAGCCCCTCACGCCGGGCTTGCGCCCGCGCCGCCAGCAGGGCGCGCAAGGCCGGGGTTTGCAGCACCACGCGAATGCCATCCATTTGGGCGGCCGAGTGCGGGGCCGCATGCTGCCATTGTTGCGTCGCGCGCGAGCCCGAAAAAATCAGCCCCGGCGGCAGCTTCACACCGCGGGCGACATACATGGCGCCGTAATCGTTGAGCAATTCCCGCGCCACCCAGCTGCGATCCGCCTGTGCCCGGATGGAGGCGGGAATATGGCTATAAAAGCCGGCGCGAGCCGAACGCAGGATGGGAGGTTTTGCGCGATGAAACCGGGCATCACTGGCTTTGACCACCGGGCTAGGAGCATGAAAATCATGCCATGCGAAAAATATTCCCAAGCCCAAAAGCAATATTCCAATCAGTGATTTGCGCATGGATTCACTATGACTCCCAAGTGTGAGATGATGGGCCGCAAAAAGCAATCAGAGATTGCACCGGGGCGGAGCGATCTGGTCCCGTGGTGGCATGCCTGAAACAAGTCCGCTCGGCTGTTAAACTGAGAAATGAATGCATTTCCGCCGA
This sequence comes from Acidobacteriota bacterium, assembly GCA_021826505.1. Lineage (GTDB taxonomy): Bacteria > Acidobacteriota > Terriglobia > Terriglobales > SCQP01 > JAKAZV01. The sequence goes on along the minus strand of JAKAZV010000108.1, from coordinate 7,501 downwards.
TTTTAAATAACCAACCGCCCCTGGCCGTGCGCGATCCGGTTTGCGGCATGACGGTAACCCGCGCCGATGCGCCGAGTGCCGAATACCAGGGCCGCAGCTATCGATTCTGCAATCCCAAATGCCGGGAAAAATTTCTGCTTGATCCCGAGCGCTACCTGAACCCACAACCAGCGGTCCAAACGGCGGCGATCGCCGCACAGCCGGCCATCGCCGCGGGCACGCGCTATGTATGCCCCATGGATCCGGAGGTAGAAAGCAGCCGGCCGGGAGCATGCCCCAAATGCGGCATGGCGCTGGAGCCGGACACACCACTGCCGCCCGCAGCCAGTTACACGTGCCCCATGCATCCGGAGGTGGTGCAATCGCAACCGGGCGCGTGTCCGATTTGCGGCATGGCGCTGGAAGCGAGCGCAACCGCGCCGGAGCCGGAAAATGCAGAGCTGGCCGCAATGTCGCGCCGTTTCTGGATCAGCCTGGGATTGACCGTGCCGGTATTGGCGCTGGGCATGGCGCCGGGGGCGGGGCGGATATTGAACGCACATGGCCGCGAGTGGGCGCAGCTGATTTTGACCACGCCGGTGGCGCTGTGGGGCGGAAAGCCGTTTTTCGTCCGCGGCTGGGCTTCGATTAAAAACCGCAGCCTGAACATGTTTACCCTGATTGCCATGGGCGTGGGAGTGGCATTTTTTTACAGCTTGATCGCGGTGCTGCGGCCGGAGTGGTTTCCGGCGGCGATGCACGCCCGGCAGGGCTTGCCGCCGGTTTATTTTGAGGCGGCAGCGGCGATCACCGCGCTGGTTCTGCTGGGACAGGTGCTGGAATTGCGGGCGCGGAGCCAGACGAGCGGCGCCATCCGGGCCTTGCTCCACCTGACGCCGGCCATGGCGCGGCGGGTGACCGAGGCCGGCGAGCAGGAGACGCCGCTGGCGCTGGTTCAGCCGGGAGACGTATTGCGCGTGCGGCCGGGCGAAAAAATTCCCGTTGATGGCCGGCTGATCGAAGGCGCAAGCAGCGTGGATGAATCCATGCTGACGGGCGAGGCGATGCCGGTGGAAAAAATCCCGGATGCGGCCGTGACGGCGGGCACGCTCAACGGCGCGGGCACGTTTCTGATGCGCGCCGAGCGAGTGGGCAGCCAGACGCTGCTGGCGCAGATTGTGCGCATGGTGGCGCAGGCGCAGCGCAGCCGCGCTCCGGTGCAGCGGCTGGCCGACCGGGTGGCGGGCTGGTTTGTGCCCGCCGTGCTGCTGTGCGCCGCCGTCACTTTCTGGCTTTGGTTGGCGCTGGGTCCGCAGCCGCAACTGGCGCATGGACTGGTGAATGCCATTGCGGTGCTGATTATTGCCTGTCCCTGCGCGCTGGGCCTGGCCACGCCGATGTCCATCATGGTCGCCACCGGGCGCGGGGCCCAGGCCGGGGTGCTGATCAAAAACGCCGAGGCGCTCGAGCATCTGGCTTCCGTGGATACGCTGGCGCTGGATAAGACCGGGACGCTGACCGAAGGCAAGCCCGTGCTGGCCGGCATGGCGGCCGCTCCCGGATGGCAGGAAACGGACGTGTTGCGGCTGGCGGCGGCGCTGGAACAGGCGAGCGAGCATCCCCTCGCCCGGGCGGTGCTGGCGGCGGCGCGGGAGCGGGGTTTGCCACTGCCGGCCGTGCAGGGTTTTCACGCCCATTCGGGCGCGGGCGTGCAAGGAACGATCGAGGGCCGCACATACGCACTGGGCAATGCGGCGATGCTGCGCGAACATCATGTGACCGCGTCTGAAATCGAGGACTGGGAGGAAAGCAGCAAAGCCTTGCGCGCCCAGGGGCAGACGATTTTGTATCTGGCCGCGGAACAACACATTGCCGGCCGTCTGGCCGCCGCCGATCCACTTAAGCCCGAGGCGGGGGAAATTCTGCGCCAACTTGCGGCGGATGGCCTGCGCCTGATTCTGCTCACGGGTGACAATGCGGTGACCGCGCACGCGGCGGCGAACGGATTGCCATTCAGCGAAGTTCGCGCCGGGCTCTCGCCGGGCGAAAAGGGGGAAGCGGTCGGGCAGATGCAGCAGCAGGGCCGGCGCGTGGCCATGGCCGGCGACGGCATCAACGATGCGCCCGCGCTGGCCCGGGCCGCAGTAGGCATCGCGATGGGCGCCGGGACGGACGTGGCGATTGCCAGCGCCGGGATCACGCTGGTGAAAAGCGATCTGCGCGGCCTGTGGCGGGCGCGGCAGCTAAGCCGGGCCACGATGCGCAATATCCGGCAAAATCTCTGGTTTGCCTTTCTTTATAACTCGCTGGGCATTCCCATCGCCGCCGGCGTGCTCTACCCCTGGTTCGGGCTGCTGCTCAGCCCCATTCTGGCCAGCGCGGCAATGACGTTCAGCTCGGTTTCGGTGATCACGAATGCCCTGCGTTTGCGGCGGTTATCTTTATAAAGAATTATTTTTTACACCCGCCCAGTGCGGTGAAGGGGCCGTTTTTATGGAGGATATCCAGGTCCTGAAAACCGGCCTGCTCCATGCGGCGCATGAACCAGAGCAGCGGGCGGGGTGAATCTTCTTTTTCGATATAGGCGAATACGTGGTCGCGGTAAGCCGCGCCCGCGGCGCCGCCGCCGCCCACCTGAATCAGATGATGGCTATAGCGATCCTGAAGAAGCTGCTCCACGGCCAGAGTCGAAGCCTCCAATTTATCCACGATCCAAAAGCTGCCGCCGGGGCGCAGCCAGGAAGCAACGGCGGCCAGCACCGCATTCCATTCTTCTTCGCCACGCAAGTGATGCAGCACCGCCGCGGCCAGGATCAGATCATAACTGGCGGCGGGCCAGCGGAGTTCACGGATATCACACTGCCGGGTTTCCACGCGGCCGCGAGTCGCGGCCGCGACCCGTTCGCGGGCGCGCGCCAGCATGGGCTGGCTGAGGTCCACCAGGGTGCAGTCGAGACCGGGCAAATGCTGTAAAATCTTCAGAGTATAGTTGCCCGCTCCGCAACCCAGATCCAAAACCGCGCGGGCCCGGGGGGTGACCGCGGCGGCGGCACGGGCGGTTAATTCCAGAAACAGCAGCGAATCGGGCATGGCCACCTGGCCGGTTTCCAGATTGCTGAAGCGCTCGACATCCTGATCGAAGCGAGCGCGGATTTCGGCCACCGTGGATTTTTGCCGCAGGTTCATAAGGGTCAAAGAATTTTTTTGCCCAGCCCGCTGAGCACCAGCTCGACCGCCAATTCGGCGGTGCGGTTGTGCTCGTCGAGAATGGGGTTGATCTCGACGACTTCCAGGGCGCGCAGGGCGCGGCTGTCGGCGAGAATTTCCATGGCCAGATGGGCTTCGCGATAGGTGACGCCGCCACGCACCGGGGTGCCCACGCCGGGCGCCCAGGCGGCGTCAATGAAATCCATATCGAGGGAGGCGCAGATGCCGGCGGCGCCGCGGCCGGCGATGGCGATTGCCTCTTCCAGGACCGCGCGCATGCCGCGCTCGTCGAGATCACGCATGGTGAAGGCTTTGACGCTGGCGCGGCGGAGAAATTCTTTTTCACCGGGGTCGAGGTCGTGCACACCAACCAGCACGGTGTTTTCGGGCGCGACTTTGGGCTGAGGAGAAAGAATCTGCGTCAACTCGCGCGGCCCGGCGCCCAGCAGGCAGGCCAGCGCCATGCCGTGAATATTGCCGCTGGGACTGGTTTCCGGGGTATTGCAGTCGCCATGGGCATCGAGCCAGATGAGGCCCAGCTTTTGCCCTTGCCGGCGATAGAATTCACTGGCCCCGCTGACGGTGCCGATGGCGATGGAATGATCGCCGCCGAGAACCAGCGGCCAGGCGCCGGAGTCGAGGGTGGCCAAGACCCAATCCGCCTGCTTGCGGCAGCTCGAAGCGATGGGGCGCAGGTATTTGGCCCTGGGATCGCCGGGAGTTTTCTGTTCCGCCAGCGCCACCTGGAGATTGCCGGCATCTTCGACCCGATGGCCGAGGGCTTCGATGCGGCTGGCCAGGTTGGCGACCCGCACGGCGGAGGGTCCCATGTCCACGCCGCGCCGGTCCTGGCCCAGATCGAGCGGCACGCCAATGAGCCGGATGTTCATGCCAGGTCTCTCGAAGCATCAGGGGAAGATGCGGTAAATGGTGCGGGGAAAGGGTATGGTTTCGCGGATGTGCTCAATGCCGCAGAGCCAGGCCACCACACGCTCAATGCCCATGCCGAAGCCGCCATGCGGGACCGAGCCGAAACGGCGCAGATCCAGATACCACTGGAAGGCGGCTTCGGGCAGGTGGTGACTTTCGATGCGGCGGCGCAGGAGATCAAGGTCGTGAATGCGCTGGCTGCCGCCGATGATTTCGCCATAGCCTTCGGGCGCCAGCATGTCCACGCACATCGCCACTTCCGGCCGCACGGGGTCGGGCTGCATGTAAAAGGCTTTGACCTGGGCGGGATAGCGGTGCACCATCACGGGACGGTCAAACTCCCGGGCCAGCAGAGTTTCGTCCGTGCCGCCGAGATCGCCGCCCCATTCGATCGGGCTGCCGGCGGCGCGCAGCCGCTCCACGGCCTCATCGTAGCTGATGCGGGGAAACGGCAGTTGCACGGCCTCGAGCGGAGCGAGATTGCGTTCGAGCACGGCCAGCTCGCGCGGACAGGACTGCAGCACCCGCGCGACCACGCCGGCGACCAGCCGCTCGGCCAGCGCCATGACGTCATCGAGCTGGGCGAAGGCCATTTCCGGCTCGACCATCCAGAATTCGGTCAAGTGCCGCCGGGTTTTGCTTTTTTCGGCGCGAAAGGTGGGGCCGAAGCAGTAGGTTTTGCCCAGCGCCATGGCCGCGGCTTCGGCATAGAGCTGGCCCGACTGCGTCAGATAGGCTTTGTCGTCGAAATAGTCAACCTCGAATAAGGTCGAGGTGCCTTCGCAGGCGGCGGGGGTGAGAATGGGCGCGTCGGCGAGGATGAAGCCATCGTGATCTAAAAACTCGCGCACCGCGCGGATCACCTCATGCCGAACCCGCAGGATCGCCGTCTGACGCTGGCTGCGCAGCCAGAGATGGCGGTGATCCATGAGAAAATCCACGCCATGTTCCTTGGGCGTGATGGGATAAGGGGACTCGGGCGGGACGAGCTGGACGATTTCGAGCCCGGTAATTTCAAGTTCGTATCCGCCGGGCGCGCGGGCATCGGCGCGCACTTTGCCCGTAACTTCGACCGAAGTTTCCTGAGTCAGCGATTTGACCCGGGCAAAGAGTTCGGGCGGCGCGGTTTTCTGGAAGAGCACGCCCTGCACGATGCCGGCGCCGTCGCGAAACTGGGGGAAAAGCAGTTTACCGCTCTCGCGCAGGTTATAGACCCAGCCGCGCAAACATACTTCTTCGCCCGCGTGTTCGCCCAACCGGGCGATGGTAGCCAGTGGCGGTGGATTCTGAACCTGATTTTCCGTCTTCACTTCTTTCCTGCATGCGCCATGGTCAGGCAGAAGGCCACGGCATTATTGGGATTGAGCGCGGTGCTGCTGATTTCCACGTTGCGGATGATGCCTTTTTTATCAATCACGAAGGTGGTGCGGCGGGCCAGCTCGTAGCCCACGCCCTTGATATTGGCTTTTTTCAAGAGCACTCCGTAGCGGCGTTCAATGCGGCCATCGGGATCGCTGAGGAGCGGAAATTTGACCCCGATCTGTTTGGCAAAGGCAGCGTTGGCGGCGGGAGAGTCCATGCTCATGCCGAGCACGACCGTATGCCGGGCGTTCAGTTTTGCGCTATCAGACTGATAGCCCTGGAGTTCGCTTTTTCAACCGGGCGTGAAGGCCAGCACGTAAATCGCCAGCACCACGTTGTCTTTGCCGCGGAACTGCGCGAGGGAAACCGGACCCCATTGGTCGCTCAGCAGGCGGAAGTTGGGGGCGCGGTCGCCGGGCTTGAGCTGGGTTTGCGCCATGGCCGGCATCTGCGCCGCCAGGGAGACGGCCAGCGCCAGCGCGGCCAGACCAGCCAGAAATGGGGCACGGCAGGAGCGATAACACGAAGGAACGGTGAAGCACATGAGCAAACCGCCTTTCTACTTTTGTTTTTTTGCAAAGCCGCGAATTACATAACGAACCAGTGCGTCAATCTGCCGGGGTGACAGCTGGCCCTGAAAAGCCGGCATCCGTCCATCGCCCAATTTGCCGTGGGTGATGGCGGATTTGAGTTGAGCATCGGTGTGACTGGCCTGCCAGCGGGGGTCGGTAAAGTTGGGAGTGTGAATAGCGGGAAAGCCCTTGCCGGCCGCGCCGTGGCACATGGAGCAGGTTTCCATGAACTGATCATGTGCGGCGCGCGCGGCTTTGCTATTGCCCGCATGCGCGGCGAAAGCGCTGCCCGCGGCAAAAAAAAACAGACTCATGGCAAGCGGCGCAGCCGCTTTTATGCCCAGACGCATAGGAAATTTTGTTTTCATGGCCTCGCCGCCCATTGTAAAGCAAGCCGGTAATTTTGCCGGGATTATTTCTCCACCGCGGCCTCTTCGGCACGCAGCAAATTATCCCAAAGGCTTTCATAGCCGGTCCACATGGGCTTGCCGCTGCTGGCAAGATGCAGTTCGGGGACGAAGAGTTTGCCGTGTCCCCAGGTGCAGACATATTCACAATAGGGCGTGCCGCCGAGCAGCACCGAACTATATATTCCTTCAGCCTGGGGCAGGCGCAGGCGGCGCACGCAGACGCGGCAGCGGAATTTCTGGTCCCACAGCGCCAGCCGCAGCAGCAAATACGAAGCCAGGCCGCAAAGCGCCATGACCAGCGTATAGGGCCAGTCGGTGCCCAGGCGCGACCAGTGTGCCAGCAATTGGTTCGGCGCGGGCATCAGCCGGCCATCCCACCAGCCCAACGCCCATGCCATGCCGGCAACGACCAGAATTTTCCCCATCAATAAAACCCAGTACTTCCAGGACCCGTAATTCCAAAATTTATCGTCCATGCTCCGCCTGCCTGGTTTCAATATAGCCGCAATGCCGAGCAGCATGAAGATGAAGTGAAGAAGCGGAGAGAAGATTCAGCCGGGATAGGGTTGGCCGGGGCGAACGATGCGGATAAAATGATCGGCAAAGCGGAAATGCGCGCCCGGGAGCCGGGTTTTGGGCATATGGCAGGTGACGCAATTATGCCGTGCGACCGGGCAGGCACGGCCGGTCTTGGTAAGGGTGGGGAGCTGGCCCTGCGTGACATGACAAGCCAGGCATTTGGAGTCATACCAGGCAGGATTCGCGTGAACCAAATGATGCGGGTTATGGCAGGCCAGGCAGCCGATACGGCGGTCGTGGGGGTTCCAGCAATGGCTCAAAGTCAGCCGGTAGGGCTGAAACCGCACATCCAGAATGCCCGAGATCCGCATGTTGTAGACCATCATAGGAGTGCGATGACAAGAGCCGCAGAATTCCACCTGACCATTGGAAGAAAGCCGGCCGGGATCATATATGTGCAAGCGGGAAAAATTTCCCGCCCGCATGGCGGCCACATGCGCCGAGCCCGGGCCATGACATTCC
>JAKAZV010000107.1 GCA_021826505.1 Acidobacteriota bacterium | reverse complement strand
GGAATCAGGCTGGGACGGCATGCGGAGAATCCGCACCATTGTAGCGGGAAATGCCGACCGCTAAGACACCTGCGAATGCAGGCTGCGTGTGGGATCAAAAACCTGAATAGATTTCAATGCTCATCCCCAAATTAACCCACGGCTTCGGGTTCGGGAAAGAGCGCATCGAGCACCGGGGCGCGGCGCAAGGCGCCGGCAATGAGTGAGGCGGCGCGTTCGAGCAGGGCCTGATCGTGTTCGTTAAACGCGCGCGGCAGGTCGCTATCAATATCAATTTCGCCCAGCACGCTCTCGCCCGCGAGGATGGGGACCACGATTTCGGAGCGGGTTTCCCGGCTGCAGGCCAGATACCGTTTGTCGGCCTGAACGTCGGGCACGATCAGCGCCGTGCCTGCCCGGGCGGCCGCGCCGCAGATGCCCTGGTCAACCGGGATGCGGGTGTGGACGGTGGGCCGGCCGGCATAGGGCCCCAGGCGCAGTTCATTGCCGCGCAGCAGATAAATGCCCACCCAGTGGTAATGCGGCACGCGGTGCTTGCAAAGACCGACCAGGCTGCGCATGAGCTCGGCGGCGCCGCGGCCTTCGGCGATACGCTCCAGATCAGCCGACAGCGCCTCGACGCGGTCGAGATCCATCGCCAGGGACAAACGCGCTGTATAGGTGGCCGCTTCCATGGGGTGTGCAAAACCGGCGGAGCATCCCCGGAATGAACGGAACGCTCCGGCTGATTCGTATTCCACTATACCGCGAGGGTGCGGGGCAGCGCAGCGGGCCAAAGCGCCCAATCGGGTTTTCGCGGCGCCGGGTTCCCGGCGAGGCCCGGAACGTGGTAGTATTTGCCGCGATGAAAAAAATTGAAGCCATTATTCAACCTTCCCGCCTGGACGAGGTCAAAGACGCCCTGAAAGAAATCGGCATCGAGGGCATGACAGTGCTGGAAGTGCGGGGGCACGGCCGGCAAAAAGGCCACACCGAGGTTTACCGGGGACGGGAATATTCGGTGGATTTGCTGCCCAAGCTCAAAATCGAGATGGTGCTGCCGGACGAACTGGTTGAGCAGGTGATCGAGGCGCTGCTGAAATCGGCGCGCACGGGCAAGATCGGCGACGGCAAGGTGTTCGTGCTGCCAGTGGAAGACGCGATCCGGATCCGCAATGGCCAGCGCGGTCCCAGCGCGCTCTAACGCCGGCTACAGCAAGCCGCCCGAACCATTTTTAAACCAGCGCTAATCGAAGTGATAGCCTTCCTCGCCGTGGAGGGAAACATCGAGGCCTTCGATTTCATCTTCGGGGCTGACGCGCAGACCCAGAACTTTATCCACCAGCCACAATAAGGCCAGGGTGCCGATGGCGGCCCAGCCCCATGCGATGCCGACGCCCACGAGCTGATGCGGGATTTGCAGCCAGTGGCCATCCACCGCACCGACCGCGACGCCGGCGCCAAAAGCGGGATTGATGGCCCGGGTAGCGAAGACGCCGGTCAGAATGGCGCCCACGGTGCCACCCATGCCGTGCACGCCGAAGGCATCAAGCGCGTCATCGTAGCTGAAACGGGCTTTCACCACGGTGACCATGGCATAACAGACCACGCCCGCCACCGCGCCAATGAGCAAAGCCGCCATCGGGGTCACAAAGCCGGCGGCCGGGGTAATCGCCACCAGGCCGGCGACGGCGCCGGAGATGATGCCCAGCGGGCTGGCATGTCGGGTGCGCAGCCACTCGACCGCGCCCCAGGCCAGCGCGGCCATGGCGGCCGCGGCCTGGGTGGCGACAAAGGCGCTGGAGGCCAGGGCATCGGCCCGCAGGGCGCTGCCGGCATTGAAGCCAAACCAGCCCACCCAGAGCAGACAGGCGCCCACCATGGCTAACACAAGGTTATGAGGCGGCATGGCCTCGCGGGGATAACCGCGACGGCGGCCCAGATACAGGGCGCAGACCAGCGCCGAGACGCCGCTGGTGATATGCACCACGGTGCCGCCGGCGAAGTCGAGCGTGGGCACCGCTCCGTTGATGCCCAGCCAGCCCCCCTGGCCCCAGACCATATGCGCCATGGGCGCATAGACCACCAGGGACCAGAGGCCGAGAAACAGCAGCATGGCGCTGAATTTCATGCGTTCCGCGAAAGCGCCTGTGATGAGCGCCGGGGTGATGATGGCGAACATCATCTGGAACAGCATGAAGGTGGACTGGGGAATGGTCGCGGCGTAGGCGGGATTGGGGGCCGCGCCGACGTGCCGCAAGCCCAGAAAATGGAAGCCGCCGATGAAGGCCGAAAAAGGACTGAAGGCCAGGCTATAGCCGATGAGCACCCACAGGACCGTGATCAGGGCCATCATGCTGAAGCTTTGCATCATGACCGAAAGCACGTTTTTGCGGCGCACCAGCCCGCCGTAAAACAAGGCCAGTCCGGGGCCGGTCATGAGCAGAACCAGGGCCGTGGAGACCAGCATCCAGGCGTTATCGCCGGCGGAAACCGGGACGGTGACGGGCAGGGCCAAGCCCAGGCAAGGAAAAATCAAAGCAAACATGGCTTTCGGACCAGCGGGGGCTGCGACACGGCAACCGCGTAAGCATCTTAGCCTGACCCAAGGCGGATTGCCGCAGATTTCCCGCACTTTCATGAATTGAAAATTTGGATCAGCGCGATTCAGGGTTGCGCGGGCAGAGGTTGTGTTATATTGAGGACAGCGTTCCTGCCGGATTATTTGCGGTACTGCGATCAACAGTCCAGGCACAGGGCGCGCATTCCCCGGATTTGAGCCGTACATTTTAGTAGCCGCACCGCGCCCCGGAAAGCCGGGCACGGGCAGGATAAAGACGGTAGAGCCAGCGGCCCCATGCGAGGCCAGCAGAACCTGAGTGAAATTTCTTCCGCCGCCACAGCCGATCATGACGCCCCGAACGATGCGGGTGAGACGGACGGGAGTGGAGTCTCCAACGTGAACGAAGAACAGTTAAAAATTGCGGTATTCATAGATTTTGACAATATTCAAATCGGCGTGCGCGGCACGCTGAACCGCGACTTCGATCTGGCCCTGGTGCTGGAAGCGCTGAAAGAGCGCGGTGAAGTCGTAACCAAAATCGCCTACGGAAACTGGAAACGGGCGGGCGAGCTGACCCGCACCCTGACCCAAAACGCGGTCCTGATGGTGCAGCGCGACCTGACGCCGCGGGGGGATAAAAATGGCGCCGACATCAACCTGGCGCTGGATGCCCTGGAAATGGCGATCAAACACCCGCACATCAGCGCTTTTGTGATCGTGGGCGGAGACAGCGACTTCATCGCGCTGGTGGAAAAGCTGAAGCAGTACAACAAGGCGGTGTTCGTGGTGGGCGGCCGCGCCTTCACGAGCAGCATTTTGCAGCGCAACTGCCGGGAATTTCTGGCCTACGAAAATCTGGTCGAGACCCTCTCGCCGGCGGGCCGGCGGCGCGAAGCCGATTCCGGACGGCGGCGGGAACTGTTTCCCTTGCAGCGCGCCGTGCCGCTGGTGTATCGCGGCCTGAAGGTGCTGGGCGAGCGGGAAGTGCAGCCGCAACTGGGGCTGCTGAAGAGCACGCTGATCCAGCTCGATTCCACCTTCAATGAGCGGGATTACGGCGCCAGCAGCTTCCGCGACTTCGCGCAGAAGCTGACCGATGCCCAACTGGTCACCATGAAACGCCAGGGCAACAGCTATGTGGTTGAGCCGCTGGAAAAAGAGCCTGAAGTAGAACTGGCGGAAACGGTCCCGGCCGAAACGGCGGTTGAGAACGGTGAACGTCCGTCCTATTATGAGCGTCCCGCGCCGGTTTATCCGCCTGCCGCATCTCTGCCCCCGGCGCCGCCGCCGGTTCCGCTGGAGCCGCAGCGTCCGCCGGAGGAAGCGGTGCAGCTGCTGGAAAAAGTGCTGGCGCCGCTGCGCGGAACCAACCCGCGGCCGCTGTATCTGCGGAATTTGAAGCAGATGCTGCGCAACGAACTGCCCGGCTTCGATGAGCAGCTATACGGCTATCCATCCCTGGTGGATCTGCTGCGGGTGGGACAGAATCAAAACCTGCTGCGCCTGCAACGCGACCGCAAGGGCGCGCTGCGCATCTTTATACCCGGACCACCTTCCGCCACCGGCGAAACCACCATTCCTTCGCCGGATATGGATATGGAGGAAAATCCCGGTGAAGGCGGCAATGAAGGCGATGCCGCCGCGTCCGAAGAGCGTCCGCGCAAGGGCAATGAGGAAGAAGATTCGCAGATTGCCGTGCTGGGCTTTTACCGCCGTTCGCCCGATGCGCCGCCCACGGCCGAGGAAGAAAGCCTCAGCCTGGCGGAGGCCGTGGTCGCCGAAGCGGGAAATCACGTCAAGCGTCGCGGCCGGAAACCCAAAGCCCCGGGCGCGCCCAAAACGCCACGCCGGCGCAAAGCACCGGTTTCGTAAAACCTGTAATTTTCAGCTGAATGCATTCTCCACAGCCCCTGTGCGCAGGGGCTGTTTTTTTTGCGGCGCAGCCGTTTTACTCTCAGGCACGAAAGCAATTCCCAAATCAGGAATTTGCAGTACCCCCTATTCGAGGGAATTGACAATCTGAACGGGTTCATTCGCAGTAGAAGAGTCCGCGCCAAAACCCATGCTCTTTCGCACGCTTAGCGCTTCAGTGTTCGGCATTGAATCGAATCTGGTCGAGGTGGAAGTCGATACCTCGCCCACACACCGGGACCAACCGTTATTCGCCACGGTGGGGCTGCCGGATGCGGCGGTGCGGGAAAGCCGGGAGCGATTGCGGGCGGCGATGCGCAACTGCGGCTACGAGCTTCCGATCAATTCCAACATCATCATCAATCTGGCGCCGGCGGATGTGAGGAAGGAGGGTTCCGGTTTTGACCTGCCGATGGCGCTGGCGCTATTGGGCGCCTGGGGCGCGGTGCAGCGGCCGCGAGGCGCGGCGGCCGGCGCGGGCGATCCGGTGGCGCCGGCGGCGGAAAACGGAGGGGCGGGAGGCGTCCGCTATGGGATTGGGGATTATATGTTTGTGGGTGAATTGGCGCTCGACGGCGCCTTGCGGCCGATTCGCGGAGCCTTGCCAATCGCCATGCTGGCGCGCGAGCGGGCCATCGGCAAACTGGTGGTGCCGCTGGCGAACGCGGCTGAAGCCGCGGTGGTGGATGGGGTAGAAGTTTATGGCGCGCGCAATCTGCCCGAGGTGCTGGACTGGCTCAACGGTCATGCCCAGCCGCAGGCGGTGAAGATCAATGCCGGCGCGGTGCTGGCCGAATCCGGAGATTATCCGGAAGATTTTTCCGACGTGCGCGGGCAGGCGGCGGTGAAACGGGCGCTGGAAGTGGCCTGCGCGGGAGGGCATAACCTGCTCATGATCGGGCCCCCCGGTTCGGGCAAGACCATGCTGGCGCGGCGGATTCCCTCGATTCTGCCGGCCTTGACATTTGAAGAGGCGCTGGAAAGCACCAAAATACATTCCGTGAACGGCAGCCTGGAGCGGCAGGGATTGCTGGCCCACCGGCCGTTTCGCGCTCCCCATCACACCATATCCGATGCCGGGCTGATCGGCGGCGGCAGCGTGCCGCGGCCCGGAGAAGTGTCACTGGCGCACAACGGAGTTTTATTTCTGGATGAGCTGCCGGAATTTCCCCGCACCGTGCTGGAAGTGATGCGCCAGCCGCTGGAAGACGGCCGGGTGGCGATCGTGCGCGCCGCCATGGCGGTAAATTTTCCCGCGCGCTTCATGCTGGTGGCGGCGATGAATCCCTGCCCCTGCGGCTATCATCACGATCCCACGCGGGAATGCCACTGCACGCCGCTGCAGATTCAGCGCTATGTGTCGCGGCTTTCCGGCCCGCTGCTCGACCGCATTGACCTGCACATCGACGTGCCCGCGGTCAAGCATCAGGAGCTGCGCCAGAGCGGGACGCCGGGCGAAAGCTCGCGCAGCATCCGCGAGCGGGTCCGCGGCGCCCGCAATCTGCAATTGGAGCGGTTTGCCGGCGAACATCTCTATGCCAACGCGCAGATGAATTCCCGGCAGGTGGCGCGCCACTGCCAACTGGATGCCGCCTCCAGCCGGCTGCTGGAACAGGCGTTGGTGCGGATGGGGCTGAGCGCGCGGGCGCATGACCGGATTCTGAAAGTCGCCCGCACCATTGCCGATCTGGCCGGGGCGGAAACGCTGGCCGTGCCTCATCTGGCGGAAGCCATTCAATACCGCTCGCTGGACCGCGCGTACTGGGCCTGAAGCGGCGGCGATCAAGGCCCGGACAGGGATTGGAGATCCGAGTATGGAATGCGCGCCTGCAGCGTGACCGAGCGGCCAGGCGTCCGGATCAGAACGCCGCTGAGCACCGCCTGGAGGCGCGCCAGAGCCGGCTGCCGGGCCGGCCGGGCCAGCAAAGACCCTCTCCAATGCCGCCAATTTTGCGCCAGCATCCGGGCCGAGCTGGAGGAACCGGTTTGTGCCCGCATACGCAGCTGGAGATAGGAAGGCAGCGGCCGGACATTTAGCTCAAGCCGCGAGATCGAGAGCAGATTTCCGGCAAGAGCGGGGCGATTCCGGATTTGCGGCCAAGCCGGCGGCCTAATGGCCAGCAGCAGACCGGCCGGCGGCGTGAGCCAGGAGAGCCAGCCGGAGTTCCAGTTGCGCGCCAGTCCTGGGGCGCGAGCCGGCAGCCAGTTATGCCATTTGCGCAGCACCGGCGCCAAACTCGCGGGTGTGGGACCATTGCTGACCGCGAGCAGGCCGGGATTAAGCCAGGTCACGACGACCGGCCGCGCCAGGCCGGCCAGCCGCAGATAACGCCGGCCGGAGAGCTTCCAGGTCCGGGTTGCGGCATGGCGTAAATACCCATGAAAACGCCGGGAAAAATGCCCTTCGAGGATGGCCGTGGCCCGAATGTCATGAGGCGGATCCGGGCGCAGGCTGAGCGCAACGGCGGTCAGATCACGGCGATAGTAAAATCCGGATTTTTGCTCAAAACGGGCGTAATTCGGGCTGGATGGGACTTGATCCAGCCAATGACCGCGCCGCAGCAGGCGAAAATTCAGAAAGCCGATGGCCTGGCCGGCAGGCAAAAGCCGCACCGGGCGGGGCGGGCGCATCCGCCATCCCAGCCAGATCATGAAGCCTATGAGGAATAGCGCCAGCACCATCCCGGCGAGCCGGATCAAGGCGCCGGACCGAGCCGATGCGGGAAGCGCGAATCTGGGCCAGGGCATTCCAGCCGATTGTAGTCGAGAACGCCGCCGCGCAAAAAACGGCCTTGTACCGATTTTCGTATTATCATCAAGACAAGTCCGGTGCGTTTTCACGGGGTCGCGGGCAGCGTGGTTGCAATTCTGATTCCAATTCATTAATATTAAAAAGTTGTGCACCCCAGCGAACGGGGCGCATCGCATTGGAGCGCAAAAGATTCCAGCTGGCGTAGCTCAGGGGTAGAGCAGCTGATTTGTAATCAGCCGGTCAGGGGTTCAAATCCCTTCGCCAGCTCCAGAGCCATCCCCATCAGATGTCGATGACATCGCAACTGCCCGCCGTCCGTGGAGGGCCGGGGCGAGGAATCGCCTGTTGGAGGATGGTTTCATGGACAGGTGGGTGAGTGGTTAATACCAACAGACTGTAAATCTGTCGCCCCTTGCGGGCTACGGAGGTTCGAATCCTCCCCTGTCCACCAGATTGAAGAAATTGCGGCGAGCGGCGGCATGAAAGAAGCCAGCGCGGCGATCGGAAAGCCATGGCGGGAGCGCCCGCGCATCCGCCGCGGGATAGCGATACTGGCATACGGGGTTCTGCTGGCGGCGACCTACAGCAAAATCACGGAAACACGGCTGCGGATCGCCACGGGGCTGATTTTGCTGCTGTTTCTCTGGCTGACGCTGCGGCGCACGCCGAGCGAGGCTCCGGAGATCTGGGCGCGGAAGGCGGATATGCAAAACGCCGAAGAGCGGGAAGCAGCGGATGCGGGAAACAGGGCTGGCGGGCCGATGTAGCTCAGTTGGTAGAGCGCGTCCTTGGTAAGGACGAGGTCACCGGTTCAATCCCGGTCATCGGCTCCAGAGATTGCGGAAAACGGCGAGGGGACATGCTCAGGGAGCGTCCCTCAACCACATGCATGCAGGGCGAGTGCCGGACGAAGATGGGCCTTGTCCGCCAGAACGGGATTGCGGGAGTAACTCAGTGGTAGAGTGTCAGCCTTCCAAGCTGAACGTCGCGGGTTCGAATCCCGTCTCCCGCTCCAAGCCGCAGCATATTCGCCGGCCGCGGGCGGCCGGAAGAGTGGAATTTTAAGGAGAACGCACCTTGGCGAAAGAGAAATTTGACCGCAGCAAGCCGCACATTAATGTGGGGACGATCGGGCACATAGACCACGGCAAGACGACCTTGACGGCGGCGATCACGAAAGTGCTGTCGAAGCACAATCCGAAGAT
>JAKAZV010000011.1 GCA_021826505.1 Acidobacteriota bacterium | reverse complement strand
GCGCCGTCGTCGAGCCCGGGCAGAATATGACAGTGGATGTCGGCGAAGCCGCTCTCATCCGTTTCACCGTGGCTGCTGTTATGGGCGGTTTTTTCACTCATCTGGGTTCTATTATCGCTGGAAATCTACGCGTGCACTGCCCCGCAGGCAAAACAACTCCTCCCGTCCCGTGGCAAAGCGCATCTTGAATCCCTGCTCGCCGGTTAAAAAATCAAACCGCATTCCCTCCGCCAGCGTCCGCCGCAGCACCGCGTAGAGCAGCATGATGCCGGGCGAAGCCCGCGCCCGCGCCGGATCATGGGCCAGCAGGTAACCATAACGCGTGTGGCCCTGCCGCCAGGTGAGAAAACCCGCCCAGGCCGCATCGTTGCCCAATCGCCACAATTCGCAAAATTCATGGGCGGCCGCTTCGTCCAGCCAGGCGGCTTCGAGTTCGCGCAGGATATTGTCTTCGCCCATGCGCTGCTGTTTCCATTGCAGCATTTGACGCAGCAATTGCTGCCGTTCCGTCACTTCCCGCACGGCTTCACATCCTACTCCCTGGCGCTCGAGATCGTGCCAGCGCCCGGCAACCCGCCCATGCTTGTTCTCCAACTCAGCCGCGGTCATCTCCCCGCAAAAGGGCGCGGAGCTCAAATATTTGAATTCACTTCGCGTGGCCCGCGCGAGACGTTGAAACACCGGTTGCCAGGGTGAATGCGCCCGAATGCCCCGAAGGTTCCAGACGCCGGCTTCTTCGGGCAAAATTGCCTCCGCCAGCTCGCCCGGCGGACCCAGCGGATCGGCATAGTCCATAAGCCCATGCCCCAGCCAATGCAGGTTGCCGTCTCGCTGTGCCCATGGAAGTATCATCGGCGGCGATTCATGAATCCAGATGCGTATCTGATAACCCTTGGAATTCCGCGGGCGAGATTCGCCAAAAATGCGCGCCCACGCGGCGTTCAGCTCATATTGCTGGAAAATATGCTCGCTATATGCCCTTTGCCACAGCGCCTGGAGCGAGCTCAAATCCGCATCGGCATAAAGACGCCAGCCATTTTTTTCCATCCTGTTCGGCTGAGAATCTGTTTGCGGCTGCCAGGTTGTGGAAACATGCCGCGTATTCTTTCCGTATATTCGGGTGTAAGCCTTTACTACTTTGGACTGATTAAAACTATGCCCAATCAAATCCTGCACTGGATAAGCTGGCTTTGGCTGGCCTGGTTCATTGCCTGGTGGCTGCTCGCGTTCTGGCACAAACCGGTGCGGCAGACTGCCTCGCCCCGGATCGAATATGGCCATCGAATCCTGGTCATCGCCGGTTTTGTGCTGCTCTGGGATCCATTTCGGCCAGCAATTTTGCTTTACCGCTTTTACCACCCGACAGCATGGCTTTTATGGGCCAGTCTGTGCACAGTGGTCGCGGGCATCGCACTGACCTTCTGGGCGCGTTTCGCTCTGGGCGCGAACTGGTCAGCGCGCATTGTCATTAAACAAGACCATGAACTGATCCGCCGCGGGCCCTACGCCCGCATTCGTCATCCCATATATACCGGTATCCTTTTAGCCGCATTGGGCACACTGACCGCAACCTGCCGCTGGTCGGGGATATTAGGGTTTGTCCTGATTTTCGCCGGCCTTTGGATTAAGGCTCAGGCCGAGGAGCAATTGCTGGCGCCGATTTTCGGAAATGCATTCCGTGAGCACCAGCGCCACACCGGATTATTTTTGCCCCGCTGGCGTCAATCCTGAGAGCCAGGGGGTCTCGGTTGATTCACCATGCCAGCCACAAGGGATTTTCCCACGTCCCGGATAACCAGCCATGACCCCTTCCGCGTCTGCTCTTATAGCGGCATTTTCAAGGAGTCTGCCATGGCGGTTGCGATTCGCTCCAAAAACCTGACGTTTTATACGGTCATCAATCTTCTAGCAGGAATATGGATGATCATTGCCCCGTTCGCGGTTGGCGCGGCCACCGGCGCGCGCTGGAATGATGTCATTTTTGGCATTCTGATTCTGGCCTGCGCCATAGGCCGCATGGCCAATCCGTCGGCGCAGGGCTTGAGCTGGGCTAATTTCATCTTTGGCATCTGGCTGATCATCTCGCCGTTCATTCTGGGTTTCGTGGGATCAGGACTGCGCTGGAATAACATTGTGACCGGCATTATCGTATTGATTTTCGCGTATCTGGCCACACGGGAAACCGGCGTCACGGTCGGGGCTTATCGCGACACCGGCGACATTGGCCGGCGCGCGGCCTAGAACCTATCTCATAAATGGTGCATAGCATCAAATCAGGGTAGGTATGCGGCTTTTCCAGCGAAACAATTCCGCGCGTTTGGCGGAGAGGTGCCCAATTGCCGGCTATGCCGGCAATTGGGCCCGAGCGAAAGAAAAGCCGCATGCATAGTGTGAACTTTACTGCACACGGCTTTATGAGACAGGTTGTAGCGGGCCGGGGAATAATTGCATGCGGGATTCAGCTTCAAAGCGCGGTGGTGATCCTCGTCTTCCCCACCCGCATGCGCCGGAACCCGATACTCCCCAGCCCATCGCCCCGGTTCCGGCTCCGCCGCCGCCCGGACCTGATTATGACGAAGTGGTAGATGAATCTTTTCCCGCCAGTGATCCTCCGCCCGGCCCCAGCCATATCGGCCCTCCCGGCAAAGGTTGAAAATATTGATTGGCCCTTTCTTCGCCGTTAACGCTGCTGAGCGCTCAGGGAGAAGCAATTCCGAAGGAATTGCTTCATGAAAAGCTGCGAGCAGGCGGAGGCGGAACCCGCGAGGCAACCGCAGTGTACATAGATGTACATGAGGATTGCCGAGCGGGTTCCAACGCCGCTATGCGATGCTTATCTCTGAGCGTGACCTTATTTGTTATTCTGGGCGCATGGCGGAATCCCTAATCACCGAGCGTCTGGTCTCCGCTCAGGCGGCCGAGGAAGAGCGGGGCGAGGAGTTGCGCCTGCGTCCGCGCAAGCTCGATGATTTTGTTGGCCAGGATAAAGTCAAGGCGCAGTTGCAGTTGGCCATCGAGGCGGCGCGCCAGCGGGGCGACGCCCTCGATCACGTTTTATTTTTCGGGCCGCCCGGCCTGGGCAAGACCACGCTGGCGGCGATTGTCGCCGCCGAGTTGGGGGTCGAGTTCACCCAGACCTCCGGCCCGGTGCTGCAGATCAAGGGCGATCTGACCGCGATCCTGACCAACCTGCGCGCCCGCCAGGTTTTGTTTTTTGATGAAGTGCATCGCCTGCAAAGTGAACTTGAAGAAATACTCTACTCCGCTCTGGAAGATTACCGGCTCGATATTCTCATCGGCCAGGGTCCTTCGGCCCGCAGCCACACGATGGAGTTAAAGCCCTTCACTCTGGTCGCGGCCACGACCCGCGCCGGCCTGCTTTCGGCTCCGCTGCGTTCGCGCTTTGGCCTGGTGCTGCGTCTCGAATTTTATGAGCCGGAACATCTGCGCGTTATCATCGAGCGCTCGGCCCGCATTCTGAATGTCGCGCTTGACTCCGCCGGCGCCGAGGTGCTGGCCCGCCGCTGTCGCGGGACCCCTCGCATTGCCAACCGGCTGCTGCGCCGGGTCCGCGACTATGCCCAGGTGCGCGCCGCCGGCCACATTACCGCCCAGGTGGCCGAAGATGCCCTGCGCATGCTGGAAATTGATCAGTATGGACTCGATGAAGGCGATCGCCGTCTGCTGCGGACTTTAATTGACATCTATCATGGCGGGCCGGTGGGCTTGGAAACGCTGGCCGCATCGCTGGCCGAGGATGCCGGCGCGGTGGAAGAAATCTACGAGCCTTTTCTATTGCAGCAGGGTTTTCTGCAGCGCACGCCCCGCGGCCGCGCCGCCACGCTCTTGACCTATCAGCACCTCGGCCGCACCCCGCCCGCCGCCGCGGCCGCCGGGCAGGCTGGCTTATTTTAATGATCCCCGTCGTTTTTTCGCTCGGCTCCAATATCGAGCCCCGCCGGCATTATCTGCGCCAGGCGCTGCATGGGCTGCCGGCCATCGGGGTGCGGGTGCGGCGGGTCTCAAAATTTCAAGTCACCGCTCCGGTTGAAGGCGTCGCCGGCGGGGACTTCCTCAATGCCATGGTCGAGGCGGAAACCCGGCTGGCTCCCGGCGAGTTGCTCGCGCGTCTGCATCAGCTTGAGCATCGCGCCGGCCGTCCCCTGCCCCCGCGGCCGTCCGGGCAGTCCCGCACGCTGGATCTGGACATTGTGTTCTATGGCCGGCTGCATCTCTGCGCGCCGGGTCTCTGCCTGCCCCATCCCGCCTGGCGGCGGCGCGCGTTCATTCGGGCTGGACTGAAAGAACTCTGGCCTGCGGGCATGATCCCCGGCATCGGCAACTGGAAAAAAGATATATAAAAGTTGCGAATAGCGGTGGCCCACGAGTTTAGCATTCACTATATAAAAGCCGTATCGGTTGGGAAGGCCGGGGTTTCTGTTAGGGTCTGGACTTCAGCCGTCACACGCTGCGTATCTCTGAGCGTGATCCTTATTTAGTTCACTACCCGGTTCCAGCTCACTAGATAAAACGGATAGGTGGTGTTATTGCTGATCGTGATGGTGTTGGTGTTGCGCAGCGCCTGGTCAAAATGAATCTGAGTGCCGCCGGTGTCGGCGATGCTGGCGGCCACAAGGGATCCGAAAATGTCCGAACCGCCTGAAACATTCAGGCTGGCATTGGGGGTATAGAGGACAAAAGCCGCTTCGGCGCCCCCCGCAATGCTGATGTTGCCGCTGGAGGGTGACAGAATCTGCAGATCAGCCGGCACCAGCGGGCTGGAAGTATTGCTGACCGAGCCGCCATCGAGATTCAAAAGCTGATTGTTGACCAAATTGCTGCCGACGAGATTGATGATCACCGGTCCGGCGGGGCTGACTTCTATGTCGGCCGCGCCCGCCGAGGAAATGCTGTTGATGTAATACACATTCGTCGCGCCGCCCGAGCCTCCCGGCAGCACCAGCACATTGTTGCTGGTCAGGTTGATATTGCCGTATCCGTCGGTGCTGGAGGAACAGGAGCTGCTGAAGCTGCTGCCCGAACCGGATTGCGTGCAGTTGGCCGCCAGCGTGTAGCAGTTATTGGAGCCGCCGTTGCAGGAAGTTGGCGCGGGCAGGCTGAGACTGGTATTGGTGGTGGCCAGCGGCGGGGAGGGCAATGTGTTGGTGCTGGGCAGGCTCATCACGCTGCCATTCATATACTGCGGTTCCTGCAGCCCCTGGGGATTGCTGCTGTTGCAGCTGCTGACTTTTTGCCCGCCCGGGACATAAAAATTTCCATTGATGGTTACGCCGCCGCTGGCGTTGACGTTGCCGTAAGAGCCCACATCGCCGCCGCTGTTCTGGGCGCAGCCGGAGCTGCTGTAGCTGCAGACGTTGGAATTGTAGCTGTTGGTGGATACGCCGCCGGAAAGCGTGATGCTGCCGCAGGTCTTGCCGGTTGAGAACAGGGCGTAGTTGGAGATGGGGATGGTTTCATTATTCAGGTACACTCCCTGTTCAACATAGCCATCCACCTGCGCCTGCGCCGTCTGGTTCCAGGTGCCCGCGGACTCCAGCTTCCAGCGCTCGACCGTAAAATTTTCCGGCGTCAGCACGTTGCTGACGTCTTCATTCAGCGTGATGTTTTCTATGGTCACCAGCGTGGCCGTGATGCTGACCGTGCCGTTCGCGCCCACGGCGCCGATGGCGGTTTGAAAGCTGGAAATTGCGCCGCTGCTGGGATAATTGGAACCGCTGCCGGAGCTGACCAATTCCACCGGGTTGCTGCTGTATTCCTCCACCGGCTTATTGTTGACGCTGGCGCTGGTATAGCCCGAATCACTGGCCTGGTAGGTGGGGTAGGTGTAATGGAACCAGTTCACCGCTTGCTGCAGGCCGGCGTCGGCGATGTAATAGGCGCGCGAGGAAGCGGCATAGCTGGAAGTGGAGATGGTCTGCAGCTGCGTGGCATAGAGTATGGCGCCGCCCAGCAGGCCCAGCACGGTCATCAGGAACAGAACCGTAATCAGCGCGATGCCTTCCTGCCGGCGGCCCTGCGGCGCTTGCTTGCGGTATGCCTTCAGATTCATGAGTTCCTCCCTCATCGCTACTGTGTGGCCAGCGTGGCCACGTTGCCGGGCGTGGGGGCCAGGTTGCTGGCTTCCCAGGAATTCATCATGGCCGCGGCCACGGCTTCGTCGCGCGCCTCCAGCACGCCCCGGTGCAGGTTGAACTGGTCGTATTGCCCGGTTTGCGGGTTCAAATACGGGCTTTGCACCGTCAGGCTTACATTCAACTCGCCATAGACCGAGCTGTCGTTGATGGGATAGGCAATGAATTCCACGTTGGTCACATGATCACAAATGGGATAAGCGGCGTTGATGCTGGTGTCGGCCACCGGCGTGATCGAGCGGGTCAGGGTTTGCGAGGCCGCATTGTATTTGTATTCCGCGAAATTAATGGTTCCATCGCCCTGCAGGTTGCCGAAAATCTGCAGCTCGCTGCCGCACTCGGCATTGGCGGGACAAGTTCCGGTATAGCTGCCGGATACCGCATAGACTCCGTCCTGATAGGGATAGCCGGGATACACCACCGTGGCGCCCTTGGTGTGACCGTTTTTCAAAACCGCCGAGAACCAGGCCTGCCCGCTGGTGATGCCGGTGTTGGTCACCGTGACCAGTTCCTGCTTGCTGCCGGTGTCCACCTGCACCTGATCGCCCACATTCAGTCCGGCGCCCGAGGCCACGTTCACTTCGCAGCCCTGGCTGCAGGGGCCAACGTCGGTGGAAAGAACGGTGTCGGTGGTGGCGTTGCTGCCCGCCAGCTCGATTTCATTGGCGATCAGGCTCAGCGCCGATTGGGCCTGCACCTGCACCGCCATGCCCTGCTGCGTCCCGGAATAACTGTGTTCAAGCTGGGAAAACATGGCCATCACCGGGCCCAGCACCGCCAGCAGCACGCCGACGCTGATCATCAGCTCGATCATGGTAAAGCCGCGGGATGTCAGCCGGCGCGTCATGGGCGTGGTTAGGGGCAATTGGCGGGAATCAATCCGTTATCGGTCTTTTCCGTGGTCAGCGTCACATGCACATTCAGCGGGCTGACCGAGTTGATCTGTTTGCAGTAAACCGCGATGGTATCGAGATTGCCGCTCGGATCGGATATCGCCCAAAAGCGCTCGAACTGCGACGCAGGCGCATTGACTTCATCGCCCGCGGCATCCACATAATCGGAATAGCCGGTGATCGCCTGGCTGGTGCTGCCGCCCGGCGCCAACCCCGTGCCCGTGCAGGGATAAGGCGCTGATTGCGTGGTATCAGATTCGGTGTCGCTGAAGCTCAGGGTCCGCAGTTGCTCCATCTTGCTCTGGCAAATGACCACCGCCTGGCTCTGGTCGGATTGCGCGTGCGAAGTAGAGGCGCCGATGGCGAAAACACCGGCAAAAGCCAGCACAGAAATGCCCAGCACCGCCAGCGCCACCACCACTTCCAGAAGCGTAAATCCCGCGCCGCTGCGATGCGGCCCTCGGGCCATGCGGCCGGGTTGAATCTGGCGGGTGATTGGAACCTGTCTCATAAATGGTGCAGGCCATCAGATCAGGGTTAGGTTTGCGGCTTTTCCCGCGAAACCATTCTGCGGAGTGGGCGGAATGGTGAGCGCAAGAAAAGCCGCATGCATGGCGTGAATTTTAATAGACATGGCTTTATGAGTCAGGTTCTAAAGCGCCACCCAGGCATTTCCGTTCCATAACCAGGACTCCACTTTACCAGCCTGGGAGACGGTTACCGCGCCAACCTGGCCGTTGCAGGTCAGATAAAAGGCATTGGCGGGGGTGGGGTTGCCATTGCTGTCCACGGGCATGCCCAGTGAGTTGAAGGCAATGGCCGAGGACTGCGCCAATGAAGGCTGTTCGCCGGCATCGCCGGCCGCCGTGGTCACCGTGCCATAGCCAAAACTGACGCTTGTGGGGAGATTAATGGATTCTTCGCCCGCCGCCAGTCCAAAGGTGCGGGGATTGCTGCTCGTGAGTTGGTCGAGCTGATAGCTGTTGCTTGTGGTGCTGATCGCGACCTCAAAGTCGGTATTGCCCGACATGGCCTTGTAATGAGCCACCGTGATTTTGCCCGCCAGACTGCTCAGGGCTGAATTCAAGCGGTACGCGCTCAGGCTGGCCTGTAAATTAGGGGCAATGATCGCGCTCATCACCACCATGAAGCCCAGCCCCATGATCAATTCCAGCAGGGTAAATCCCGCATTGTGGTGGGGATTTTCGCCCGTTTGTATGGGCCGACACCTCAGCCGCTTTAGCTCCGTGGCGCTCATCGGCGTGAATTGAAGCATTTACCCTGCCAAAGTTTAATTAATTCATTTTCAACAGTTTAGATTTTATGTTCTTCCGTCTGGCTGGATTGATGTAAATAAAAGTTACAGGTTTTCCCCTACACCTTCCTCTATCAGCGCGCCCAGAAGTGCTGCGCCACCACGTGCGCCTGCGCCGGTATTCCGCGGATGACCCGCACATGCAGAATCAATTGCAGATTATCCTGATACCACTTGTCCGGCGCATTGCGCAGGGCGTTGGCCAGAAGCCGGGCATGACAGATCAGGCGGGAACCGGCCGCGGTTCCGTACTGGGTAATGCCGGCGACTTCAATTAAATTGGCGTGGGTCGTCGGGTCATATACGCGCGAAATCAGAGCGTAATCCTCCGGCGTATGGCGGTTATCTTGTAACTGGGTCAAGGCCCAGCCGGTGGGGTTGCCGTTATCGGTAATGCTGAACGGCTGATTCCGGGTTTGAATCGAATAGGGAAGCGCATGCGTCAGGCCATGCCAGCGGGTATAGGAATACCCGATCAGCACCGCCGGCGCCGCGCGCAAATCCAGAAAGCTGACCTGGTTGCCCAGCCGGATTTGATATGGATGCCGCAGCCGGGTCAATAACGAGGCGATTCTGGAGCTGGCCAGCAGATCGCCGCCCCCGACAAACTGATCGGTGAGCAGGATCATGGGCTGGCCGGGTGCGGCGGTATTCAGGGCCGGAGACTGCGGGGCATATACCGGCACGTAAGCCGAGGTCAAAAGAATCGGCTTGGGATCCCGCAGCAAGGGCCCCCAGAATTCGGTCAGGACGCGCTGGGCGCGGGTGTTGGGTCCGCGGGCGCCCCGCTGCTGTAAATACCATGCCAGACCCGCTAAAATCAGGCCCGCGGCCAGAACGGAGCCCCACAACCGGCTTTGAGTTTGCCACTTCGGCCGGCTTGGGGTGACAGCGGCGACGGAGACCGTTCCCGGACTCGGCGCACAGTGAAATTCCGGCACATAGGAGCCGGCCGGAAGCTCCAGCCGCAACCGGTCCGTGTGGCCTTCCGTGGCGTAATAGCGCTCCAGCCGCCGCCGCACCTCGCCGGCTTTGACTCGCACCGAAGCATCGTCACTGGGCTCGTAATCGTGCGAACGGCCGAAGGCCTCGATTCCAATCGTCCGTTCTTTTAAATTTTGTGCGTCCCCATGCAGGGTGGCTTCCACTACATAGCGCAGAAAATCCTGGCAGCGCCGGCTGGCCCGGAATTCTTTGCTGGCCAGGATGGTTTGGAGGGCGGAGCGAATTTCCGTCGCGCTGAAACCGGCCCAATCAGGGTGAGTGACCGCTGTCAGTTTTTCTTCGGCCACAACTTACTCTCCCAGGGTGTGAATCGTATCACGAAACCCTGTGGCGGGTCTCACTGAACGGTTCGAACCGGAAGGCCCGAGCGGAAAAATTTTATCCGCGCTCATGTGCGGTTTCGCGGCAAAACCTTTTTGCCGTCATGGACATACACCGGTTTCGAACGGGTCAATAACGGTTCGGCAACGGTTACACACTTGCCCTCATGCAACTCGGGTGGTTTACTCCTGCCCAGAGTCCGGTAGTAGCAATTCTGAAATGGGGGAACTATGAGGAGAGATCATCTGAAATTCCAGCTGTATTGGCGCGTGTGGATCCTCGCCGGCAGTTTATTTTTTGCCTGCCCGCTGGCCCTGCGGGCGCAGCAAGTCATGGCCGCGATCAGCGGCCGCATCACCGATGCTTCCGGTGCCACCGTGCCCGGAGCGCGCATCACCGCCACGAATCTCGAGCAGGGTCTGCGCTTCACCACCCAGAGCAATGGACACGGTCTTTATACGCTGCCCCGGGTGCCGATCGGCGATTATCAAGTGACGGTCAGCGCCCATGGCTTTAAAACCGCCGTTCATCCGCGCTTCAGTTTGCAGATCAATCAAAACGCCCAGTTGAACTTTCAACTCGTGGTGGGCTCGGTCTCGCAAACCGTCCAGGTCACCGCCGCGCAGCCCCTGCTGCAGACCCGCAGCGCCACCGTCGGCACCATCATCGGCAGCCGCACCACGAACGCCCTGCCGCTCGCCAGCCGCAACTACGTTCAACTCACGCTTCTGTCCGCCGGCTCGGTGACGCCCAACCCGCAGCACTTCACCAGTGGCCAGAGCCTGGGTATTTATACCGGCCGGCCCTATATCAACGGCAACCGGGAACAGGCCAACAACTTCATTCTCGACGGCATGGACAACAATCAAGTGGATGAAAACGGAGTCGGCGTCTCTCCCGCCCCCGACGCCATCCAGGAATTCAACCTGATCACCGCCAATCCTTCGGCCGAATTCGGCAACTTCGAGGGTGGCATCGTCAGCGTCGTCCTCAAGTCCGGCACCAACCACTGGCATGGCGATTTATATGAGTTCCTGCGCAACGATGTTCTGAATGCCAATGACTGGGCGGCCAACTGGCAGGGCGCGCCCCGCTCCAAAATGCGCTGGAATCAGTTCGGCGGCACCCTGGGCGGCCCCATCCTGCACAATAAGCTCTTCGTTTTCGGTGATTATGAGGGCGAACGCTACGATTTTCCCGCCTCGACGGGTGCGTTCACCGTGCTCACGCCGGCCGAGCGCGCCGGGAATTTTTCCGCCGTCACGACCCAGCTCTATGATCCTTTTTGCGTGGTCGCCAACCAGCGCATGCCCTTCCCCGGGAATAATATTCTGGCCAATCCCGCGCCGGGCGTCTGTCCGAATCCGGTCGAAAGCCCTGCGGCCAAGGCGCTGCTTGCGTCTTCGTTTTACCCCGCCGTGGTCAACAATAATCTGACCCAGAATGCATTCAATACCAGCGATTCCTACACCAATGTCAACCAGGAAGATGTGAAGGTGGATGGCAATCTCAGCCAGAACGATCATTTATTTGTGCGCTTCTCCCACGCCTACATGAGCAATCCGAGCAACAACTCGCAGCCGCTCCTGATCGGCTCCTATGCCGATGTCGATGTCTATAATGAAGTCGCCGACTGGACCCACACCATCAGCGCGAATTTTATTAATGAAATGCGGGTGGGCGTCAACTGGAGCGATAACGACAACGGCAATCTCGGCTCCAACCTCGGGGATCTGGCGCAGAAGCTGGGCATTCAGGACGGCAACGGCAGCGGTCCCGGACTCCCCGCCATTCAATTCAGCGGCGGTTCGCTCGTCACCAATCTGGGCAGTTCCAATTCCGGCGGCCCGCAGCAGTTGTTCGCCAATACCGTAATTGAATACGAAGACCAGATGGTCATCACTCACGGCGCCCATACCTTCCATACCGGCTTCCAGTACTGGCGCGACCGCATTGACATTTTTTATTCCGGCAACAACGGCCGCGCCGGCTATTTTGACTTCAACGGCCAATATACCGGCCCGGGCGGCGCCAGCACCGCTTCCGGACTGGCCGAAGCGGATTTCATGCTCGGGCTGCCCGATTCGCTTGGCCTGGGCGTGCAAAGTGGAACCTGGGGCCAGCGGGCCAGCATTTTAGCGGGCTATCTGCAGGACAATTGGCAGTTCTCTCCCAATCTGACATTGAATTTGGGTTTTCGGTACGAAGACCATACCCCCTGGGTCGAAGTGCACAATCGCCAGGCCAACTTCGGCCTTTTAAGCGGCACCGAATACTTCGCCGGTCAAACCAATACTCCTTACAGCAACAACCGGGCTCTTTACAATTCCTATAACGCCGGCGCCGACTTCCAGCCCCGCCTGGGTTTCGAATGGGGGCTGAACAATCGCAATGTGTTGCGCGGCAGCTATGCCATTTCCACCTATCTTGAAGGCACCGGCACCAACCTGCGCCTGCCCTTGAACCCTCCCTTCCAGACCGAGGCCAACGCTAACTACGCCGGCACGGCCCTGCCTGCGACCACGCTCGATCAGGGGTTCAGCAAACTGAAATCTCCCACCGATCCCTTCGCCGGTGCGGTCATACGGCTCTGGGATCCCAATATCCAACCCGCGGTGGATCAGCAATGGAATCTGACCCTGCAGCATCAGTTTTCCAACAGCACGACCTGGCAGGTGGGCTATGTGGGTGAGCATGTGACCCATCTCATGGTTCCCATGCCCTACGCCCAGCTTCAGCTCTTGCCGGGCGGCAAGACCGCGCCCAGCATCTACATGGCGGGAAACCCCACGCTGGTCAACGATATCGGCGAAATCTCCGGCACCGCGACCAACGGCAACCAGGAGTACGACGCACTGCAGACCACGTTCCTGCACCGCTTTCAAAATGGCTTGCAGTACCAGTTGGCTTATACCTACTCGAAATGCATGACCAACTCGAGCGGCTATTTCGGCTCCTGGGGCGGAGAAACCATCCCCACCTCGCCCTATTTTCAAAATCTTTACAATATGAAAGCTGAATGGGGCCCCTGTTACTACGATCTAACCCATTCGCTCAGCGCCTATGCCGTCTATGCCATGCCGGTCGGCAAAGGTAAATCCGTGAATCTCGGTTCTGTCGGCAATGCCGTGCTGGGCAATTGGAATCTCAGCGGCATCGTGCAGTGGCATGGCGGTTTCCCGCTCACCACCGAGGGTCCCGACAATACCCATACCAATTCCCGCGGCATGCGCCTTGACTGCAACGGTCCGGTGCAGTACGAAAACAAACCCGCCTCGACCGGCGGCATCCAGTGGTTCAGCGGATCCACTTTTTCCAACGCCCTGCCCGGCCAGTTCGGCACCTGCAGCGTGGGTGATATCCGCGGCCCCGGGATGGATACTCTCGACTTGAGCCTGCAGCGCGAATTTCCCTTCGGTGAAGGTAAGCGCATCGAGTTCCGGTCGGAATTTCTCAACTTCTTCAATACTCCGATCCTGGGCGCGCCCGCCGTGTACGGCGGTTCCTCGATGGGCCAGATCACCAGCTCACAGGGAGCCCGCAATATCCAGTTCGGGTTGAAGTTCTATTTCTAAGCCGTCAATCACCCCTGAACCGGCAAGCGGCGCTGCCTCTGCGGGCAGCGCCGCATTTTTTTGCAATCGCTGTTTCAATCATTGAGAGGTGGCCTGCGTTGAACGATGCTGAGCGCTCAGGGAAAAGCAATTCCGAAGGAATTGCTTCATGAAAAGCTGCGAGCAGGCGAAGACGGAAACCGCGAGGCAACCGCAACATATCTGGATGTATGTGAGGGTTGCCGAGCGGGTTCCAACGCCGCTATGCGATGCTTATCTCTGAGCGTGATCCTTTTGCTGGATGGATGAGCATTGCGATTTAAGCTGATGAATCTAAGCAATCCACTTCGGTCAGGTCTTCGGGCGCTTTTCCTGTCTGCCGCGGTTCTGGCGGCAGCGTCATTGCCGGCGGCGCCAGCCGTCACCCCGGCGCTCGTCCAGTTGCGCCGCGGTCTGATGCTGGCCGCCCGGGGCCGCTGCGCCCAGGCCCTGCCCGCGTTGCGGGCTGGCTGGCCCGCCGCCGCCCGCCTGCCGCGCTCCGTCTACCGCCGGGCCGGTCTCGATGCTCTCCGCTGCGCCATGCTGCTCAATCAACCGCGCCAGGCGCTGCATTTTTTGCCCCCATTGCAGGCCGCCTTTCCCCGGGACGCTGAGGTGAGCTTTTTAGCCGTTCACATCTATTCCCAGCTGGCCTCGGCGGCTTCGGCCCGTTTGCTTCGCGTCGCCCCCGGTTCATATCAGGTGCATGAATTGCATGCCGAGGCGCTCGAAAGCATGGGCCAATGGACGCAGGCCGCGGCCGAATATCGCCGGGTGTTAAAGCTCCATCCCGGCCTGCCGGGAATCCATTACCGCATCGGACGGCTGCTGCTCTCCGTGCCTCATCCCAGCCCGGCATCGTTGGCCGCCGCCCGGCAGGAATTTCACGCCGAGCTGAAAATTGATCCCTCCAACGCCGGCGCGCTCTACATTCTGGGCGTCATGCATTTTCAGGCCCGGCAATTTCTGCCCGCCATCGCCGATTTCCGCCGCGCCTGCCATATCAACCCGGCCTTTGCCGACGCTCAACTTGGCCTCGGCCGCGCCCTGGTCGCGGCGCATCAATATTCCGCCGCGCGGGCGCCGCTGCGCCAGGCCGTGCGCCTGGATGGCGCCAATCCCACCCCGCATTATTATCTGGCCCTCGCCGATCTTCACACCGGCCACGCCGCCGCCGCCCGGCGCCAGATGCAACTGCAAAGCCAGGCTCTGGCTCGCATCCACGCCGCTCAGGACCGCGTCCGGCGCGCCCTCCAGGGGCTGCCCCCGGAAAAGTAGCTTTGTCCTAAGAACCTGTCTCATCAATGGTGCATGCCATCAGATCAGGGTAGGCATTGCGTGAATTTTAACGGATACGGCTTTATCAGACAGGTTCTACAATACATACCGTGAAACTCAGAAAAACTTGTTTCCTGGCTCTCTGCCTGATTTTCCTGCCGGCATTGTCTTTATTTGCCCAACTGGGCCGCTACCCCAGGGTGCATAAGGACCGCACCGTCACGTTTGAATTAAGCGCTCCCGGAGCCCGTTCCGTCAGCGTGCTGGGCGAGTGGTCCACCCAGCCCACCCCGCTGGTGCGCCAACCCGGCGGACTGTGGAAAGTGACGCTCGGTCCGCTCCCGCCCGAAATCTATGCCTATCACTTCCTGGTAGATGGCCTTTCAATCACCGATCCTTATAACTTCTGGCTGCAGCAGAGCAGCATCTGGGGCAACAGCAGCCTGCTCGACGTGCCCGGCGCCCAACCCGCGGCCTATGAGGCGCAGGGCAATCCTCATGGCGCGGTCACTCGCCGCTGGTACTACTCAAAAATTTTGGGCCGTTTTCAACCGGTTGAAATCTATACCCCGCCGGATTATTTCCATAACCGCCTCGTGCGCTATCCCGTGCTCTATCTGCTGCATGGCTACGGCGACCATGAAATCGGCTGGACCGAGGTGGGCCGCGCCAACTATATTGCCGACAACCTGATCGCCCAGGGCCGCGCCCGGCCCATGATTATAGTCATGCCGCTGGGCCAGACTCTGCCCGATCCCGCGCATGGCTTGCCCACCGCGGCTTGGATGCGGCAGAATCTGGTGCAATTTTCCCGCGAATTCCGCAAAGACCTGATTCCCTGGGTCCAGGCGCACTACCGCACTCGCACTGCGGTGCGCGAGCGCGCCATCGCCGGACTTTCCATGGGCGGCGGCCAGGCGCTCGCGATCGGAATGAAGTACCGCCGCCTCTTTGGCTACGTCGCCGGCTTCAGCGCCTATCTGCCCGGTTCGGGCGCCCGCTCCATGGCCGCCCATCCCCGGCGGCTCGGCAGCAATCTGCGCCTGCTCTGGCTCTCGGTCGGCCGCCACGACAGTTTATTGCCCTCCGACCGCGCGCTGTATCAGAAGCTGCGCGCCGCGGGCCTCCATCATCTTCATTGGGAAGTCTCCTGGGGACATCACCAGTGGGCCGTCTGGCGCCTTTATCTGTCGCAAATGCTCCCGCTTCTGTTCCATTAAACGGCGCACCGGTCTTGCGTCGATAAGGTTTTCAGTAAAAATGCGGAATGCCGTCACACTTAAACTATTAAGGAGTAAAGGGTTAACCGTCTGCGTCGCTAGTGACGGTATTTTTCACGGTTTTAAACTCACTCATGGCTCATTTGCCTTGTGGCCGGCCACTTCGCAGCCACTACATAAATTGTTGGTGTTCATAAATAGATAAAATCGTTCTGTGCGCATCCTGTTTCTCGGTACGCCTGAATTTGCCGTTCCCGCGCTCGAACAACTGGCGCATGAGCCGGATTTCGAACTTGTGGGCGTCATCTGCCAGCCCGACCGCCCGGCCGGCCGGAAGGGTGAGTTGCGTCCGCCGGCGGTAAAAACCGCCGCCTTGAGCTTGGGGATCGAAGTTTTTCAGCCGGAAAAAATCAAGGAAGAAGCGAGCGTTCACTGGCTGCGCGAGCGCCGGCCCGACGCGCTCGCCGTTGTTGCCTATGGGCAGATTCTTCCCCGCGGCGTCTTCAATTTACCCCCACTCGGCGCCATCAACGCGCATGCCTCGCTGTTGCCCCGCTATCGCGGCGCCGCGCCCATCCAGTGGGTGATCGCACAGGGTGAAACCGAGACCGGCGTGACGACCATGCGCATCGAGGCGGGCCTCGACACCGGCCCCATGCTGCTATCGGAAAAACTTGCCATCGGCCCGCGTGAAACGGCCCGCGAACTCTCGCCCCGGCTGGCCGCGCTCGCGGCCCGGCTTTTGCCTCGCACCCTGCGCGGTCTGGCTGCGGGCACGATCACGCTCCAGCCGCAGAATGATGCCCAGGCGACGCTGGCGCCGCTGTTGAAGCGCGAGGATGGCCGCATGGACTGGCGCCAGTCCGCGGCCCAAATCTACAATCGCTGGCGCGGCTTTCAGCCCTGGCCTGGCATTTTCGCGCTGGCCCATGGCCAGCCGCTCATATTGCATCAATGTGTTCCGGCTGAGCGTCCGCTGGCTTTGCCGGGCCCTCTGGCGGCCGGCGAAGTGTCTGAATTTCAAGGACGCGTTCTGGCCGGCTGCGGCTCGGGTCACGAGCTTCTGGAGATAATAGAAGTACAGCTCGCCGGCCGCCGGCGCATGAGCGCTGCGGAATATCTCCGCGGCCAGCCTCCCGGCCTGCGCCTGGAATAATTTTTAAAATGCTTCCAGTAGCCGAACAATATGATGTCGCCGTCGTCGGCGCCGGCCATGCCGGCTGCGAGGCCGCGCTCGCCGCCGCGCGCCAGGGGCTGAAAACCGCCCTTTTCACCCTCAATCTCGATCTCATCGCGCAGATGTCGTGCAATCCCGCCATTGGCGGCATAGGCAAAGGCCATCTGGTGCGCGAAATTGACGCCCTTGGCGGCGCCATGGGCAAGGTCATAGACGAAGTCGGCATCCAGTTTCGCCTGCTCAACACCAGCCGCGGTCCCGCCGTCTGGGCGCCCCGCGCCCAGGCCGATAAAAAGCAGTACCGCATTCGCATGCGCCAGTTGCTCGAGGCGCGGCCCGAGCTGCGCATTCGCCAGGCCGAGGTGGAGGGCCTGTGGGTCGAGCCGGTCGAGAGCGGAGAATGCACGGCTCATGAGCCCGCCCGCCGCGTGCGCGGCCTGCGCCTGCGCGATGGCCGGCTGATTGCGGCCCGCGCCGTAGTGCTCACCACCGGAACGTTTCTCAATGGCCTGATTCATATCGGCGAGACTACCTATCCCTCCGGCCGTTCCGGCGAACCCGCCGCGCAGCTTTTAGGCGAAGAACTCAAACGGCTCGGCTTTGCCTGCGGCCGGCTCAAAACCGGAACCCCGCCCCGGCTCGATGCCCGCACCATTGACTGGTCCCGCTTCGAGCCTCAGCCCGGAGATGCCGAACCCACTCCGTTTTCTTTTTCCACCCGCCGCATCGAGCGCGAGCAGGTGCTCTGCCATATCGCCTATACCACCCCCGAAACCCACGCCGCCATCCGCGAAAATCTGACCCGCAGCCCGCTTTACTCCGGCCAGATCGCCGGGGTGGGACCGCGTTACTGCCCCAGCTTCGAAGATAAAATCGTCAAATTCCCCGATAAAGACCGGCATCAGATTTTTCTGGAGCCCGAAGGTCTCGATACCCACGAAATCTATGTCAACGGCATGTCCACCTCCATGCCGGTGGACGTGCAGGCGCGCATGATCGCCTCGATTCCCGGCCTCGAAAAGGCCGAGATGCTGCGTCCCGGCTACGCCATTGAATATGACTTTGTGCAGCCCACCGAGCTGTGGACCTCGCTCGAAACGAAAGCCATATCGGGTTTGTATTTTGCCGGCCAGATTAACGGCACCACGGGTTACGAAGAGGCGGCTGCGCAGGGATTAATGGCCGGCATCAACGCCGGGCTGCAAGTCAAAAACCAGCCGCCGCTGCGGCTCAACCGCACCGAAGCCTATCTGGGCATTCTGGTGGATGATCTCACCTCCCGCGGCGCCGACGAGCCGTATCGCATGTTCACCTCGCGCGCCGAATTCCGTCTGTTCCTGCGCATTGATAACGCCGATGCCCGCCTCATGCCGCATGCCCGCCGCGCCGGCCTGCTGGCGCACGATGTCTGGCAGGCTTTTGAGGCCCGCCAGCAGCGCATTGCCTGGCTTGAGGCCTGGTGTGCCCGCACTCGTCCCGATCCCGCGCAGCCGGCCGCCGGCCCGCTCTATGCCAAGCTGGGCGGCGCTTTGCCCGACCGGCCTGCGCTGGCGCAGTTGCTCAAGCGCCCCGAAATCACATTCCAGGACTGTCTGCCTTTGCTCGCATCCGAAGCTCCCGGCCTGATCGCCGAGCAGCGCCGCGCCGATCCCGCCGGATGGGAATGGAAAACGGTTGAAACCAATATTAAATACGAGGGCTATCTCACCCAGCAGCGGCGCCAGATGGATCAACTCCGCGCCGCGGAGGGCAAGTCCATCCCGCCTGGCTTCGACTACTCCAGCCTGCCCGGGCTTTCGCGCGAAATGCGAGAAAAACTCGGCCGCATCCGCCCCCTCACTCTCGGCCAGGCTTCCCGCATTCCCGGCGTTACCCCCGCCGCGCTTTCTCTGCTGCAGATCACGCTTGAACTCGAACGCCGCCGCGCCCAGGCTTCGGGCTGATACACAGGAAAGTCTTTTTTATATAGTTGAATCTAAAATACTTATAAATTATTAAAGTGAAGCACGCCCCCTTAATGTGGACAATAATACACTACAAAATTACCCATTCCGGATCGCCCGCCTTCTTTGTGTCAGAATATATATAGGTTTCTGATCGGGTTGGCTGCATCGTACTGCTTCGGATTTTTTCCTCGCACGTAAACGTCCGGTCCGGCATTCAAAGAAAGAGCTGCCTGTGTCATCCCCCATGCTCAAACCAGTGCCCATTCCGGAAAATTCATCCATTCAGCGCACTGTGCTGCCGAATGGACTCCGCATTGTGACCGAGCGGATGCCGCACGTGCGGTCGGTATCGCTCGGGGTCTGGCTGCGTAGCGGCTCTCGCCGCGAGGTGGAGGAAGAAAACGGCATAACGCATTTCATCGAACACATGCTGTTCAAAGGCACAGAAAACCGCAGCGCCGAGCAGATCGCCCGCTCCGTGGACGCCATCGGGGGCAATCTTGATGCCTTTACCGCCAAGGAAATCGTCTGTTTTTCGGCCAAGGTGCTGGACGAGCATCTGCCGATTGCCTTCGATGTTCTCTCCGATCTTGTCAGCCATCCCCTGTTTCGCCCTGAGGATATTGACCGCGAACGCGGGGTGATTCTGCAGGAAATCAAAATGGACGAGGACAACCCCGATTACCTCGTCCACGAAATCTTTACCCAGAACTTCTGGCGCGAGCATCCGCTCGGCCGGCCCATCTTGGGCACCAAAGAGACAATGCGCAAAATGGCGCAGGATCTTTTATTCCGCTACTACCGCGAATGTTTCACCTCCGGCAATCTGGTCATCTCGGCCGCCGGCAATCTTGAGCATTCGCAGTTGGTCGAGATGACGGCGCGCCAGTTCTCTTCACTTGCCCCGCACACCAATGACCATGCCCAGGCCTCGCCCCGCAATCATGCCCGCATCGTGCTGCGCAATAAAAAGCAGCTCGAGCAGGTCCAGGTCTGTCTCGGCCTGCCCGCCTATCCGCTCAATCATGAAATGCGCTATGCCTGGTCGCTGCTCAACACCATCGCCGGCGGGGGCATGTCGTCGCGCTTTTTCCAGAATATTCGCGAGCGGCAGGGCCTGGCCTACGCGGTTTTCAGCGATCTCAACCCCTACCGTGACACCGGCGTCTTTCTCGCCTTTGCCGGCACCAGCGCCCAGACCGTGCCGCAGGTGATTGCCTCCATCCTGAGCGAGCTGCGCGACTTCAAATCGCGCCCGGTTCCGGCCGAGGAGTTGCGCCGCGCCAAGGACAATCTCAAGGGCAGCCTGATGCTGGGGCTGGAATCCACCGGCTCGCGCATGTCCAATCTGGCGCGGCAGGAAATCTACTTTGACCGCTACGTCACGCTCGATGAAATGCTGGCCCGCATCGAGGCGGTGACGGCCGAGGAAATTCAGGCCATCGCCCAGGATTGCTTCCACACCGAGCGCATTGGCCTGACTGTGCTGGGCAACCTGAACGGGGTCAAAATCACCCGCGGCGACCTGCAAATCTAAATCCGCGCACATCGGCCGCATTAAATATTTGTAATGGTCCGGCCGGTTTCGTGAAAGTAACGTTCCAGACAGCGTTCCTGATGGCAGGGATACAAAAAATGGATTTTCTCTCCTTTGATTTTCATGTATCCTCAAGTCTGGAGCTGGCATAACTCAATATAATGACCATGGGCACCCAAACCTGGAGGCGCTGGAGCGCGGGAATTCTTCTGCTGCTGGTGCTTTTCCTGCCCTTTGCCGGCCATCATAGACGGCGCCGGGTGCTGGTTTGGATCCCTGTCCAGCGGTTCAATCTGCCGGTCTCCAGCACCGCATTGATTCTGGAGCCGCTGACCGCGCCCCAGCCCTGGCTGCACCGCCCCTGGCTCACTCCCCAGCGTATTCGTCCGCCCACCTGCTGACCTTCACCCCGCTCTTGTTCCAATCCATTTGTTCTTTCTGGTTAGCTTGCTGCTAACTCATGAATGGAGTTGTGTTCCGTGAAGGTTATAGTGTTTTTTTTCTTCTGCATTCTTGCGGCTCTGCCGGGGCCGGCGCAATCGCCGCCGAAAGCAGTGCAAACCCCGCTGCATCTCACCTTGGCCCAGGCCGTGCGCCGCGCTCAGCGCCGTTATCCGCGGGTGGCGGCCGCGCTTGCCCGTCAGTGGGCCGGCGAGTTCGCTGCCGCTCTGGCGCGCGCGCAATATCTGCCCAGCCTCGGTCTGGTCTCGCAGTTTGACCGCGGCACCGACAACAGCCCCGCCGGCCTGCTGTTTCCCTCCGCCCTGCCTTCGATCAGCGGCACGGTGGCGGGCAAATATTATGCCTGGAACAGCGTCTGGACCAGCTCGGCCGGGGCTTACTTTAATTGGGAGCTCTACGATTTCGGCCGCCGCCATTCGGATGTGGCGTTTTATCAGGCTCTCGCCCGGCAAGCGGCGCGCCAGGCGGGCTTGGCCCGTTTGCAAGCCGGCGCTCACGCCGCGGATGCCTATCTGTCCGTGCTCGCGGCCCGGGCCGGGTTGCAGGTGGCGCGCGCCGATGTGGCGCGCTGGCATACGCTCGATCAGATCGTGCGCGTGCTGGTTCACCAGCAGCTTCGCCCCGGCGCCGATGCTTCCCGCACCGATGCCGAGCTGGCCGGGGCACGCATTCGCCAGGCCAGTGCCTTGGCCCGCCTGCAAAACACCCGCGCCCTGCTGGCCCAGGCCGTCGGCAGCGCCCGCGCCCGGCTGGTCCTCGAGCCCGATGGTCTGCTGGCGCATGCTTCGCGGGCCCTCACGCCGGCGCAGTTGCGGGCGCGGCCGGCGGCGGCATCGCATCCCCAGGCCCGCGCTCGCCATGCCGCGCTCACAGCCAGCCGTTTTCAGCTTCAGGAACTGGCCCGCGCCGATCGCCCCCGGGCGTACTTATTGGCCGCCGCCTACGGTCGCGGCACCGGCATTCAGAACCCGGGCCAGTTCGCCGCTCATCTCAATGGCCTCTGGCCTGATTCCGCCGGCAATTGGGCGGTTGGGCTGGGAATCGAATATTCCTTGACCCGCCATTTCCTGATTCACCGCCGGCAGGCCGTGGCGCGCGCCCGCATACAGCGCGCCCAGGCGCAATACCAGCAGGTAATTCAATTCTTGCGCCGCGCCCGCCGGCAGGCCGCCGCCGATCTCGTGGCCGCCCGTCAGTTGGAGCTCAATTCGCCCATCGAGCTGCGGGCGGCGCAAACCGGCGAGGCGCAGGCCCGCGCCCGTTACCGCGCCGGCCTGGCGGGCATTGTGGATCTGGCGAATGCCGAGCAGTTGCTGAGCCAGGCGCAAAGCGATGACAGCCTCAGCCGGCTCGCCATCTGGCGGGCCGAACTCGAAACCGCTTACGCCCAGGGCAGCCTGCGGCCCTGGCTGCAGGCGGTCCAGGCCCAGGCCGCGAACGGAGGGCATTGATATGAATCTCATACGCGCGGCCTTGCGCCGTCCCTTTACCGTGGTGGTGCTGGTTATCGCCATCATCGGCGCCGCGGTGCTGGCCATGCTGCGCATGCCGGTGGATATTTTTCCCCGCCTCGATCTGCCTGTCATCTATGTCGCACAGCCCTACGGCGGCATGGCGCCGGCCGAGATGGAAGGCTATATCGTGAATTATTACGAGCAGAACTTTCTCTATATCTCGGGCATTGACCACATCGAGTCCAAATCCATTCAGAACGTCGGGCTCATCAAGCTGACCTTTCATCCCGGCACCGATATGAGCCAGGCCATGTCGGAAACCAGCGCCTACGTGACCCGCGCCCTGGCCTATATGCCCGTGGGCACCACCCCGCCGTTCATCATGCGCTTCGACGCCGGCAGCGTGCCGGTGGGCGATCTGATTCTGTCCAGCTCCCGGCGCTCGCAGGGCGAGCTCGATGATTTTGCCCAGATCCGCATCCGCCCGCTTTTTGCGGGCCTGCCCGGCGTCTCCGCGCCGCCGCCCTTCGGCGGCAATCCCCGCAGCATCATCATCACCCTGAATCTCGATAAGCTGAACGCCTATCATCTTTCGCCCGATGATGTCGTGCGCGAGGTGGCCCGCGGCAACGTCGTGCTGCCCTCCGGCAATCTGCGGCTGGGCCGGCAAAACCTCATCGTGCACGCCAACAGCGTGGTCGCGAGATATCAGAATCTGCTGAATTTGCCTTTGAAAATCGGCGGCGGCCCCACCGTCCTGCTGCGCAATCTGGCCACCATCGAAGATGCCGCCGACATCGTCAGTGGCTATGCCGAGCTGAATGGCCGCCGGGTGGTTTACATTCCCGTGACCAAACACGCCGAAGCCTCGACCCTCAAGGTTGTGGATGAAGTCAAAGCCGCGCTGCCCGAAATGCGCCAGCAGGTGCCCCGCGATGTGAAGGTCGAGTTCTCGTTCGATCAGTCGGTTTATGTGCGCAACGCCCTGCACGTGCTGCTGACCGAAGGGTTGCTGGGCGCGCTGCTTACCGGCCTGGTGGTCTGGCTGTTTTTGCGCGACGGCCGCAGTTCGTTGATCGTGATTCTCACCATACCGTTCGCGCTGCTGGCGGCCGTGGTGGGATTATGGGCCGCCGGCCAGACCCTGAATATCATGACCCTGGGCGGGCTCGCCCTCGCCATCGGCATCCTGGTGGATGAAGCCACCGTAACCATCGAAAATCTGCACACCCATCTCAGCCTGGGCGAACCGGTGCGGCTCGCCGTGGTCAACGCCGGCGGCGAAGTTCTTGTGCCGCAGCTGCTGGCCATGCTCTGTGTGATCGCGGTCTTTTTGCCGTCGTTTTTCATGACGGGGGTCAGCCGCTCTTTGTTTATTCCGCTGTCGCTCGCGGTGGGCTTCGCCATGGTGGCCTCTTTTCTGCTGACCATCAGTCTGGTGCCGGTGCTGGCGGCGCGCTTTCTGCGCCATCACGCCACGCCCGCGGCTTCTCTGCTGGCGCCCGAAGCTCCGGCCGGCGCCCGCGCGGGTTTTGATCATCTGCGTCTGCGTTTTCAGTCCTGGCTGCGCTGGTGGATGCTGCGCCGCCGGGCTATGCTGGCCGGCTATCTGGGGCTTTCACTGCTGCTGATCGGCCTGCTGGCCGGCTGGGTGGGAACCGATCTGTTTCCGCGCGTGGATAGCGGACAGTTTCAGCTTCGTCTGCGCGCTCCGGTGGGCGCCCGCCTGCATCGCACCGAGGCTGATTACCGGCAGGCGCTGGCGCTGGTGCAACAGGCCGCCGGCCCGGGCAACGTGCGGGCCACGCTGGGGTTCGTCGGCACCCAGCCGCGCTCCTATCCGATCAATACCATCTATCTCTGGACCAGCGGGCCGTATGAGGCCGTCATGCAGGTCGCCCTCCGCCCCCGGGCCCATATCCGGCTGCAGGCCTTCGAGGAAAAACTGCGGAGGGAGTTCGCCCGTCAAATGCCCGAGCTGCATATCTCCTTTGAAGCGGGCGACATCATCAGCCAGGTCATGAATCTGGGTTCGCCCACTCCGGTCGCCATCAACGTCACCGGCTTCAATCTCTCCGCCGACCATGCCTATGCGCAAACCATTCGCGTGGCCCTCGCCCGGATTCCCGAATTGCGCGACATCCAGTACGGGCAGCCGTATCGCTACCCCGCCGTACTGATTCATGTGGACCGCGACCGGGTCGGGCAGTTGGGCGTCAGCCTGGCCCAGATCGGCCGTTCCCTCACCGAAGTCACCGCTTCCAGCCGCTTTGTGGCGCGCAATTTCTGGCAAAACCCCCGCACCGGCATCACCTATCAGGTGCAGGTGCAGGTGCCGCCGGCCCAGATGATCTCGCTCGATCAGCTTCGCAATCTGCCGCTGGCCGATCCCCGCCGTGAAGAAGGCCCCGGGGCGCCCTCGAAGCCCGTCATGCTGGGCGACATCGTGCAGCCGGAGCTGGGTTTTATTCCCGGCGAATACGATCACTACAACATGCAGCGCATGGTCAGCCTCACCGCCAATATTGATCACGCCGATCTGGGCCATGCCGCCGGCGATATCCGCCGGATGCTGGCTTCGCTGCCCGCGCCGCCGCGTGGCGTGCGCGTCGAGCTGATCGGCCAGGTGTTGCCGATGGATCAGACCCTGTCCGGTTTACAGGTGGGGCTGGTGCTGGCGGTTTTCGTCATCTTGTTGCTCATGATGGCCAGCTTTCAGTCCTGGCGCCTGGCCGTGGTCGTCGTTTCGGCCGCCCCGGCAGTGCTGGTCGGTGTGTTGCTGGCGCTGGCCCTGACCCGTACCACCTTGAATATCGAATCCTTCATGGGCGCGATCATGGCCATCGGCATTGCCGTCGCCAATGGCATCTTGCTGGTCACGGTGGCGGAAAAGCGCCGGCGGCAAATCCAAAGCGAAATGCTGGTTTTAGAAGCCGGCGCGGAGGAATTGCCCGCGACCGCGCGCCAGCGCCGCCGCGAGTCCGCCCGCGAAGCGGCGGTGGAAGCCGCCGGCCTGCGCCTGCGGCCCATCCTGATGACCACCAGCGCCATGATTGCCGGCATGATTCCCATGGCCCTGGCGCTCGAAACCGGCGGAGAACAGTCGGCCCCGCTCGGCCGCGCCGTCATCGGCGGGCTGGCCGCCTCCACGCTGGCCACGCTGTTTCTTATGCCGTTGATCTTTGTGGTTCTGCAGGGCGGCCGCGATGCCGCCTCCATCTCGCTCGATCCCGGCGATGCGGCCGGAGAAAACCCCATTGGATGAAAATGCATGAAAACTCTTAAATCCATCGCCGCTGTTCTGGCGCTGACGCTGGCTTCAACTCTGGCCGGAACGGGATGCCGTGAAAGCTCGGACGCCCAGGCCATCCATTCCGCGCCCGCACTGCCGCAAGTCACGGTGGCCAGTGTGATTCGGGCCCGGCCGGTGCTCACCATGAATCTGCCGGCTGAGCTCGCGCCGTTTCAGGACGCGATCATCGCCGCGCGCGTCTCCGGCTTTGTGCGCCGTCTCTATGTGGACCGTGGCAGCGCGGTGCGGGCCGGCCAGCTCATGGCGGTGATCGAAGCTCCCGACCTGGTCGCCCGCCGGGCCGCGGCCGAGCAGCGCCTGGGCGCGGCCCGCGCGCAGTCGGTGCAGGCACAGGCCAATCTGGCCCGCGATCAGGCGATGCTGCAGCGCCTGCGGGGCGCGGCCCGGGAAATGCCGGGCGCCGTCGCCGGCAACGATATTACCGTCGCCCGCCAGACCGTCGCCGCCGATCAGGCGGAATTGCAGTCCCGCCAGGCGGCCGAGCGCGCCGCCGGCCGCGAGATGATTTCGCTCGAATCGTTAGTGGCTTACTTGCAGGTGAAGGCGCCGTTTAGCGGCATGGTGGTCAAGCGCATGGTGAGCGCCGGCAGTCTGGTCGGCCCTGCCGGACTGGCGCTGTTTGATCTGCAGCAGCTGAATCCGCTCCGTCTGGTGCTGGATGTGCCCGAAGCCCAGGCCGCCGGCTTTCAAAAAGGGAACCAGGTCCGATTTCAGGTAACCACTTTTCCCGGGCAGGACTTCTACGGCGTGGTGGCCCGCGTCAGCCATTCACTGCGCCCCGCCACCCGCACCATGCCCATCGAATTGGACGTTCCCAATCCCAGGCTGCAGCTCTCACCCGGCATGTACGCGCACGTCTTCTGGCCCATGCGGCGCCCCGCGCCCTCGCTGCTGGTTCCCGCCGGCGCGATTGTCAACAGCACCGAGGCGACCTATGTCGAAGCGGTGCGCCGGGGCAGGATTCGGCGCGTTCCCGTCGAAGCGGGCATGGATGACAAAAATTTGACCGAAGTCTTCGGCGCTCTGCGCCCGGGCGAAAGCGTGGTGGTGCCCGGCAATGAGGAGCTGCGCGACGGCGAGACCGTTCTTGTCAAGCCCTAAGGCGCTCAGCCGAAGAAAAATTGACTTGCACTTTGATTTCGCAGATATCCGGCCACGGACCAGACGCGGATTCCACACGCCAACTTATCCATTGCATTAACGCTGAAAGATATTCAGCCAGTGAAAACTCAATTGTTCCTCGCTGGGATGATCCGAAATAGCATTGGGGAGCCGTATGGCCCGCCCTTGTAGCGCATAATAATCGCGGCCATTTTCGAACTCTTCTCGAATTCGATGACTGACATGCACGCTCCGATCCTGGGGATGAATGCCTAAATAGCCGCGATCAAACAGGCGGTGAAGATCACTGCGCAGCAACACTCCGTTGGTAAGCGAGTGGTCTCCACTCGATGAATATCGTCGAATATGCGCCGCTTCCAGAACCGGCAGTGTGCGTTCCCCGGTAATGGCGCATCGGCGAGCATAGGCATCGAGCACGACGGCGCGGAATCCAGTTTGACCAAGCCGCGGTAAAACCAGGCGGGGAGGACCAAATGCAGGTTCAAATAATGCCTGACTGGCCGGACCCGGATTAGGCGCCAGATCCTGAGATGATTGCAGAGCTTCGGAAACTTGGTGCCAAAGCCTTCTTCCGTCACCCGCTTCCGCCACGTAGGTTTTATACGGAGAATTTGGAGTATGTAAAACGGGGAAGCGCCGTTCAGCGGGTAAGATAAAAACCTCGCTCAGGACATTGCAAGCGATCTCCGTCAGACTGGTAACGGCCGCCGGATCCGTTTTTTTCGATTGAATTTTGGCCCTTAATTTTGCCTCCGAGTCTACGCCATTTCCTCCGCCAAAAACGTCCCAGGCAAAATGGATGGGCAGCCGGGCACTGCGTGCAAAAAATCCGCCGCCGGCGATCTCATGCTTTTCGCGCAGGTGAAACAGAAACAATTCACCCGGTTCCGCGGAATAAGGGTTTCCTGATGGACGCCAGAAGTTGGCATCCAGCAGGCCAGACGCAACCCGTTGCGCGATGTGGGTAAACCAGTCCCGATCGGTAATAGCGACAAAAATGCGCATGAAGACCGAGGCACATTCATCGAACGCCCGGTGCGCACCATATTAGCCTGACTCGGCCAGAAGTCAATTTATACAAGCTGTAATCCGGGGATATCGGCAAAATCCTTGCGATTGATGGTCCATAAACGCGCGTCATGGCAGATGGCGCAGGCAGCAATGGCAATATCTATTTCCCGGCCTCGCGCACGCGGCAAGCCGCGATACAACCGGGCGCTGACATGCGCTTCGTCCGGACCATACGGCAACGCCAGCCGGGCCGGAAATAAATCTTCCTGGATTTGAAGTTCTTCAGGCCGTCGCGGCCCGCGTAGCCATTCATAGAGGCATATTGCGGGCATCAGGATACGCTCCCGCCGCTGAATCCGTTCGTATAAATTGGCTGCCAGGGGACGGGGATTGGTCAAAGATGCAATCAGGACGGAAGTATCCAGCAATATCACTCTTTACTCGAATCGGGTTTTTCGCCCACCCTGCCGGCGTGCGCGGCGTAATTCATGAAGCTCCCGTTGGGCCTTGGTCTGGCTGCCGATGGGCGTCTTCGCATAACCATCCAGCGCCGCCAGCATCCGTTGC
Organism: Acidobacteriota bacterium; assembly: GCA_021826505.1. Lineage (GTDB taxonomy): Bacteria > Acidobacteriota > Terriglobia > Terriglobales > SCQP01 > JAKAZV01. The sequence continues at coordinate 9,105 of JAKAZV010000011.1, read as the reverse complement.
TGCTTCTGAAGGCTCAGGCGATCTGATTTGGCTATGAAAGTCTTCTTAACTGCCATAAGCCATACTGCCATATAACAGCGCCGCCGCTTCAATCGCCACCCGCGCGGAGAACAAAAACCTTCCGGAAATAGGCAGTTCTACCGCTGCGTCTATGCGTGTTCGCTTGCGGTTTTGGCCCGGTGCGCGGCGAGGATGGCCAGAAATTTCCGGGCCACCGCTTGCAGGGCCGGCCAGTTTTCCTGGCGCACATGCTCGGGGTTGAGCAGGGCGCTGCCGGCGCCCAGGGCGACGGCGCCGGCCTCCAGATAAGCCGCGGCGGTTGCGAGCGTAACGCCTCCGGTGGGGAACAGGCGCGCCTGCGGCAGAGGAGCCAGCAGGGCTTTGATATAGGCCGGTCCGCCCAGGGCGTCGCAGGGAAAAATTTTGATCAAATCGGCGCCCGCGGCCATGGCTTGCACAACTTCCGTGGGGGTCAGGGCCCCCGGAATGGCGGGACAGTTTTCGGCGTGGGCCGCGGCGATGATGGCCGGATCAAGATGCGGACTGACGATAAAGCGCGCGCCCGCCTGGATGGCTTGGCGAGCCGTGGCGGCTTCGAGCACGGTGCCGGCGCCGATGAGGGCGCGCTCGCCATGCTGCGCGGCGAGCGCGGCGATGCATTCGATCGCGCCGGGGACGGTGCAGGTAATTTCCAGCACCGGCACATCGGCGGCGAGCAGGGCGGTGGCAATGGCCTCGGCCTGGCTCCGGCTGCGGGCGCGGATAACGGGCACCAGCCCGCATTGCAATAGCGACTGTAGAGTTTGCGATCGGTTCATATGTGTTGCCGAGCGTGGTCTTCAGCGCGCCACCCGCAGGCTGCCGCCCTTCAATAAGGCTTCCGTTTCACTTCGGCTGGCCCAGTTGACATCTCCCGGCAGCGAGTGCTTGAGGGCGGAATAGGCCACGGCAAAGCTCACCGCGGAGCTCCAGTCGCCGCCTTCCAGCCGCGCCGCCAGCAGACCTGCGGCAAAGGCATCGCCGCCTCCGATGCGGTCAACCACCTCCAGCTCAAACTCCGGCGCGGCGTGCATTTTGCCTTCCGCATAGACCACTCCCGACCAGTGGTTGCGCCATACCGACGGGCTGCCGCGCAAGGTAATGGCCACGGCTTGCAGCCCATAGCGCTCGCACAGGTGCCGTCCCACGGGTTCATAGTGCGCGGGCTCGAGCTTGTTCGCATACCGGCTGTCGTTTGCGCCGCCGGCCGAAATGCCCAGCACCAGATGCGCGTCTTCCTCATTCGTGATGAGCAGATCCACATGGGACAGCAGCGGCTCCTGGGTGGCTCGCGCCTGTTGCGGCGTCCACAGCTTCCGCCGGTAATTCAGGTCGTAGCTGACCAGGCAACCGGCCTTGCGGGCGGCCTGCAGTGCGGCCACGGTGGCCGCCGCCGTGCCCGCGCTCAGCGCGGGCGTGATGCCGGTGACATGAAAGCCGCGGGCGCCGGTGAGTATGCCGGGCCAGTCAAAATCGCTGGCCTGGCAAGCGGCCAAAGCCGAGTGCGCCCGGTCATAGAGCACGCCCGAAGCGCGCGGCGCCGCGCCCGTCTCGACGAAATAGATGCCCAGTCTTTCCGCTTCGCTCCAGGCCAGATGGCGTGTCTCCACGCCGTGCAGCCGCGCCTGATTGCGCGCCATGCGCCCCAGCGCGTTCTCGGGCAGGCGCGAGACCCAGGCCGTCTGCAGCCCCAGCCGCGCCGCCCCGCAGGCCACATTGAACTCGGCGCCGCCGATCTGGGCATCAAACTGCGCCGCCTGCTCCAGCCGCGTCTCATGCCGCGCCGTCAGCCGCAGCATGGCCTCGCCAAACGTCACCAGGTCATATGCCATATCTTTGCATTGTAGGGGATGCGAAGGCGCTTGAGCCGGCCATGAACGCGCGCGGCCTTTAGTTGCCGGGTGTTTCATGACTTGCCTCTGCTGTTATGATGGCCTGCAGAGCCGGAGTCATGAAATCATTCCTGCGGGTTTTGCTCTGTGGACTGGGCTTGGGCGCGGCCGTTTCGGCGCAGCAACTCACTCCGCTATACCGGCAGGTGGCCAACCCCGCGCTTGATTCCAACCGCATCGCGGTGGTTGAAGCGGTTCATTTTCACCGCGACCGCCTGCATTTTCAGCTGCAGCAAGGGTTTCTGGGGCTGGCGCGGCCGGTGCAGGGGCACGTGACCGCCGCGGTCTTTTCCGGCTCCGGGGTGCTCACGGTGCTTCCGCCCGACCCCATCAATGCCCAGCAGATGCGGCTCATGCTGGGCCAGCCCCGGATTCAGGTTCATTTCACGCAGGCGGTTTTTCGTTTTCCCCGCGCCAGCGAACTGCTGGCCCGGCTGGGCCGGCAGGCGCGCTTCCAGCCCGAAAGCGGCGGCATCCGGCGGCTCTCCGCCATTTTGCAGCATCGCTCCCGGCGCATCCGGCACGAGGGCCTGTCCGATGCCGCGCTCGAGCTGGGAGGGTTATTCAGCGCTCAACCCGGCCGCGCTACTCCCTGGCTGGTGGCGATGAAAACCCGGCGTTTTGGCTGGATTGATGCTTCGGTCAATCCCCTGCGCACCGAGGCGGTCGCGGTCACCCAGCACGCGGAAAATAATCGGGTTGGGCTGTATGAGTTTCAGAATGTCTGGACCCGCTTTGCAGACCGGGCGCATCGCCAGGCTCATCTGCCGCCTTCGCAGATTCATCCCGAGCTCTGGCATCTCGGCGATTATCACCTGCGCGTATCGGTGCCCGGCAATTTGCGGCTGCGCGTGCAGACGCGCTTTACCTTGACCGCCCTGCAGGCCGCCGGCCCTGGCGTGCTCCTGAGCCTCGACCCCAACCTGCGGGTCGTCGCCGCCCATGCCGGGGACGGCCAAGTGATGCAATGGCTGCAGCCGCGCAATCCCGGCCGCCGCTGGCCGGTGCATTATTATGGCGGCTGGCTCTATCTGCAGTTGCCGGCGGCATTGCGGCGCGGCCAGAAAATTACCGTCTCGCTCGACTGCCAGGGCAAGTGGGTGGCCGAAAGCGCCGGCCGCGGCAACATTTTCATGCCCAGCGAAGGCTGGTATCCGCAGTATCCCTACGGCACGCCGTTTCATGAAGCCCGTTTCGATCTCACCATAATCGTGCCCAAACGCTACCGCGTCATTGCCACCGGCCGGCGCGTGAGCAATGCGGTCCACGGCAATGACCGCGTTACGCAATGGCGCAGTGAGCCGCCGTCGGCGGTGGCCGGCTTTGCGGTGGGGGATTATCACAAGCTAACCGGCCTGGTGCCCATGCCCAATGGCACGAAGTTGCCGATTGAGGTCTATGCCAACCGGCACGCCGATTACGACCTCACCGCCATTGAAAATCTCAGCACCTTGCCCTCCATGGAAGACCGCGGCCTGACCATGCCTCCCGGGCTGGCCAATCTGAACCCTGCCCGCATGGCCCCGCAGGCGCTCAACGCAGTCGCCAGCGCGGTTCAGTTCATGAGCCTGTTCTTTGGCCCTTATCCCTATAGCAAACTGGCGGTTGTGGATATTCCCGGCAGTTACGGCCAGGGCTGGCCCTCGCTGCTTTATCTTTCCAGCCTGAGCTTTCTCGATCCCACCCAGCTGGAGGAATTGGGTTTTCCGCCCGCCGCCATGCGCCAGCTCTCCGACACCTTCCGCGCCCATGAGACCTCGCATCAATGGTGGGGGCACGTGGTGCGCTGGGCCACGCCGCACGATCAATGGATGTCGGAAGGCTTCGCCAACGGCTCGGCCCTGCTCTATGAGGAGCTGCGGGTCAGTCCCAAATCCGCGCTGCATACTTTGCGGGAATGGCGCCGCGATCTGTTTCAGAAGGATGTCTTTGGCCATGTCCCCAACCAGCTCGGCGCCGTCTGGCTGGGCTCCCGCCTGGCTTCCGCGGTGGATCCGCAGGGTTACCAGATCGTCACCTATGACAAGGGCGGCTACATCTTTTATATGCTCTGCAATCTGATGTTCGATCCGCGTTTAAAGGACCCGTTTCTGCCCTTTCAGAAGATGATGCGGGCTTTCACTCACGCGTATTGGGGCAAAGCCGCATCGCTGGCGGATTTTGAGCAAATAGCCGATCAGTATATGCCGCCCGGTCTGGCGCTCGATTCCAGTCACACGCTGGCCTGGTTTTTTAATGAGTACGTATTTCACCGCCGGGTGCCCACGCTGCGCGTGACCTGGAGCGCGCCGCCGGCGCCCGCGGGCGGCGCAACCCTGAATTTGCAAATCGCCAACCCGCAGGGCTGGATCGGGCTGCTCCCGGTCTATTTACACCTGGGCCATCACCGGATTGTCCGCGCGGTGATTCGCGTGAACCAGCCGCAGGTCAACGTTCATGTCCACCTGCCCTATGTGCCGAAAAAAGTCATTGCTAATGAGTTTGAAGACATGCTGGTGCATGTGCGCGGCTGAGGGCGAAAGCTAGGCCGGCCGCGGCCGCCGCTTATTGCATGATGAATTCCGTGCGGCTCTGGGCGGTATGCCCATCCAGCCACAGTTCGAACCGGGCCCGGTAGCGGCCGGGCTGGAAGGTGCTTTCCGGCAGGGTCAGCAGCACCGGAATGCGGCCCTGGGCGTCGGGCGGCTCGATCGGCACGGCCGATATTTTGTACGGCTGGCCATCGTGACGGAGATGCAGGATCAGATGGGGCATAAAAGTCGGGTCTTTATAATTCAGGAACGTGGGCACATAGGCCACCATATAAAACCCAATGGCTTTGCCGGTATTCGTGAAGCGGGGAACCCCGGCATGCGGAATCACCTTGAAGCCGCGGAATTCTAAGGGGCCGGTGGCCGGCCGTTGCGGCGTATCCCGCTGCATGCGCCGCACCAGCACCACGCTGCTCAGCCGCGGAGCCTCCGGCGGCAGCGCCGGCAGCACCAGCGGTTGGCGCACCACGGTGCTCGTCCGTTTCCCGATTTGCAGCCGGGTTTCCACCGTATAAACGCCGGGCGGCAACTGCAGCGGCGTCAGCCAGCGCACGGAAGCGCCGGGCGTGGACCATTGCTGTTTCACCGTCTCGACCACGGCGCCCGAACCGTCTTTGACCAGGGCGGTGGCGGCCAGCGCCGGCGGCAGCGGCTGGGTGCCCGGGCTGGTGATGCGCTCCAGCAGCTCCACTTCCGGGGCCACCGGGTTCTCCGGGAATTCCAGCGTCTGCGGTTCCACATGCAGGCGCACAAATCCCGGAGCGTGCGCGGTGTAATTTTTGCGGGAATAAATGCGCCAGTTGGGGTGTGCGGGAATCTGAATCGTGATGAGATGATTGCCTGGCTGCGGGTTGCTGGGCACAAAAGTCATCTCATAGTGGTATTCCATATCCTGCGCCACCCGGTCGAGTCCGGGAGCCAGGTTGTTGGTGTCGGAAATGACCGAACCGCCGGTGTTGTCGGCCAGGCCCCGCATGATGGCCAGGGAGTTGCTGTAACGCGCGTTCTGGATCGTGTCGAAGGAGTGCGCCTCGCGCTGGCTGACCGCGCCGCTGTGCACCAGACTCAAAGAAGCCGCCATCTGCAGTTGCTGGTAGGTATTGTCCTGATCTCCCCCCGGCCCGTTGGGATCGGCGATATAGATCGTGACGTGGTGCCGGTTGGCCGAGCGCATGACGTGCTGATAGATAAAGCTCGAGTTGGAATCCACCACCAGGTCCTGGGTGAAATACACCATCTCCTTGCGCCCGTGGGCCAGCCCCAGCGCCCGCACCAGCTGCAGCAGTGCCGGCAGCGTCGCCCAGGTGCGCTGTTCCCGCAGCATCACCGCGTCGTCATGATCCAGGTGAGAAACCGCCGCGGCCATTAAGGCATCCGCCTGCGCCCCGCCGCTGGGCTGGCCCTGGGCGCCGGTGGGGATGGCCAGATTGGAGGCAATCTGCGATTGCTCCGCGCTTTGCTGGGCGAAATTTTCGAAGTTCTTGAAGCTGCGGTTCTGCGCCACCGTGGCCAGTTCCACCGCCTCTTCCAGCCGCCGGCGGTTCTGGGTAAACGGCTGCAGGGGAATCATGCGATGGTAGAGATCAAAGACCGCGACATAATCGCCGGGCTGCAGATCGTGCTGGATAAAATGCAGCGCGCCGCGTTCGGCCAGCAGTTCCTGAAATTGGCTCAAAGGCTCAAACACCAGCGCGATAAGATTGATTTTCGGCAGCTTGAGCGGATTCAATGAGTTGGTGCTCAGGCGGCCGCCCCCGCCGCCCGGATAATTCAGGCTGACCGAGCGGGATACCAGCTGAAAGCTGACCAGTTTCTGCCGCACGCCATTGTCAAACACCTCGACCTGGCTGGGCTGCAGGTTGCGCACGGTTTTACCGTGCTGGTTGGTTACGACCATATCCACCATGACTTCCCGCACCTGCGCGTGGAAGACATGCCGCGGCGCCTGAGCCGGCGCTGCCAGCGCCAGCATCCCGCACCCGGCCAGAACGGCTCTCCATCCGGTAATGCTGGAAGTCAGCCGCGGCGACAAAGTATCAGCTTTCATTGCACCCCTCGAATTTGTAAAGGCTAATAGCTCGCAATATAGCAAATTACGCTCCGGTTCCTGAATACTTGCTGAGATTGCGAGCAATTTTACAAATTTAATAAGCCAATGCCGCTTGGGCAAAATCCGCTTTGGGTATACACTGCGATGCACCGGACGAGTCGTGGGCAAAGCCCTGCGAGATCGCAGGCCGAGGGCCGGGGTGCCGGCCGGATCCCGTCCGGTGCCGGTGGAATGAAATGGGGCCATGTTTTGCCGCCGAGGCCGGACCCTGGAACGGCGAAGCAAAAAAAGTGGCCCCGCCACTTAGCCGGCGGGAAGCTAAATCAAGGAGATGTGAAAAATGAAGCTTTTTGTGCGTTTGCTGTTGCTGGTTGCAACCCTGGGCATGTTTACTTTTGGCGTGGTGCTGCGCGGCCGCGTGGAAGACGCCAAATGCGCGCCGAACCGCGCCAAAGTTGACTTCAGCCCCGCCTGCGCCCGCCGGTGCGTGCGTAAGGGCATTGCCCCGGTGCTGTTTGCCCGGAATCACATTTATCCTGTCGCCAACCCCAAAGCCCTGGCCCCCTTTGCCGGCGACTGGGTCAAGGTGGTCGGAGTCTTCCGGCATCATCGGTTGGTCGTCCGGAAAGTGACCAAGCTGTAGTTTTGAATTTAATTCAACCGGCCGGGCGCAAGGGATTTGCGTCCGGTCATAATTTATTCCAGGACTTCAGATAAGGTAAAAGTAAACCCAGGCAGCAGTTGCGGTTCTTCCCAACGGTCGCGAAATTCCGGTTCCGTGCTCTGGGGACGGTAGCGCCGGGCCGTCCGCGCCCGCGGATCCAGCAGCCAGACAGCCCGCGCGCCCGCGGCCAGATACTGCCGCGTTTTCAACTCCAGATCCGGGGCGCGGTCATGGCGGGAAACAATTTCAATCACCACGTCCGGCGCGGCCGGCAAGGGCGATTGATCGAGATCGAGGCCGGTGATTTTGTCCTTGCCAATCCAGGCCACATCCGGCCGGCGCACGGTATGGGGCGCGAGAATCAAATCGGCTTCGCAGGCCACAATTCCCAGGTCATGTTCTTTGACAAAGGCCCGCAAACGGGCATTGATATTGTCGCGCACGGTGTTGTGCATCTGGCTCGATGAAGGACTCACAATCAGTTCCCCCGCGCTCAACTCCAGAATCTTGCCGGGAGGGTCTTCCATCCGGGCAAATTCCGCCAGCGACAAGACCGTTTGACTGGCCATAGACAGCTCCATTGCCTTCAGATTAGCATGCTGGTTTTTCTTCCAGGGCGCGCAGACTGGCTTCAATCTGCTCCAGTTGGGCCTTGCGCCGCGCCAGCTCAACTTCAGTGTTGGCCACAACTTCTGGCTTGGCGCGCTGGCGGAAGTTGGAATTGGCTAGCTGTTTTTCCAGGTTGGAAATACCCTGATAGAGATGCTGATGTTCAGCATGAAGCCGATTTTTCTCTGCCGTTAAGCTTTCAGGAAACTCATTTAAGTCTAATTGTAATTGAAAATTTGCAGTGGATATATATCCAAGGGATCGGCGATCAGCATGATTTGTTATCGTTAATTTTGTTTTAGCCATGGCCGGAACATTCCAGTCAAGGTCTACTTGTCTTAAAGTGAGATTGCCGGAAAAGGTTATTTCTCCATGCAATTCCGCGGATGGCGGAATTTTATATTCTGACCGAATGCTACGGATGCGCATCACGAGATCGTCGAGCAAATTAAATAATTGAAAAATTGATCCCCATTCTTCATTTGAGGTAAATGAAAATTCACGCGGCAATCTCCAGACTTCCGTTTTGCCTGTAATGACACGAAGCAGAGTCTCTGTAATAAACGGCATGAAGGGATGGAACAGGCGCAGCGTGGCTTCCCAAACCAGCAGAACACGATTTGCGGCGGCTGCATCTCCGTTTGCCAGATCGTTTTTGATTAACTCGATATAGCGATCGCAAAAATCATTCCATATGAAATGGTAGATTAAGTCAGCGGCTTCATGAAAACGATATATTGAAAGGTTATGCTGGACCGCTCGAAAAGTTTCATCGAATCGTTTGCCAATCCATTGATGGGGCAGAATATTTTTCAGGTTGTCATTAAAATATGGAGTTGGAATGCCTTGCCAGTAGCTATTGGCTTGATTTCGCCATTCATCCAAGTTCCAAATGCCACCTTCTTCCAATCGATTCAAGCTGCCGAAGATAAATCTTGACGCGTTCCAGATTTTATTGGCGAAGGCGGCATAGCCGGCCATGCGCTCTTCCGAGAGCGCAATGTCGGTGCCCGGCACGGCCATGGCGGCGAGCGTGAAGCGCACCGCGTCGGTGCCGTACTTTTCGGTCATGGCCAAAGGGTCAATCACGTTGCCCCGGGTTTTTGACATTTTCTGTTTATCCGCGTCCCGCACCAGGGCGTGGATATAGACCTTGCGGAAGGGAACCGCGCCTGGGAGCGAGCCCGCGCCGCCGGGCTCGAAGTGGACGCCCATCATGATCATCCGCGCCACCCAGAAAAACAAAATGTCAAAGCCGGTGATCAACAGATCGGTGGGATAAAACTGCTTTAGATCCGCCGTCGCCTCCGGCCAGCCCAG
>JAKAZV010000010.1 GCA_021826505.1 Acidobacteriota bacterium | reverse complement strand
GCGGACGGCCCTGAGCCAGGCGCGCCGGCGGCATCAGGGGCTGTGCATTATTCACGGCCGCGGCGAATATATATTGGCCGCCATCGTGCATCAGTTTCTCGAAGGCATGGGGCTGGAATACCAACAGGGTGTGCTGAATCCGGGGGAAACCAGAGTTGAGGCATTAACCCTGCAACGCCACAGCTAGAATCATGACTTCGGACGTCAGAACTTGTCTGAGACAGGTTCTAACGCGCGCCGGCCAGCCGGCGCCGGGGTTGAGGCGGCTTTTGGCATCAGAATGGTGACGGTGCCAATGCGTCCGCTGACGTTATCGCGCACCACGGTCCGGCAAAGATAATGGCCGTGCGCCGGCAAGACAAAGCGGCCCTTATAACGGATTTCTCCGGAGCGCAGCAGCGCCTTCGCTTCCGCCGGAGACAGCAGCCGGCGGTAGTGATCGAGCGGCAGGCGCAATATTTTGCCGCTGGTTTGCGGAATCGAAAAATTATCCACGTCAAAGTCGTAATAATAATAACCATTCCGGTATTGGTGAATCAGCCGGCGGGCGGCGATATGCAGGCTGAAGGGCCACTCCCGCACCAGCGGCAAATGCGGCGGTCCCTTCCAGTATTGCGGCATGGGTCCCTGAATCCGGCCGCCGGGCTCAAGCGTCAGCGGCAGTTGCGTCCAGTCGAGCGGGCTGAGCACAAAATGGCGGCTGGGATGAAAATTCTGCGCAAACATCAAATTATGATTGCGCGCGAACTGCAGATATCCGTGGCGATACCAGATCTGGCCGTGCGCGCCCGCCAGCCGCACCCGGATTTTGTGATAGCGCATCTGGCTGTGGTAGCGAAAATCTGGGTTGAAATACAAAATATACTGATCCTGAAAACGTTCGATGGCCTGCCGCGCCAAACCGGCGATGTCATTGCTGTTATTCAGCGCCATGCCGCCCGTGGCCCGCGCCGGAACATTTTCATTTTCCCAGACCAGATCGTGAACCACCGGATTCTGATTGCTGACCCAGGAGGGTCGGTTTAATATCGAGCTGCCGGAATTAGCCGTATAGGCGCTCAAGCCGCGCGGGTTGATGAAATAGAGCGAGGTATCGGCGGCATTCATCAGCCATAAGGCCAGTTGGTTGGTCTGCCGGAAGGCCGCGCCGGGCTGCGGGCCGTGGCGCACGCCGGCGGCTTCGGAATACCCCGGCGGGGTGATGGTAAATGCAGTATCGCTGGTAAACCAAAGCAGGTTTTTGTGGCCATGCATACCGTTGAGCATGCGGGCCAGCGCCAGCAGGTTGATGGCATTGTTTTTGAGACGGCGGTATTCGGCTTGCGCCATGTCGCTTTGGCCGATATGTGTAATTCCACCATCACCGCCTTGACGCATTCCAGCCGTGGCCGCAGCACTGAGTGCCTGGTCGAAGAGAATCTCGGAAATTTTCGCCTGCCAGCCCGCCGCGTAATTCATGCCGGTGCCGCGGCCGGGATGAAATTGCGCGCGAATGGCCTGGCGCAGCAGCCGGGTATTGCGCGTGAAGGGCTGGTCCAACTGCAGCCAGGCAGTTTCACTGAGAATGGCCGCATCGGTGTAGCGAGGCAGGGGACGGGAAAACAAATGCAGCATCTGGGCGCGCAGCCGGCTCAATTGAGATAAAGGGATTTGCGAGAAATCAAAAAGAAAGACAATGCGGTTCAGCACGCCGCTTTCCTGGCGGTTGGTCACCGCGCCCGGAGGCAGATGATAGATCCGGCGCGGCCGCGGCTTCATGTTGCGGGTAATATCCAGATAGGCAATGGGTATGGGTTTGCCATCCACCCAGAGCCGGAAATTGCGCTTGCGCAACCCATTCAGGAATTGGCCGTTGCCGTTGAGAACGGTGACCGGGACCTGCACCAGGCGCGTGGTGGCGTGATAGGTAGAAACCGGCGTCTGGCAGTATCCCCAAAGACTCACTGCAATGCAGGCGCTCAGGACGCGGCAGGCAGTTTTGACCATGCCTACTGTATACACTATGCAAGGATGAAAAGAAGCTGAAAAGTCGGGATTAGCTGTTTAAACTTATTTCCCCTGGTAATACCATTGCTGCACCCAATGGCCTTCGGCCTGGCGCCGGCGAAACCATTTCTGGTATTCGGCTTCCTCATTGGTGACGCCGAGCTTTTGCAATACCTCGGGCGGAGCGCCGCCGGTCCAGACCGGGATCATTTTATTGCCTAGGTAGGGAAGGTCTTTAACTCCTTCGGGGCTGCTGTAAAAGCCGCCCAGCACCAGGTCGCGCAGGCGGCTGAAAAAAGCCACGGCATGGCTTTCGGCAGGGTCGGCGCGGTCGGGCCAGGCGATGCGGTCGAGCAGCGATTGCTGCTGCAAGCGGGAACAGGCGATAAAGTCATGGCCATGCAGGCGGTTGGATTCGAGGTCGAGCCAGGTGAGGCCGCCGCGGAGTTCATCACTTAAAAACCCCTCCCGGCCGCCTTGAAAATCGAGCCAGTCATCAATGAACGCGGGCACGCCGGCCTGGGAGGCGCTGCTGGAACGTTCGTCGGCGGGCAGAATCCAGTCGCTCAGGACGGTGACGGTGGCAAATTCATGGGGATTGAGGACCTTGAGCCGGGGCGCGGGTGACGATGCGGGCGTGGGCGATGCAACGGACGCAGCGGAAGCGGTCAGGGCCGATAAGGGCAAAAGCGCGGCCGGGGCCAGCCCCATCGTCTTGAGCAGGTCGCGACGGGCGATACGCGTGTTCCTGGGTTTGGCAGACGGGCTAGGCGTGGACGGTCGCTTTGTTTTGGTCTCCATGATTTCTCCAAATCTTTGCTTTCGCGCGGGCGCCCGGCTTCGCCGCCCGCTTTGCTCATGATGGATTCTTTACATCCCCGATGCTTCGCTGCTCGTCATCAGACTTCCTTGCGGCGCATCATGCGGGCGATGTTTTCCGAAGTGCGCCAGGCCAGTGCCAGAATGGTCAGCGTTGGGTTCTTGTCGGCGTTGCTGACCAGCGGCGCGCCGTCGGTGACAAACAGATTTTTACATTCCCAGGACTGGCACCAGGAGTTCAGGGGCGAAGTCCGGCGGTCGTTGCCGCAGCGCACGGTGCCGACTTCGTGAATGATTTCTCCGCCGCGGGAAATGCCCCAGTGCGGCCCCGGCGACTTGTAGGTCACTTTGCCGCCCATAGTCACGATCAGCTCCTCGAAGGTCTGCTGCATATGCCGGGCCATGTTGATTTCGTAATCGCTCCATTTCCAGTGGAACTTGAGCACCGGAATTCCCCATTCATCTACCACGCTGCGGTCAATTTCGCAGTAGCAGTTTTCGTTGGGAATCATTTCGCCGCGGCCGGAGAAGCCCACGCCGGCGCCAAAGCCGCGGCGGGCCTCTTGCTTGAGGCGCACGCCGTAGCCGTCATGCATGCCGCCAAAGCTGTGCGGGCCGGGCATGCCGCGCCCGCCGCCGGGTTCGATATGGTACCCGCGGGGGAAATCCAGCTCATGCCGCAACTGCTTATCGTAGTTGCCCCAGGGCAGATAGACATGCATGCCACCCACGCCGTCTTCGTTGAACGGCGGCAGGCCCGACAAATCGGGGACATAGCCGCCCACGTCGGAGCCGACCGTATCCATCAGGTACTTGCCGACGATGCCGCTGGAGTTGGCCAGACCGTCAGGATGGCGGGACGATTGGGAGTTCAACAGCAGGCGCGCCGATTCGCAGGCGCTGGCCGCCACCACCACCACGCGCGCCCGCACCGTGACTTCCTTGCGGGTTTTTTTGTCAATGTAGGAAACCCCGGTGGCGTTGCCATCAGGACCGGTGAGTATTTCCCGGGCCATGGCGCCGGTGCGGATCTCCAGACGTCCGGTGGCGAGGGCCGGCGGCAGCAGCACGGTGGGGGAAGAGAAGTTGGAGGAAGTCGCGCAACCGCGGCCGCACTGCCCACAGTAGCCGCAGGCGGGGCGGCCGTGTATGGATTGGGTCAGAATCGAGAGCCGGGAGGGGATGCAGGGCAGAGTCAGCTTGCGCGCCGCGCGCTGGATCAGGAGCTCATGCGCCCGCGGTTTGGGCGGGGGCAGGAACTCGCCATCGGGGGCGTTCTCCATGTTTTCATGGCTGCCGAAGACGCCGATCAGCTTCTCGGTTTTGCTGTAATACGGCGCCATCTCCTCGTAGGGAAATGGCCAGTCGAAGCCCAGGCCGTCGCGGGAATAGGGCTTGAAGTCGTAGGGGCCCCAGCGCAGCGCGATGCGTCCCCAATGGTTGGTGCGGCCGCCCAGCATGCGCCCGCGCCACCACATAAACTGTTCGCCCGTGGCCACGGTGTACGGCTCGCCGGGCACCTGCCAGCCGCCCACGCAGCCATCGAAATAGCCAAAGGGCTTGGCGGGCGTGGCGGCGCCGCGATGCGGCGCCTGCCAGGGCCACATCATCATTTTGGAGTCCCGGGCGGTGTCGAACCAGTCGCCGGCCTCCAGCATCAGGCAGCGCGCCCCGGCGCGGGTCAGAATATATGCCGCCATGCCGCCGCCGGCGCCGGAGCCGATGATAACCACATCATATTTTTGGGGAACGTGGGTGTGAGCCATAAAAGAGAAGGCGTTGCCATCGCGAGCTTGCGCGTACGCTCGACATGCGCCGAAGGCCGCACTATAGCACATTCCCCGAGTCGTTTTTCGGTTTAAATACGGACATTCGCGGGAAATAAAAAAGGCCCGGGCCATTGGCCCGGGCCTTGAAGAATTGCATTGAATGCTTGAGCTTTAGAAGCGATAGACAAAGCCGATCGAAGGCTCGGTGCGAATCATCCAGTTTTTGGTGGTGTACTGGCTCAAGCCGAAATCCGGGGCCCGGAAGCCGAGAAAACGCACTTGCATGCGGAGGGCCCAGGCATGACTCAGCCGCACATCGGTGCCAAAACCCACCACGCCGGCGGGCCGGTTTTGCACTTTGGCGTTGCCCACGGTAAGAGTGGGCTCATTGGAGGGGCCGAAGTTCAGAAAGCTGCCGCCGCCCAGCACGAAGGGATGAAAGGTCCGCATGAAGGGAATTTCGTACACGGCATTGACATTGATCTCGTTGGTCTCGCTCTGCAGGCCCTGCACGCTGGTATTGCCGGTGTTGAGAAATGCATACTCGAAAGTGTCTTTGTTATGCGCCACATTGATTTCAAAAGCCAGATGCGGGGTGTCGTGATAGCGCAGGCCGACCAGAATGCCGCCGGTATTAATGCTGTTCTGCATCACCGTGCCGTTTTGCACCTGGTGGTTAAAATTGCCGGTCAACTGCAAGGTGACATCGGTATAAGGATGCCAGCGGTAAGGATGCCGCAGCCGCTGGCGCGCCACCGGAGCGGTGATGGACTGGCTGCCGCTGGAAGAGCTGGAGGAGCTGGAGGAAGACTGTGCCCGCAGCGAAGCGGCTGTGGACAACATCAACCCACCGGCTAGAATCATGATCAGCTTGGCTCGCATAAACAAATCGCTTTCCTGAAATTTTTCCTTGTGCAGACTATTGGGATTGAGGACGGTCGCGGCACGCGGCCGTCCTCCGGCCCGGATCAGTTAATCACCACCAGGCTCACCGTAGTGGTCTGGATGACCGTGCCATTGACATCGGCGGCGCTGATTTTAACCGGATAGGTGCCCGAAGGCGTGGACAGGGCAGCGGAATTGGATCCGCAGCCGGCGGCAGCCAGACTCAACAAGCCCAGTACTAACAGCCCCACCCATCGCCTTGACAGACCCCATTGCCGCCAGGCCAGAACCAGAGCGGCCAGCAGCAGCAGTCCCGCGCCCAGCCAGGCCCAGGGCTGATTCGAACCGGGTCCCAGAGGCGCCAGCGGCAGGCCCGCGCTCGTGGTGGTCGAAACCGACATGGTGGAAGATGAAGTCGAGTTGGAGTTGCCCGACATGGATACCGAAGAGGGCGAGAATGTGCAGGTGGCGCCGCTGGGCAATCCGCTGCAGGTCAGGTTGACCTTGGTGGTGTAGCCGTTGGCCGGAGTAAAGGTCAGGGCATAGCTGGTGCTGTTGCCGGGATTCACCGTGGCCTGGGTGGGAGTGGAGGTGATCGCAAAAGTCCCCACCGTGCCGGTCAGCGCCAGGGTTTGCGAGCCACCGGGAGCGTTGTCGGTTACCGTCAGCGTGCCCGTATCCGGGCTGGTGGTGGTGCTGGGCGTGAAGGTTACGCTGACCGAGCAGCTTAACCCGGGCGCCAGCGTGGCGGGCGCCACCGGGCAGTTGTTGGTTTCCGCATAATCCTTGCTGGCGGCGATCGCGGAGATGGCCAACGGAGCTTCGCCGGAGTTATAGAACGAGGCCGCGATCGGCGAACTGGTGGTGAACTCGGCCTGTTCGGGGAAGCTCAGGGTGCTGCTGGAAAATCCGCCCGCCGGGCCGGTGGTGAACTTCATGACAAACGCATCAGACTGGCCGGCGTTGGTGGACTGCAATGCGCCGCTGGTGACGGGGAAGTTGGTGGAGAAGGTGGTGCCCACCAGGATCACATTGCCGGAGGGATCCAGGGTGATGGCGTTGGCCTGATCCACACCGCTGCCGCCCAGATAGGTGGCGTAGGGCAGCGTGGCGCCCACGGCATCGAGGCGCACCAGAAAGGCGTCGGTGGCCCCGCCGGGAAGGGATTGAAAGGTGCTGGTGGAAACCGGGAAATCGGGCGAGGTGGTGGAACCGTCTATATAGGCATTGCCCTGGGCATCGAGCGCAATGCCGTTGCCGATGTTGTTCCCGCTGCCGCTGCCGATCAAAGTGGAGTAATTGAGCGAGGCGCCGGTGTTGTTGAATTGCGTGACGAAGACATCTTCGCCGCTCGATTTCACCTGCTGGTACACGCCCGAGGTGGTGGGGAAGTTGGTGGAATTGGTGAACCCGGTGATATCCACATCGCCATTGCTGCTGACGGCCAGGGCATTGGCCTGATCATCGCCGTTGCCGCCGAGATATGTGGAATAGTTGAGGCTGCTGCCGCCGTTCACGAGACTGGCCACGAAGGCATTGAATTTGCCGTTCAACGTGGACTGAAACGCGGAATTGGTGACGGGAAAATTGGCGGAATCGGTATAGCCGCAGATATAGGCATTGCCGGCGCTATCCACCGCGATGGCGGTGGCATGATCGGCGGCCGAACCGCCCAGATAGGTCGAATAAACCAGCGCCGATCCGGCGGGATTCAGTTCGCTGACAAACGCGTTGACCGCGCCCGCCAGATGGGTCTGCACGACGCCGACAGTGACGGGAAAGTCGCTGGAAGATGTCGAGCCGGTGATGTAGGCATCGCCGAGATTATCGAGCGCCACGCTGGCGGCATTATCGGCGCCGGCGCCGCCGAGATAGGTCGAGTAGATCAGGCTTGTGCCGGTAGGGTTGAGCTTGGCCACAAAGGCGTTAAATCCGGCCGGAGCGATGGTCTGGAAAGCGCCGGCCGTGACGGGAAAGTTGGTGGAGTTGGTGGATCCGGTGATGAATGCATCGCCCGAGGAATCCACCGCGATGCCCATGCCCTGATCAATGCCCGATCCGCCCAAATAGGTTGAATAGACCAGGGCCGAGCCGTCCGGCTTGATTTCGCTGACAAAAACATTGGTGTTGCCGGTCAGCTTGCCCTGAACCACGCCGGTGGTGACGGGGAAGTTCGCGGATAGCGTATAGCCGGTGAGATAAATATTGCCGCTGCTGTCGGTGGCAACGGCGGTCGCCTGATCGTCCTGCGCGCCCCCGAGGTAGGTGGACCAGGACAAGGTGGGATCAATCACCAGAGCGCGGCGGGGATCGTAAGCGCCGAGCTGAAAGCCAATCTGCCCATGACGGCGAATGACATAGCGAACGGCCACGGATTGCCGCTGGCCGGCGCGCATCTGCCAGGCCTGGGGAGGGAGCCAGCGCAGGCCGCGGCCATACGCGCTGAGGCGCAGGCCGCCGTTGGCCATCAGGCTCGCCCGCCCGCCCGTGAGCTGCAACCGCACCTGACTGGGCGCGGCGCCCGGGGCAATATGCAGATTCCATTCCATGACGCCGGCGCGGCCCTGAAACTGGGCCTGAATGCCGGGATACAAATTCCGGTCCACCACGGCGCCATAGACCGGAAGATTCGAGCGCCAGCCGCGCGGCGCGCCAACCAGTTCGCTGACATGCCCCGGCAGCCGGTTCTGGCCCTGCCAATGGCCCGCCGGCGCGCCCATAAACCGCAAGCGCATTACCCGCAGCGTCCGCGGCCGAGCGCCCGGGCCATAGTTCAGCCAGGCCAGATTGGCGCCCCGCGAAACCATTTGCATGCCCATGCCGTCGCCACGGACAAAATACTGCACCCGGGCCGGCCATTGCCCGCGATTCGGCTCAAACTGCAGCGGCAAATTCACCGGCCGCGCCGCGGCCGGGCGAACCGGAGCCGGGGTGCGGGGATGATGGACACCAGGCGGGACCGCCGCGCTCAGCAGGGGCGCCAGCGCCAGGGAAAACATGAGGTTTCGTGTGAATCTGCGGCTGGTCAGTCCCACACACAGGCGAGTGAGCGAGTTTTTCGATGACATGATCTTGAAATTGGGCTACTTGCGAATTGTAACCGGGATCGGGCGAATTCTGCCAGTTCGAGAGCCCAAATACTGAATTGTACTTTATCGGAATGCCGTGGCTCCCTGAACTTGCATGCCTTTGTGCCGCCGGCCCGCCCACGCGGCAGGGCGCGGTACCGGCTTGTCAGCCATGATAGTATGCCGCCGCCGGCAGTCCGGCTGGGGTTGGCCTTAGAGAAGAAAAAATAAATACTGAAGCGAAACATAGCATTGGCAACGACTTGGCCGGTGCGTCGTTTCCAGGGATGGATTTACCATTCGTCCGGGCTGCCCTAAAATAACAACCAGGGGATGCGCCTGCCGCATCGGTTGCTGCATCCGTCAACCCCAGCGTCCACAGGAGGACCATTTCATGCCTTTCGAACTGCCCCCGCTGCCCTATGTCTATAACGCCCTGGAGCCCTTCATTGATGAAGCCACCATGCATTACCACCATGATGGCCACCATGCGGCCTATGTAAAAAACCTCAACGCCGCCCTGGAAAATTCGCCGCTGGCGCAATGGCCGGTGGAGAAACTGCTGCGCAACCTGCAGGAAGTGCCGGAGAGCGCCCGCACCGCGGTGCGTAATAACGGCGGAGGCCACGCCAATCACACCATGTTCTGGCAGATCATGAAGCCGCAAGGCGGCGGACAGCCCTCGGGCGCGCTGAGCCAGGCGATCAACACTAAATTCGGCGACTTCGAATCGTTTAAAAAGGCATTTCAGGATGCCGGGGTGAAGCGTTTTGGCTCGGGCTGGGTCTGGCTGGTGCTCAATCCCAGCCGGCAGTTGGAAATCATATCTACCCCCAATCAGGACAGCCCTTACCTCGATGGCAGCCTGCCCATCATGGGCAACGACGTCTGGGAGCATGCCTATTACATCAAGTACCAGTTCAAGCGCGCCGATTACCTGAATGCGTGGTGGAATGTGGTCAACTGGGCCGAGGTGGACAAGCGGTTTGAAGCAGCGAAGAAGTAACGCAGGCGGCCTCGTTATTTGTGGCCCCGCCACCCATGGAGGGGGTTAGCAGCCCTGATAATCGGGGCCGCCTCCCCCTTCCGGCGGCGCCCAGGTGATGATCTGATACGGATCGAGAATATCGCAGGTTTTACAATGCACGCAGTTGGAAGGGTTGAGATGGATCTGGCGTGAGCCATCCGATTGTTCTGCCATTTCATAGACCTGAGCGGGACAGAAAAAGCGGCAGGGATTGCCGAATTCGCGGGCGCAGCGGGTGGCGCAGATTTGCGTATCGGAGATTAACAGATGCGCCGGCTGATCTTCTTCGTGGCGCGTGCCGGAGTGATAGACATCGGCCATTTTATCGAAGGTGAGGCGGCCATCGGGGGTCAATGCAGGCGCGGGATGGCGCATTTCGGCCAGCGGCCGCATGCGCTGATAGCCGGGCCGGGCCGGCGCAAAGCCGAAAGGATCGCGCCCGCCCATGATCCATTGCAGGCCGGCCCGGGCCAGCCCGAGCGCCATGCCATGCTCGAAGGCGCGATGAAAATTGCGCGCCGGCCACAACTCCCGGCGGATCGCGCCCTGGCGGGCCCGCGTGGCGTATTCGCCCAGGCGCGCCGGCGAGCGGTCGCGCAGGGCGGCAAAGACCGACTCGGCGGCCAGGCAGCCGGACTCGATGGCCAGATGTATGCCTTTCAGCCGCTGGCCATTTAAAAACCCCGCCGAATCCCCCAGTAGCAGCCAGCCCTCGCCGGCCAGCGGCATCAGCGCCGGCCAACCGCCGTTGGGCAGCGCCTTGGCCCCGAAACGGATCATTTCACCGTCTTGCAACAGCTGACGCACCCAGGGATGGGTCTTGAAGATTTGAAACAGGGCGTGAGGATCGAGCCGCGGATCGGAGCTTTCAAGGCCAGTCACCAGGCCGAGAGAGATGCGATTTTCCGGCAGGCCGTAAATCCAGCCGCCGCCATAGAGAGCATTGCCAAGCGGCCAACCGAGGGTGTGATAGACCCGTCCGGCGGGGAAGCGGCCGGGAGGAAGTTCCCAGATTTCCTTGATGCCGAGGGCAAAGGTCTGGGGAATCTTGCCTTCCAGGCGCAGCCGCTTTCTCAGTTGTTCAGTGAGCGAGCCGCGCACGCCTTCGGCCAGGACCGTGACCGGCGCGGTGATGTCGGAACCGGGTTCAAAGCCGGTTTTGGGCTGGCCATCGCGATCACGGCCTTTATCGTCGGTGCGGACGCCGGCGATCCGGCCTGATTCCGTCCATAACAGCTCGGCGCCGGCGACGCCGGAAAAGATCGTGATTCCCGCCGCTTCCACTTTTTGCGCCAGCCAGGCCCCGAGTTTCTGCAGGGAAATAATGTAATTGCCGTGATTGCGCAAAGGCGGCGGGGTGATGGGCAGGCGCCAGGCGCGGCGGCGGGATAAAAACCAGGCCGCATCGTCATGCACAGGAACGGCATCAAGCGCGGCCAGATCGGTTGCGAATTCCGGGGCCAGCCGCCGCAGCGCGCCGGGGTCCATGACCGCGCCGCTTAACAAATGCGCGCCCGGCTCGCGGCCTTTTTCCAGGACGCAGATGCCGTCTTTACTGATCGGCGCCTCGGGGTGGGCTGCGTTATGTGTATCTATGATCTGGGCCAGCCGCAGCGCGCAGGCCAAGCCAGCGGGACCGGCGCCCACGATGACGACCTCGGCCGGCAGTTCGGGATGGGGACTGATCATCTGGATTCAGGCCGCGTTGAGGGCCGAGATCAGCGCCGGCACGATGGCGAACAGATCGCCGGCCAGGCCGTAATCGGCGACTTCAAAGATCGGCGCCTCGGGGTCTTTATTGATGGCCACGATGGTGCGTGCGCCTTTCATGCCCACCAGATGCTGGATTGCGCCCGAGATGCCGATGGCCACATAGAGCCGGGGCGCCACAGTCTGGCCGGAGGAGCCGATCTGGCAATCCATGGGCAGCCAGCCGCTGTCGCAGAGCGGGCGCGAAGCCGCGACTTCGGCGCCCAGTTGCGCCGCCAACTGCCGAATCATTTCGAGATTTTTGGCTTCTTTAATCCCACGGCCAGCGGCGACAATGGCCGCGGCCTGGGATAAATCCACCGACTGGCGGGCTTCCTGGAAGGGGGCTTCGGCGAGCACGCGGGGGGCGGGAATTTCGACGGCGAAATCTTCAATGGGAACGGGCCGCGCCGCGGGCGCCGGCGGCTGCGGAAAAGCTCCCGCCTGCAGACTGTAAAAACCGGCCGGCCCGGCGCGCAGATAGACCTCGGCGGCCAGCTTGCCGCCATAGACCGGGCGGGAGCATTCGAGGCGGCTTTCGCGCCAGCGCAGGGCGGTGACGTCGGTGATCAGGCCCTGACCGCGGCGGGCCGCCAGCCGCGGCGCATAATCGCGGGTCTGATAGGTGTGCGGCAGCAAGACCAGAGGATCGCTGCCGCAGGCCGCAAGCGCCGCCAGAGCCGCGGCCAGGTGCGATTCGGCGACATAGGGCGCCAGACGCGCATGGGCCACGCGGATGACTTTGTCCAGCGCATAGCCCGCCAGGGCATCGGCGGCCTGGGTTTCATCCGCGCCGCAGAGCACCAGGGCGCGCACGGGCAGGCCGGCGGCCCCGGCCAGCGTCTGCGCGGCGGAAAGCACTTCGAGCGTAATCGGGTTTAACTTTCCACCAGACTGTTCAGCGAGCAGGCAAACTGAACTCATCCCATTCAACTCCCGTGTGCGCCGATTCAGGGCACAAGATGTAACTGGCGCAGCTTTTGCGCCAGCGCGGCGGCCATTTCCGCCGGCGTGCCGGCGAGCATCTCGGTGGCTTTGGTTTTTTCGGGCATCGCCAGCCGAGCGACGGCGAGGCGGTTGGAGCCCGGGCTCACACCGAGCGCGGAGAGCTCGAGGCGCGCCAGCGGCTTGTTTTTGGCTTGCTTGATCCCGAGCAGCGTGGCATAGCGCAGCTTGTCAATGCCGGACTGGATGGTCAAAAGCGCCGGCCGGGGCAGCTCCAGCCACTGGAAGCGGCCGCCTTCGAGTTCGCGTTTCACGCGCAGGCCTCCGGCGTGCGGCTCGATTTTCATAATGATGGTGGCGTGCGGCAGACCGAGGTTTTCCGCCAAAAGCAGGCCGGTTTGGGCATAGCCGGCATCATCGGACTGCAAGCCGGTGAGAATCAGATCAAAATTTTCGGATTGCAGCCCGGCGGCCATGGCCACGGCGATGGCATGCGAGTCGAGCTCGGCGCCGGAGGGAGTCTCGATGTGCAGGGCGCGATCGGCGCCCTTGGCCAGGGCCTCGCGCAGCATCTGCGCGGCGCGCGCCGGTCCCACGGTGAGGACCGCGACCTCGCCGGATTCCTGGCGCGCCAGACAAGCTTCTTTCAGCCGCAGGGCGGCTTCCAGGGCATAGGCATCCGGTTCGTTCATCTCAAACGAAACATCTTCCCGGATGGCGGTGGCTCTGCCGTCAGATCCCGCGGCCAGCCGGAGCGGAGCGTCTTTGGCGGGAACCTGTTTGAGACAAACGATGATTTTCATGGCGCAATGGGCGAACCGGACGGATATGGGATGCGCGTTCAATGCGCGCAAACGGCGCCGCGATTTTTTTCCAGATAGCGCTGGTGGTATTCCTCGGCCGGCCAGAAGACGGCCGCGGGCGTAATTTCGGTGACGATGGGGCGGTCGAAGTTGCTCGCCTGGGCCTGGCGGGAAGCTTCAGCGGCGGATTTTTGTTCGGGTGAATAGTAAAAAATCGCGGAACGGTACTGCGAACCCACGTCCGGTCCCTGACGATTCACCGTGGTGGGGTCGTGCATTTGCCAGAAGGCTTGCAACAGACCGGCATAGCTGACCCGCGCGGGGTCAAAGCTGACTTCGACGGCTTCGGCATGGCCGGTTGTGTGCGAACAGACCTGGCGATAGGTGGGTTTTTCCGTCGCGCCTCCGGTGTAGCCGACAACGGCATCCACTACGCCGGGAATGCGGCGGAAGGCGGCCTCGACTCCCCAGAAACAGCCGGCGGCGAAGCAGGCTTTCTGGGTATTCGTATTTTGCGAATCCATGATGAACTGCCTCAATACTTCATCATCCGCCCGGCGGGACGCGCTGTCCAGTGCGAGATTGAATCCGTTCTGGACGGAGATGTAAAAGTTGCAAAAAACACGGCGCCGGTTTTCATTTCCGCAACTTTATTTTCTGAACAGGGTTGAACGAATTAACCCGTTAGCGCACACAGGGGAAAGAGTTGCAATCGTGCTCTTTCCCCTGCAAATACCCCACCGGCTTGGAACTTCGTCCACCTAATCTTGGCGCGGCATAAAACCATGGCGAGGCCGCGCGAATCTTTACCAGATTGTGCTCGGAATCATTCCCGCCGCCGGCCGCGGCATACGCATACAGCCCCTGGGCTGCTCGAAGGAGCTGCTGCCGGTGGGATTTCGCGAGGGCGCGGAAGGGCAACGGCCCAAAGCCGTTTCGGAATACCTGATTGAACGCATGCTGCGGGCCGGGGCCGATCGGCTCTGTTTCGTGATCGCGCCCGAGAAGACCGACATGGTGCGCTATTACGCGCGGCATCCATTGGGGGAGAAGATTTTTTACCGCCTGCAGCCGGAGCCGCTGGGGCTGTGCGACGCGATATTCCGGGCCGCGCCGCTGGCTCGGGAGCAGGAGCCGGTGCTCATCGGACTGCCCGATACACTGTGGTGGCCGGAAGACCTTTATGCCCGCGCGATCCGGCCCACGCCGCATCTGATCACGTTTCCCAGTTCGCATCCGGAAGATTTTGACGCGGTGGAGAGCGATGGCGAAGGCCGGGTAATGCGGATTGAGGTCAAAAAGCCGGGCGCGCGCGGGCTGCGCATCTGGGGCGCCATTACGCTGCCCGGACATTATTTGCACGAATGCCACCGGTTCTGGCTGGAACACGGCAGACGCGAGACGTATTGGGGCGACCTGTGGAACGGCTGGATGGAACAAGGACAGAAGATCACCTGTGACCAGTCCGGCGAAATTTATATGGATGTGGGCACTCTGGAGGGCTACCACGAGGCGCTGGCGGGCTGCAAGAATGAAGCGAGCAGTGTTGGCTCAAGTCCAGTGCGGGAGAACCAGCCGGAAGTGCTGCCCATGGCTTCGTAACGCACTGCCGGGAAGCCGAGCTGTGTTAATTTAAAAAGAGTGGCTGAGGGCCGCCAGGCGGCCGGCGAGCGGGAGTAACTCAGTGGTAGAGTGCGACCTTGCCAAGGTCGAAGTCGCGGGTTCGAATCCCGTCTCCCGCTCCAGAGTTTTGCATTGCCCGCGATCTCGCACATGGATTCCAGTGCAACTCGGCCGTTCATGCCGAGGGCCGTCCCGCTGGCATATAATGATGGTTCCGGCGCGGTAGCCAAGTGGTAAGGCAGAGGTCTGCAAAACCTTTATTCGTGAGTTCGATTCTCACCCGCGCCTCCACGTCCCTTTCCGAGCCCCGCGGCGGTTCGTATTTTCCTCCCTCCGCGCTGCCGGCCCTGACCGGGCTGCGTTTTTTTGCCGCGCTGGGGGTGGTGCTTTATCATTTCGTCAACCTGCCCGGGCTATGGCCTCCGGTGCATGCGCTGATCGCGCGCGGCTATCTGGGCGTGCCATTTTTCTTTATTCTTTCCGGATTCGTTCTGGGCTATAACTATTTTCCCGCCGCGCGGGCGGGGCGATTCCAGCCCCGGGAATTCTGGCGGGCGCGGCTGGCCCGGCTCTATCCGGCCTATCTGCTGGCGCTGGTGCTGCTCTATTCTGCGGTGCGGCTGCAGTATGGCCAAAAGCTGAGTCCCGGAGTTTTTGCCGGCAGCGGCATCGTCAGCCTGTTGATGCTGCAGGATTGGACGCCGGCCTGGCGCGATATCTGGAACACGCCCGGATGGACGCTTTCAATCGAAGCTTTTTTTTATGCCGTGTTTCCGCTGCTGCTGGGTTTGCGCGAGCTGGGCGCGGGCCGGGAGCCGGCGCGTATCCGGCACGGGAAAGTGGCGCTGGGCATTCTGCTGGCCCTGGGGCTGATGTATTTAAGCTGGCGCCTGCCGGCGGGCGCGGCGGCGCCGGCCTGGGCGCGCTGGCCCTGGAAGTACCTGCCGTTGTTTCTGCTGGGCCTGATGCTGGCGCGGGCGCACGAGCTGGGCTGGCCGCGCGGCGGGCGGGGCTGGCTGGGGCTGGGCGGCGCGGCCGCGATCATGGCCATCATCACCGTGCCCGGCTTATGCCCCGCCGGCCAGATTGACCACGCCTGCTCCATGCTCTTTGGCGCCGTGGTGCTGGGGTTTGCCGATACCCGGGCATGGGTCAGCCGGGCGCTGGGACATCCGGTGCTGGAAAAATTGGGCGAGGCCAGCTATAGCCTTTATATTCTGCAGGTGCCAGTCTGGGTGCGCCTCGACTGGTACTGGCACGACGCCATGCATGCCGGCTGGCTGCCGGAGCGCTGGGGCCTGCATTCGCCGGCTTTTATCACCGTCATGCTGATGACCGAGATCGCCGCCAGCTTGGCCGCGTATCGCTGGGTCGAGCGGCCGCTGCGTCGGTGGATCCGCGGCTGGGGGAAACAAAATTTTCAATTACGGATCAACCGGTCTGGAACTTGAAGCGGTCGAGGCGCGGAATGGTGCGGAAGGGAATGCGGACCGGGGCGGAATCGCGCGCCGAATGGCGGGAGAAAGCAGGAATCAGAAAGACTGAAAAGGCGGCAGGACAGGAGAACGGGCGGATGCAAGCGGGCGCGCGAAGGCTAGGACCGAATCCGCTATGATGAAGCAGGAGGGATTTGCTGGAGTGCCAGACCAGTTGACGCAGGAAGTGATCGCGGTGATCGCGCGCGAGCAGCACATTCCGGCCGAACGCATCCGCCCTGATTCCACTTTTCAGGAACTGAAAATTGATTCGCTCGATGGCGTAAATCTGGTTTTCGCCTTTGAGGAGCAATACAACCTGAACATTCCCGACGAAACCGCGCGCACACTGGGCAGCGTGGACCAAGTGGTCACGCTTTTACGCCGGCAACTGGAAGCGGCGGCCGGCGGCAGCGCACCCCTCGCCAGCACTTCCGAGACCGCATAAAGCTCAGTCACGCGCCGCTATGCCGCCCGCCGACGCTGTTGTCATTACCGGATACGAAACCATAAACTGCCTGGGGCGGGACCGCGCCAGCTTTGCGCGGCGGCTGCTGGCGGGCGAAAGCGGCATCGGGCTGTCAGCGCGGCTGGCGGCCGAAGGAGTGCGTTTTCCGGCGGGCGAAATCACGGGTTTTGCGCCGGAAGAACACTTCGGCAAAGAAGTCGAGCTGCTGGATCGCGGCGTGCAACTGGCGCTGGCCTGCGCCGCAAGTGCGCTGGCGATGGCGGGGCTGGAGGAGATCAGCCGCTATTATGACGGCGCCCGGGTGGGCGTGATTACCGGCTCGGGCATGCCCGGCATTGAGAGCCAGGAGCGGGCGCTGCGGCAGTTGTATGGCGAAAGAGCCGCCCGCCTGCATCCGTTTTCGATTCCCCGGGCCATGGCCAACGCGGCCAGCTCACAGATCAGCATGCGCTGGGGCGCGCAAGGCGCCTGCTTTACGCTTTCGAGCGCCTGCGCTTCCGCGGCCCATGCCCTGGGCGAGGCCTGGCGCTATCTGCGCGCCGGGGATCTGGACATGGTGCTGGCTGGCGGCACGGATGCGCCCCTTACCCGGGGCGTGTTCAAAGCCTGGGAGGGAATGCGGGTGCTGGCCCCGGCCGGGGAGAACGCGGCCGCGGCCTGCCGGCCCTTCAGCGCCGATCGCGCGGGCATGGTGGTGGCCGAAGGCGCGGCGATTTTTGTGCTGGAGCGGGCGGCGGCGGCGCGGGCGCGCGGCGCCGCGATCATCGCCGAGCTGGCCGGTTACGGCGCTTCCGCCGATGCCGGCCATATCACGCAGCCGAGCGCGCGCGGCGCGGCCCAGGCCATGCGGCAAGCAATGCAGCGGGCCGGTCTGGCGCCGGATGAAGTGGACTACATCAATGCCCATGGCACGGCCACGCGCTTGAACGATGTGACCGAGATAGCGGCGATTCGCGAGGCGCTGGGCCCGGCGGCGGAAAAGGTTTCGATCAGCTCGACAAAGTCCATGCACGGCCATGCCATGGGCGCCAGCGGCGCGATTGAACTGGCGGCG
Source organism: Acidobacteriota bacterium (assembly GCA_021826505.1). Taxonomy (GTDB): domain Bacteria; phylum Acidobacteriota; class Terriglobia; order Terriglobales; family SCQP01; genus JAKAZV01. The sequence goes on along the minus strand of JAKAZV010000010.1, from coordinate 19,964 downwards.
GTGCTGGCCGCGCTGGCGGCGCAACAGGCGCCTCCCACCGCGCATTACACGACGCCTGATCCGGAATGCAATCTGGATGTGACGCCCAACCGGGCGCGGCCGCGCGAGTTGCGGGCGGCCCTCTCCAATTCCTTTGCCTTCGGCGGCCTGAATGCCGTGCTGGCCGTGCGGCAATGGACGCCAAACTAGGAATTTGCAAAATTTTCCAGCCCCACCGTTCCGCTAGCGTTCATTCCTCCATGAATGGCGAAAAATTTCGTGCGCAATCCGATTGAAACCGTTTGGCTGACCCCCATGGCCCGGCGCGCTTGCGCGGGTCTGGTCATGATCGGCCTGCTATTCAGCCCGCTGAGTCTTTCCGCCCAGGCCGAAGGAGGAATTATTTCCGGTACCGTGATTAATGCTGCGGGCAGGAATGTGCCCAGCGCCGTCATTACGATCACAAGTCTGGCTAATGGGCAAACTACGCAGGTTACCGCCAATGCCCGGGGACATTACGATGCGCCCGCGCTGCCGCCGGGACAGTATCGCATTACGGCTCGCGCGGGGAATTGGCATGCTCCGGCGAGCGTGGTTACTATTCAGTCCGGCGCGCGGCAGACAGTGAATCTGGCCTTGAATGGACCGCCGGAATCCACTTCCCCCGCGCCAGTTCCCGCGCCGGCTCAGATTCCGCAACTGTCGCTGCAGAATCTGGGCTTTTCCCCGCAGCAAACCCAAGGCAGCCGGAAACTGCAGGCGCGGCTCAACCGCCGATCCCGCATGCTGCAAATCCACCAGAAGCTGGGCCTGCTGACGATGATCCCGCTGGCCGCAACGGTGATCGCCGGCGGCTTTGCCGGCGGACGGCCGAGTAAAACATCTTCCACCGGCCGCAATATTCACGCCATTCTGGGGCTGACGGCCTTCGGCATGTATAGCGCCACGGCTTATTACGCGATCTTCGCGCCGCGCATCAAGGGCGTGAAGACGCGCGGACCCATTAAAGTGCATGAGGCACTGGCCTGGATTCACGGCCCGGGCATGATTCTGACCCCGATTCTGGGAGAAATGGCCTATGCCCAGCGGGCGCGCGGCGAGCGCGTGCACGGCATTGCCAAACTGCACGGGCTGGTGGCCATGGTGACGCTGGGCGCCTATGTTGCGGCCTGGCTGGCGGTGGCCAAGCCGCATTTGTTTTCGAATTCCACACAACGGGTATCGAATCTGTTTTCCAGAACATCCCACGGCGTGCTGGGCTTTTTGGGGGTGGGCCATGAGACGGTGCGGCCGGTTGATGCCCTGGTCCGCCGCGGAAATGGAAAGTAAAGCATGAGAACCAAAAGCTTAAAAATTCATACCGGGCTGCTGGTCTGCCTGGCCATGTCCGCAACGATAGCCGCCGCGTCCACGCCCGCCGCCTGGGTGCTGACTGCCTCGACCCTGACCTATCATGTCTCCGATCCCTTCCATCAGGTGTATGGCGTCAGCCACGCCGCCCGGGGCAAAGGCGTATGCCAAAAAGGCGCCTGCCAGTTTTTAGCCGCCGCGCCGGTGAATTCATTTCATTCCGGCGACAGCAACCGCGATCTGCACATGCTGCAAGCGGTGCGGGGCGGGCAGTATCCCATGGTCGTGGTGCGGACGAGCCTGCCCGCGACGGAATTGCATCCCGGCAAGCTGCGGGTCAATCTGCAAATTCAATTCGCCGGCCATACGCATATATTTCACCGGGTGCCGTTTACGGTTACGCGGCAGGGAACGGGCTTGCGGCTGCGGGGCACGATTCCCGCGACCCTGAAGGATTTTCAGATTCAATCGCCGGAATTTTTATGGATCAAAATCCATAACGCCATTCCGGTTGAGGTAGATATGACCTGGCAACCTGCGGGCCACTAAAGAGGCGGGGCCGCTTTTTTGCGTTGCCATTCCAGCCTTCGGCCTCGTCGGGAAAAAAGAAAAATAATTACTATTCCCCCGGGCCCGCGACTCGGCCGATGCGTGATTGATGCAATGCGGGACCGCAAAGCGGCGCTTGCCGGGTCGGGTGGCTTGCGGAATTTTCGTAAATGAATCCATAATCAGGTATTGGCTCAACCCGAGGCCAGCAGCCACGATGGCGAGGGACGTCCCAGGCAGGGCCGGCCGCGACCGCGAGAAAAGATCCAAAGCGCAATGGAAAGTCCTGAAATCAATCCGGCCGATTCCACGGCCGCATCCGCCGTTCCCGCCCCGGTTGAACCGGCGCCGGCCGCGGCGCCCAATTGCCAGCAATCGTTAGAGGTGGAAATCCCCGCCCCCGAAGTGGAGCGGGAATACGACCGCATCGCCCGCGACCTGCAGCGCAAGGCGCGCATTCCAGGCTTTCGCCCGGGGAAAGCGCCACTTTCCATGGTGCGCCGGCGCTTTGAAGAGCATATCTGGGATGAAGTGGTGCAGACCATGGTGCCGGCGTACTTACGCTCCAGCTTCGAACAGCATCAGATGGAGCCGGTTTCCCGTCCCGCCATTGACCAGCTCCGCTATCAGCACGGCGAGCCGATGAAATTCCAGGCTCGCTTTGAAGTGCTGCCGCGTTTCGAGCTGGCCGATTACCGCCAGCTTCCCATCAAAGTCGAAACGGCCGAGGTGAGTGAGCAGGATGTGGATGCCGCGCTGGAAGACCTGCGCCAGCGCCGGGGCGAATGGGAAGATCTGGATCCGCAAACGCCGCTGGCGGCCGGTGACTACGCCGTGATCCGCTATGAACGCCGGGTGGCCGGAGAAGCGGAAGGCGAGACGGTGCCGGAGGCGCGTGTGCGGGTGGGCCATGAAGAGACATTGCCGGAATTCACGCAAGCTCTGAGCGGCGCCCGGGTGGGCGAAGAGCGTGAGTTTGACCTGCAATATCCGGCCGATTACGAGAACCAGAGCGTGGCGGGCAAAAGCATGCATTTCAAGCTGCAGATCCAGGCGCGCCAGCAGCTCAAGCTGCCGGAGTTGAACGATGATTTCGCCCGGTCCCTGGAACCCGCGGCGGCGGGCGAAGCCGATGCCGCGGGCGAAGCACCGGTGCCGGAGGTGACGCTTGCCGGATTGCGTGACCGCATTCGGGCCAATATATTGCATTCGCGCCGGCATGCCTCCGAAGAAAATGCCCGCCAGCAGGTGGTGGATCAACTGCTGGCCCGGCATGATTTCCCGGTGCCCGAGGCGCTGGTGGAGCAGCAGGCGGAAGTGCGGCTGGAACGCGGCTTGCGCTCGCTGATGCATCAAGGCCTGGATCCGCGGAGCATGAACCTGGACTGGAACCAGCTGCTGCGGGAACAGCATGAATCGGCGCGGGGCCAGGTCAAAGCGGCGCTGATCCTGGATCGCATCGCGGAACGGGAGCATCTGGAGGTGGACGAGGCGGAGATTCAGGCCGAATGCGAGCGGCTGGCCGCCCGCGGCGCGGAATCGCCGGCGGAGCTGCGCGCCCGGCTGGAAAAAAACGGCGGGCTCGACCGCCTGCGCGCCTCGTTGCGCCACGAAAAAACCGTGGAGTGGCTGCTGCAAGCCGCCGCTCCCGCCATGGCATCATGAAACATTCAGACTTATCCATTGCACGCCGGAAGCTGGCAGCGCGGACGCCGTACTGGGGCGGCGGGGAAGAGGATCCTCCCCAGGGCGCGCTGGTTCCGATGGTGGTCGAACAGACCAACCGGGGCGAACGGGCCTACGATATTTATTCCCGCCTGTTGAGGGATAATATTATTTTTATCGGCACACCGATTGACGATAATATTGCCAATCTGGTGACCGCGCAGTTGCTTTTTCTGGCGGCCGAGGATCCGGAAAAAGATGTATGGCTCTATATCAACAGTCCGGGCGGCTCAATTACGGCGGGGCTGGCGATTTACGACACCATGCAATTCATCAAACCCGACGTGACCACCATCTGCATCGGCCAGGCGGCGAGCATGGCGGCGCTGCTGCTTGCCGCCGGGGCCCCGGGCAAGCGTTTCGCGCTGCCCAATTCGCGGGTGCTGATTCATCAGCCCTCGATGGGCGGGCTTTCCGGCCAGGCCACCGATATTGACATCCATGCCAAGGAAATTCTGCGGATGCGCGAGATCACCAATCAGGTGCTGGCCCAGCATACCAAGCAGGCCTTGAGCAAGATCGAGCGGGATGTGGAGCGGGATTTCATCATGAATGCCCAGCAGGCGAAAGATTACGGCATTGTGGATGAAATCATTTTCAAACACAAATAGACCGGCCGCCGGGCCGCGGGGCGGCAAAAAACGAGGGGTATGGGCGTGCGCACAAAAAACGGCAGTGATGAGACCTTGCGGTGTTCGTTCTGTCATAAGAACCAGGATGCGGTGGCGAAGCTGATTTCCAGCCCTAACGAATATCCGCGCGCCTACATTTGCGACGAGTGCGTCTCGGTGTGCAATTCGATTCTGGAAGACGACCGCCTGCAACCGGCCGCGCCGGGCATGACGCAACTGCCCAAGCCGCAGGAAGTCAAAAGCTTTCTCGACGAATACGTCATTGGCCAGGAGCGCACCAAAATCAAACTGGCGGTCGCCGTCTATAACCATTACAAGCGGCTGCATATGAACCGCAGCCGGCCCGCCGGAGGCACGGAAGTCGAGCTGCAGAAATCCAATATTCTGCTCATCGGTCCCACCGGCACGGGCAAGACGCTGCTGGCCCAGACCTTGGCCAAAATGCTGGATGTCCCCTTCGCGCTGGCTGACGCCACGACCCTGACCGAAGCCGGCTATGTGGGCGAAGACGTGGAGAATGTGATTTTAAAGCTGCTGCAGGCGGCCGACGGCGATGTGGCGCGGGCCCAGCAGGGAATCATCTATATAGACGAGATCGACAAAATTTCCAAGCGTGACGAAAACCCCTCGATTACGCGGGATGTCAGCGGGGAAGGGGTGCAGCAGGCGCTGCTCAAGATTTTAGAAGGCACGGTGGCGCATGTCCCGCCCCAGGGGGGACGCAAGCATCCGCATCAGGAATTCACTCCGGTGGATACCACCAACATCCTGTTCATCTGCGGCGGGGCTTTTGTGGGGTTGGAAAAAACCATCGCCCGCCGGCTGGGACGGCGCGCGGTGGGCTTCCGCTCCGAAGAAGGCGACGCCCAGCAGGTCGCCGCCCAGGGCCTGCGCGACACCGAACTGCTCAGCCATGTGCAGCCGCAGGATCTGATCCGGGCCGGACTGATCCCCGAATTTATCGGCCGCTTGCCCGTGATTGGCGTGCTGGATGACCTCGACCGGGCGGCGCTGATTCAGATTCTGACCCGGCCGCGGAATGCCCTGGTGCGCCAATATCAAAAGCTGTTTGAATTTGAAAATGTCAAGCTTCGCTTCGACGATGACGCGCTGGCTGAAATCGCCAGCGAGGCGCTGGCGCGCAAAGTGGGCGCCCGCGGCCTGCGCATGATTCTGGAAGAATTAATGCTGGAGCTGATGTATCACCTGCCGGCGCAGAAACGCGTGCGCGAGTTCGTGGTCACGCGCGAGATGGTCAAAAAGCGCGATATTGCCCTCCAGACCCTGGAAAAAGCCGGATAACCCTCCCTGCCGCGGACCGCAAATTCCATCCCTTCAGGCGCCAGGCATTTTTTCCCGTCTGAATCGCGGAGCCCATCCGTGTCATCGTTTACTATGAAGCATAGCCGGAAGGAAGCGCCGCCAGCTTTATGAGCCGAGAAAAAATGGAAACCCGCCGCCTGCCCATGATGCCCATCCGGGATGTGGTCATTTTTCCGCACATGATGACCCCCTTTGTGGTGGGCCGCCAGAGTTCGGTGCGGGCACTGGAAGATGCCCTGGCGGCGGACAAGAAAATTTTTCTCGCCACCCAGCACGACGCCAGCGTGGATGAGCCCAAGCCGGAGGAGATTTACAGTGTCGGCGTGATCGCCGGCATTGTGCAAAGCGTGCGCCTGGCCGATGGCAATATCCGGGTGCTGGTGGAGGGTCTGGAGCGGGCCCGCATCGTCAGTCTGACCCTGGAGGAAGGCTTATTCCAGGCGGTGGTGCGGCCGGCGCCGGAGCGCGGCGAGGCCATGACGCCCCAACTGGAGCCGCTGACGCAGAAAGTGACCGGGCTGTTCGAGCAGTACGTCAAGCTGAACCAGACGCTCAATTACGAAACCATGCTCAATGCCGTGCGGGGCGAAGACGCCAGCCGCCTGGCCGACACCATCGCGGCCAATCTGCCGCTGAAGGTAGCCGAAAAACAGGAACTGCTGGAGCTCTATGAGCCCGGCCCGCGGCTGGAAAAACTGGCCGAAAAAATCAGCCTGGAAATCGAAAAGCTGAACGTGGACCGGGCCATCCAGGGCCGGGTGAAGCGCCAGATGGAACGGGCGCAAAAAGAGTATTACCTGAACGAAAAAATCAAGGCTATCCAGAAGGAGTTGGGGCGCGGGGAAAAAAGCGAACTCGACGAGCTGAAGCGTAAGATCGAAGCCGCCGGCATGAACGCCTCGGCCAAGGAAAAAGCTCTGCAGGAGCTGAAGCGGCTGGAGCAGATGCCACCCATGTCGGCGGAATCCACGGTCTCGCGCAACTATCTCGATTGGATGCTGGCCGTGCCGTGGAAAAAGCGGACGCGGGAACTGCGCGATATTCAGGCGGCGGAAAATATCCTGAATGAAGATCATTATGGGCTGGATTCAGTCAAGCAGCGGATTCTGGAATTTCTGGCGGTGCGCCAGCTGGTGAAGACGCCGCGCGGCTCCATTCTGTGTTTCGTGGGCCCTCCCGGCGTGGGCAAAACCTCGCTGGGCATGTCGATTGCGCGCGCCACCGGCCGCAAATTCGTGCGCCTGTCCCTCGGCGGAGTGCGCGACGAGGCGGAAATCCGGGGCCATCGCCGCACCTATATCGGCGCCCTGCCGGGACAGATTCTGCAAATGATGAAGCGGGCGGGCGCCATCAACCCGGTTTTTCTGCTGGATGAAGTGGACAAAATGGGGGTGGATTTTCGCGGCGATCCGGCATCGGCGCTGCTGGAAGTGCTGGATCCCGAACAAAACGCCACCTTCATGGATCATTACCTTGATGTGGAATACGACCTGTCGCAGGTCATGTTCCTCACGACCGCCAATGTGCTGCACACCATTCCGCAGCCCTTGCAGGACCGCATGGAGATTATCCGCCTGAGCGGATATACGGAGCAGGAAAAGCTGGAAATCGCCCGCCGCTTTTTGCTGCCCAAGCAGCGCGAGGCCTGCGGTCTGCGTCCGGAGCAGCTCACCCTGAATGAAGACGCGCTGCGCACGGTGATCAGCAGCTATACCCGCGAGGCGGGAGTCCGGAGCCTGGAGCGCGAAATCGGCAATCTGGCCCGCAAGATGGCCCGCCGCGTGGTCAGCGAAGGCAGTCAGGTTCATGTGGAGGCCACGCCGGAGGTGGTGCGGGACATGCTGGGCGTGCCCAAGTACCGCGATACCCGCAACGAGGAGCAAAGCGAAGTTGGCCTGGCCACCGGCCTGGCCTGGACGGAAGTGGGCGGCCAGATACTGCCCACCGAAGTCACGCTCATGGATGGTAAGGGCAAGCTGACGCTGACCGGCAAGCTCGGTGACGTCATGCAGGAATCAGCCCAGGCCGCGATGAGCTATATACGCTCCCGCGCCCACTTGCTCGGCCTGCCGCGGGATTTTTACCGCAATGTGGATATCCATGTGCATGTGCCCGAAGGCGCCATCCCCAAGGATGGACCCTCGGCCGGCATTACCATTGCCACCGCCATCATCAGCGCCTTGACCCGCATTCCGGTGCGCCGTGATCTGGCCATGACGGGCGAGATTACGCTGCGCGGCAAGGTGCTGCCCATCGGCGGTGTGAAAGAAAAGCTGATGGCCGCCCATCGCATGGGCATTCTCAATCTGATCTTGCCGCGCGACAATGAAAAGGATCTGTCAGAAATACCGGAGCCGATTCGCGGGGCCATGAAGATCAGCCTGGTCACCAACATGGACGAAGTGCTGGGGCTGGCGCTGGAGGGCCCGCTGGTTCCCCTGCAGCCGGTGGAAACGGCGGTGCAGCCGGCTCCCATGGCCGAAGGCCTGCGCCAGTAAAGAATAAAATTCGTGGCGAGGCCGCTGGCTGAAGCCGGGTCAGTGCGGCCGCGGGTCATTCAGGTTGTATAGCAGGAAGTTCTGAGCCTGTCAGTTCCCAGGCGGGCGTGCCGGCGATATTGGCGGGACGTAAATAGCCGCCGGAGGTAAGGGCGCGCAATCCCGATTGCAGCCGGGAGGCCGGTATCAGCGGCCGGAAAAAATCAGATAATTCAGGTTCGGTCGCCGCCAGCATGCATTCCAGATAACGAATGATGAAATTGGCCGCCGCGCTGGCCTTGGAATAAGTTTGTGCCAGCCGGGGCAACTCGGGCCAGGCCAGACTGGTGGCTTGCCACAAACCCAGCCCCTCGCGCCGGCCCAGCCGCAGTACCCATGCGGCGGACTGCAGTTTTTCCAGAGCTTCCGCGATGGCCAGTTCCGAGGTTTTCTCGCCGCCAACCGCCCGCCGCAGCTCCGGAATGGTTTGCGGATGAGGCGCCCGCAGCAGTTCGAGTATCTGCACGCTCAACGGTGACTGCCGGCCCATGCGCATTTGCCGCCGCACGCCGCCGGCGAGGTCGCGTTCGCCGATCAGCGAGTAAGCCCAGGGAAAGCATTCCCGCCCGATGTAAACCGGCACGGGCCAGAGCGGAGTTTCAATGACTTGCTGCTTTTCCAGCGCGATTTCCAGCTCCTGCAGCATGATTCCGTCGGTGTCGGCGAGCGTTTCGGTGCGCCAGGCCAACGACGGAGGCGCTGAGGGCCAGGGGCTGAGAGGAGCGAGGCCCTGGGCCGTAATCCAATCCTGAAGCGGAGTGGGGGCGGGCGATTCGCCGGCCATGGCTCGCCAGCGGGCGTGCCTGACGGTTTCCAGTTCGCTGAGGGTCGTGAACATAAAGTGGCTATGAGGCTGAGATACTAGAATATCGTGTTGAACTCGGCCTACGATGAAGAGAATGCGCGTAAACTGACTCCAGCCATGCCGGTCCGCATCGATGCCCATCAGCACTTTTGGCGCTACCAGCCAGAGGAGTACGGCTGGATCGGCGATGACATGGCGGGCCTGCGCCGTGATTTTCTGCCGGAAGACCTCAAACCGCTGGCGGAGGGCGCCGGGGTGTGCGCAACGGTCGCCGTGCAGGCCCGGTGCAGTCTAAAAGAAACCTGCTGGCTGTTGGAGCTGGCCCAGGCGAATCCGCTGATTCAGGCCGTGGTGGGGTGGGTGGATTTATGTGATCCGCGGGTGCGCCCCCGGCTGGCGGAGCTGGCCCGGAATCCGCGCCTGCGCGGCTTGCGGCATACGCTGCAGGATGAGCCGGATGACCGGTTCATGCTGCGCGAGGATTTTCGCGCCGGCCTGCGGCAGCTGGCAGCCTTCAATTTATCGTATGACTTATTGATCCATCGCCGGCACTTGCCCATTGCCTGCGAGTTGGTGGCGCGTTTTCCCGGCCAGCGCTTTATTGTGGATCATCTGGCCAAACCCGCGGTGCGCAGCGGAACCCGCCAGCCCTGGGCCCGCGATCTGGCCCGGCTGGCGCGCTATCCGAATGTGGCGGCCAAAGTTTCGGGGCTGGTCACCGAGGCGGATTGGACGCAGTGGCGGGCGGGCGATTTTGATTTTTATTTCGAAACCGCGCTTGAGACCTTCGGACCGAAACGGCTGATGATCGGTTCTGACTGGCCGGTCTGCACGGTGGCCGGAGATTATGAAAAAGTTTTGCAACTGGCGGGCAATTACATGCAGCGCCTGAGCGAACCGGAGCAGGCCATGATCTGGGGCGGCACGGCCGGCCAATGGTATGGCCTCCAGCCCAAAACTTTTCATGACGGCGCGGGTACGCTGAGTGCGGCGCAATGACAGCGCACGGCCGCGGCTGGGTAAACAGGCAAAAAAACTTCAGGGCCGGCGTTCACGCCGTTCGATCAGGCGTGGTCCGGCGCGCCAGTTTTCATTCAACAATAACTGCGTAAGGGGCACTTCCGCGGAAATTTCCGCCAGCAGAATTTCGTGCGCCGGATGGCGCCGCAGCGCCGGCGCGATCAAAAATAAGAGCGGCGCCGCAGGGGCCAGTTCCCGGCCGGGGAAATAGCCGGCGGCCTGCAACCGCCCGTCCCGATGCAGTTGGCGGATACGCAGCCAGTATTCCAGGGCCTGCAAGGGGAAATCGGCATCTTCGCTGGTCTTCAGCTCCAGAATGCAAATGCGGCCGGCGCGGTTCAGCAGGAGTAAATCCAAACGGCCCGCATCACCGGCAACGGAAACCACGATCTGCGAATAGACGCGGTCTGGATTCCAGTCCGGGTCGAGGTCGCCTAAATCGTTCCGGAGCAGAGATTGCAGCCACGCTTCGGGCTGGGTGGTATACCAGATATTTCGTTCGTGAACGTCTTGCGGGAACATGGCGCCCAGGCTATCTGGTTTGGCGCGCCGAAATTGGCAAAGCTGGCTGATCCAATGCTGAAACAAAGGCCAATTTTCCGCCGTCAGCGGGGATTGCTCTCCTCCGCCCAAGCCAAATACGAATTCAGCCTCGCCCCGTTCCAATCCGCGCGCTTGCCGGGCGATTTCCAGACCATGCAATTGCAGGCATGCCCCGCCGAAGCTATCGCGCTCAAGTTTCACGGATGGGCAAATCGCCTCGGCCCGATGGGCCAACTCCATGGCCGTTGCGGAAAATTCCTGGCTGGAATCGGAAGCCCGGCCAATTTGTGAGACCAAAGCCGGCAAGGGCAATGGGTCCGGCTGGCTCAAGGGCCTTTCATGCGAGAACAGCCAAAGTTGAATGGGGCGATCCTTGCGCAAGCCGCTGATGCGAAGCGCCGCAGTTTTCCATGCCGATTGGGATAGGACTATTGGGGATGATTCCAGCCCGGCAGCCATCTCAGAGCTTGTGTCCGGAAAAATCAGATGCCATCCTGCCGGAATTTTTCTGGGTGGCCGCGTCTGTAAACTATGCCGCCATAAGAGAAGCTGGGTGAGTGCCGCATCGTGGGCCGCCCGATTTTCGCAAGGTCCGATGGCCAGAATGGCCATGTACTGTTCGCCCGATTCCAATATGACTTTGGTCCAGGGGGAACTCATAGCTCCGCAAATACGAGCTTTCCATTCTGGCCAGTGCTGGCGAATGGCGGCCAGCAGTTGAAGCCGGAATTCTTCCCGATCCTGACTGATATTTTTTCCCGCGGCCCGGGGACGCAGCCAGACGGTCTGGGATCGGCTCTGGCCCATGCGGCGGCACAAAAGGCGCAAATGACTGCCTCTCATGGTGGCGGATTCGATGCGGCGCACAATGTTATAAGCCGGCGACCACCAATGGGCAACAACCGAACCTGCCTGGGTTTCCAATGAATATCCGCAGGCTTCGCCGCCGAGAAACATGCTTGAGCCGTCCGCTTCGATCAGTTCACAGTCGGGATGGAGCAGAAAAAATTGCCGTACGGTCTGCGCTATGCTGGCGGCTTCGAGCCGGGTTTGTGCGGAGCTGGCCATGATGGCTGGGGACAATATAGTGCGCGCTTGGCCCTCATGTCATCCCCGCAAAAGAGGAGGGTCGCCGTGGCTTGAAATTCCCGGCCCGAAAAACGCATCATGATGACAGAGGCCGCCATGGCCACACAAGCCCACAAGCTGGAAATTTCAGCCGATCCGGATGCCGAGTTGGTGGCCGCCGCGCAGCAGGGAGACTTGCATGCCTTCGATATTCTGGTGCGGCGGCACGAAAGCCGTATCTATCGTTTGGCCGAAAGAATCACCGGTAACGCCCAGGATGCTGAAGATGTGCTGCAGGAAGCGTTTCTGAACGCCTACCGCAAGCTCTATCAATTTCACGCTGAATCTCATTTTTACACCTGGCTCGTCCGGATCACGGTCAACCAGGGCTTGATGCGGCTGCGCCGGCAGAAACGCCGGAGCATGGTTTCGATCACGGGTGATACCGAATCTGGAGCAACCGCGCCGCTGGAGCTCCGGGATTGGAGGTCGGACCCGGAACAGCAATTTGCCGCTGAAGAAATGGCCGCGGTGCTCAATCGCGGCATTGCCAGCCTGGCGGCGCCTTATCGCATGGTGTTCCAACTGCGCGACATCGAAGAACTATCGAATCAGGAAACCGCCGATATTCTGCATCTCAGCGTGCCGGCAGTAAAATCCCGGTTGTTGCGGGCGCGTTTGAAGCTGCGGGAATTGCTGGCTCCCTATTTTGACCGCGTCCCGGCCGGTCCTTTAGCATCTCATGCCGGGGAAAATCGTGAGGAGAAGCCAGTCACATGAACTGCCGGCAATTTCAACTGCGAATGAGCGAGTTTTTGGATGGGGACTTAACCGGCAAGCCCTGTGCCGAATGCCGCGATCATATCCGCAAATGTGCGGAATGCCAGCGCATTTTAGAGAGTTGCCGGGACACGATCGCCTGGTTTCGCCGGGATGCGGCTGGAACCGGCCCCTTGCCGGCGGCGCTGCATGACAAAGTGATGCGTACGATTCAGTCCCGGGGTAATTCATCGCGGCTGGCCTCGCGGCCCTGAAGCTCCAGAAAACCTTTGCCGCACTGTTTGCATCAAGCTGCACAATGATGGGTTTCATTTGGCGCGCCTGCCGGCATGCGCGCCTGAGCTTTCCCATGAGCCCGCGCGCGCGGCCCGAGCAGGTATTAAATGAAATGCCGCATGTAACCTGTCTCGATTGTGGACGCGAGTTCTGGTACGACTGGAGCCGCATGCGTCTCAGCCGGGAGCGCGTTCAGGCTGCCGCGCCAAAGCGTGATGCGGCCTGAGATCATGTGTCCAGCGTACCCGCCGAAGCTCTTCCATCCATTGAGCGGACAAGTTCCCGGAGCCTGCTGATCGGCTAAACTAAACTCAGCCGCTTAGGAGCCTCGGTCTGTTTTCCCCGATGCGGCGGAGGAAGCTGGTTTTGCCGAAAAAAAATGCACCTCAGACGGCCGCATCCACGCTTAAACCCGCGGCCAAACCCGTGCGTCCGCTGGCGGAAAACTTTGTCCGCATCTGGGCGCCGACCCTGGTGACCGCATTATTCATCATTACCTTCAACGTGCAGGCGTTCGAGATTCCTTCGGGCTCAATGGAGAAGACGCTCAAGATTGGCGACCATGTGCTGGTAGACCGGATCAGATTCGCGCCGGCTGCCCGCTATTTGCATGGCGTCGTGCCGTATCACAGGCTGCGGCATGGCGATATTGTGGTCTTTATGTCGGTGGTGCAGCCGGATCTGCATCTGGTCAAGCGGGTGATCGGGCTACCCGGCGACCGGATTCGATTAGTGAATAAGGTGGTGTTTCGCAATGGGGTGGCGCTCAAAGAGCCCTATGCCATTCACCAGCCGGGTATTGACTCGGGCCGGGATGATTTTCCCACCCAGGGGCTGCCATACGGAGCGACGCCGCAGTGGACGGCCACGTATTCCCAGTACGTTCATAATGGCTGGCTAGTGGTGCCACCCGGTCATTTTTTCGTCATGGGCGACAATCGCGATATTTCCTATGATTCGCGCTACTGGGGCTTTGTCCCCGACCGCAATCTCATCGGCCGTCCGGTGATAGTTTACTGGTCCTACCGGGCGCACGAGCGCGACAACGGCTACGCGAATATGGGTCAGCGGATGCGCTCATTCTTTTCGACTCTGATTCATTTCCCGGTACGCACCCGCTGGCTGCGTACCTTTCATCTGGTGCGGTAGGCCGTGCCATGGCAGGGCAGAGCATAGATGCCGGGACCCCAGCGCCGGTCAAGGCTCACCGGCGGTTTTGGCGCTGGTGCCTGGGGGTGATAACCGCCCTCATTCTGCTGGGCTTTTCCGCTCCATTTTTTACTTTAGTCAAGGGCCGGGGCAGAATTCTGGCCGCGCTGCGGGCTGCGCTGGGCCGTTCGGTGCAGGCGCAATCGGTGCATCTGGTATTAATTCCCTGGCCGGGATTTGAGTTGGATCAACTGCAAGTCGCCGATGATCCCGCTTATGGATACCAGCCCATCATCCGCGCGGCGGAAGCGACGGCAACATTGCGATTGGCGGCCTTATGGAAGGGCCGGTTTGAATTTTCCAGCATCGAGCTCGATCGCCCCAATTTAAATCTGGCGCGTTCGCGCCAGCGGCGCTGGAATTTGGCCGCATTGGTGGACCGCTCCGCGCGCCGCATTCCCGCGCTGGAACAACGCGCCATTTCCCGCCGGAAGCCGGCCCGCCTGCCTTTTCCTTTTTTGAAAATACGCCAGGGGCGGATTAATTTTAATTTGAACGGCGTGGAGACGCCGTTTTATCTGCGCCGGGTTCATGCCGATATTGGGCAATCAGGCGGACGCTGGACCTTCAGCATGCGGTTTGTGCCGGCCCGCACCGATCTAAATTTGCATGATTTAGGGCAGGTCATGGTTCAGGGCTGGTGGCAAACCGGCCCGGCGCCCTGGCGGCGCCTGCCGTTTCTATTGCAGGCGCAACTGGAACAAGCATATATTGCGCCATTTTCCGCATTCTGGCTGGGGCATGAAGGATCACTGGACGGCCTGTTCAACGCGCAATTGCGGCTGAGTGGCAACGGCAAGGATTTTCAAATCCAGGGCCAAATCGCAGGCCAGAGCTTGCACCGGCTGGATTTACTGCCCACCAACTGGCGCCCGCGCATCCAGTTTCAAGCTGCTTACAGCACCCGGCAGGACCGGTTCACGCTCCAGCGGGCAAGTCTGGATTCCATACCGGGGCTGCAACTTTCAGGCCGAATTGCGCATGTGCTGCACCATGCTCGCCCTCGCTGGAATTTGCGTTTGCGGAAGGTGAAGCTGGCGGATATGCTGCCTTTGGCCGCCATCTGCAAATCCGGTCTGTCGTCCTTTCACCCCCAGGGCTGGCTGGAGGGGGATCTCGATTGGCGAGGCCGTGCTCCGCGCTGGCAAAAGAACAGCAGCTTGCGCTTATACCATGCCGCCTGGTCATCGCCGGACATGAAAATCCAGGCCGCGCGGGCCGTAACTTGGCAGATAGACTCTCAGGTTTGGCGGCTGCCGCAGACCGCAGTCAAAATCGCTCTGCCCGGCCATGCCCCAGCCTCGGCTCGCATCAGCGCCTGGCTGACACCCCGGATTTATCAAATTCATCTTGCGACATCCGCCATGGCAAGCCGCCAGTGGAGAGCCCTGCAGAGGCTTTTAACGCTGCCACCGGCCTGGCTCGGCGGCTTACAGGGCACCGTTCGGGCTCAAGCCTGGCTGCGGGCTGGCTGGCGCAACTTCCGCCATCCGCAATGGAGCGGGCGAGTGCGGCTGCGCTCCGCGTATTGGCTCTGGCCAGGCAGAATCCGGCCGATTCCTCTGCAACAGGCAGAGGTTCGCTATCAATCCCAAACCGCCTGGATGCGCCTGCAGGGCCGGCTGCAAAAATTGAATTGGCGTGTTTTTCTGAGAAAAAATCCGGACGGGTCGCTGCGACTGCGGCTTGACTCCACGCATGGCGACTGGACTCAATGGGCGAGTTTGCTGGGATTGCGGCGCCGACATGGATTGCAGTCGTGGCTGCGCGGTTCCGGCTTTGAACCGCCTCGATTTTCGCCGCATCGCATTACCGCCAGTTTGAACCTGGGGGATCTGCACTGGCGGCACGCGCGGCTGCGGGTTCGTGCGACGGTGGAGATGCAGCCCGATCGCTGGAACTGGACCAGCGCCCAGGTGTTTGTCCAGCAGGGAGTGCTGACCGGCACGGGGATCTGGAATCGCTCCGGTTGTGAATGGCAGGCCCAGGCCGCCAGTCTTCCCTTGCGCCCGCTGTGGCCAGGATTCGGGCTGTCCGGATACTGGTCAGGCCCGCTGCGCGCGGATCTTCGCGGCTGCGATCCTGCTCTGGGCTGGAATATGAGCGGCATGGCGGTGATACGCGCGCCGCAACTGCCACATTGGAGCTTGCAATCCGGCCAGAGTCTATTGCCAATACCACCCACCCGATTAATCACGGCGGCTTTCAATGCCAGTCCAGGCCGAATTCAATTACATCAATTGCAATGGCTTCCCATTTTGACGAGAGCAGAAAATGAGCGGCCCACCCCGGAATGGCCTCGCGGTATCTGGCGCGGCACGGGCGGCTGGTCGCGGACAAATGGCTGGAGTTTGCATTTCATCAGCCCGGCTGGCCGCTCCTTGACTCTGACGCATGCGCCGGTCACCCCGGCGGGCGTGCGAACGCCGCTGTCCCGGCCGGCATCTGCGGCAAAAAGCAGCATTCCTAAATCATGATGATGCCTGCGCAAACCGCTACGTCCATCCTGGCCCGGGATTGTGCGCGAAAATTGGCTCAAGTGCAATGGAATGAACATCATGCCGGGCCGCATCGTCCAGTGCGGTTGACGGCGCGTGAAGTCAACGCCTGGCTGGCATCGCCATGGGGACGCCGCCGTTTGCCTGCGGCTGTTACCGGAGTCCAACTGACCTGCCGACCAGGCTGGGTGCAAGGCCAGGCCGAGGTGAATTTTTCGCTTTTGCCTCGGCTCGCGCACGGGACATGGGCCATTTTAGCCGCGGCATTGCTGGCCGGCCCCCACCATATCAGCGCCGCCGCACGGGTGATCAGCGTCCAGGCGCCCGCGGCACGGCTGCGGTTGAGTCAAGTGGGGCTGGATGGACGGCAGGTATCCAGTTGGTTACTGCAGTTGATTTTGCGCGAATATGTGCTGCCCCGGCATCCCCAATGGGGTCAGAACCTGCAGATCAAGCTGCCTGCCGGGGTGAAATCGGTGGTGATGGGGCGGGACTGGGTGCGTCTGGAATATGCTTAAAATGGACTGGAATCCAGAGCTTTATCCAGGGATAAGCATCAGAAAATGCGCGGTTCGGAATAAAAATAAACTATTGTGTTTCGCGGCATGTTTATGCTACTGTCACAA
Organism: Acidobacteriota bacterium; assembly: GCA_021826505.1. Classification (GTDB taxonomy): domain Bacteria; phylum Acidobacteriota; class Terriglobia; order Terriglobales; family SCQP01; genus JAKAZV01. The sequence goes on along the minus strand of JAKAZV010000010.1, from coordinate 3,044 downwards.
CCGTGAGTCCTGGAGAGGTCAGTACACCGGGACACGACAAAGGAGACTACCGAATGCGTAGTTTTGTGCGAATGAATCTGGCTGCTCTCCTGGCGTGGGGGATGGTTTGCCTGCCCTTGTCCGCGGCACCCGCGGCGATGGTGACTCCTCTGGCGGGAATTGTCAGTCTTAATGGTCAGTCGGTCGTGAATGGCTCGGCGGTTCTGCCGGGCGATGCCATTCGCGTCAGCGCCCAGGGGGGCGCCCGTCTGACGCTGCCGGGCACAGCAGTGCTGGCCGGCGCTAACAGCCGCTTCAAACTGGCGGCCAATGCCATCCGGCTCAACTACGGCACCCTCAAGGTGTCGGGCCGCGAGGCGGTTCAGTCGGGAATGGAAACCATCGCTCCGGCGGCGGTTTCGGGTGTCTTTACCGTGACCCGGCTGAGCAGCGTGCTCTATGTTTCCGCCAATCATGGTGCGGTTCGCGTCACGGCCGGCAGCAAGAGCTACAATATCGCGGCCGGAAAAGCCATGCGCTTCCAGACTGCGCCGGCGGCGGCGGGTTCGGGCAGTTCGGGCTTGCCGGTGGCGGCGGTGGTGGGCATTGCGGCCGCGGCTGCAGTAGTCACCGGCGTGGTGGTGCACGAGGCAACCAAGTGCAGCAACTGCGTTCCGGCGCCAATCAGCCCTTCGTTCTAATTCATTGCCATCATGAATATCAACCGGCCTGGAATTCCAGGCCGGTTTTTTTTGCGCCAAAATTGTATTTGCATTTAGCGCGAAATCAGGTATATTGCTTGCAGTCCTGCTCAAGCCATGGGGAAATATCAGGACGACGACAAAGGAGACGGGATATGCGTTTGATGCGTTTGAGTATGGCGGCTCTCCTGGCCTGGGGGATGGCATGCCTGCCCTTATCCGCGGCTCCCGCCGCAATGGTCACTCCTCTCGCCGGGACGGTCAGTCTGAATGGCCAGTCAGTGGTGAGCGGGTCGGCTGTATTGCCGGGAGATGCGATTCTGGTGAGCGCGCAAGGCGGGGCGCGTTTGACCCTGCCGGGCGCAGCCGTACTGGCCGGCGCCAACAGCCGGTTCCAGTTGCAAGCCAACGCCATCCGGCTCAGCTATGGCATGCTGAAAATTTCGGGCCGGGAAGCGGTGCGAGCGGCGCGGGAAATTATTACGCCGGTGACCCCCGGGGTTTTTACCGTCGTGCAAACCGCGGATGTGCTGTATGTGGCGGCTAATCGCGGCGCAGTGCGCGTTGTGAGCGGACGTAAAACTTATAACATTGCGGCCGGCAAAGCCATGCGTTTTCAAGGTCCTATGGCGGGTGGTGGCAGCGCCAGTTCAGGCACCATATCATTGCCTGTGGCGATTGGCGTGATTGGCGCCGCCGTGGCGGTGGTAGGCATTGGTACCTATGAAGCCACCAACTGCTCCGGCTGCGTGGTCAGCGCTTCGTACTAAACCGGTCCTCAGCAATCATTCCTAAAATATTCAGCCGGCCGGGAGTTTCCCGGCCGGTTTTTTATGAGGGGGATTATCCCGGATAGGGCTGGCCTGGCCGCACGATGCGAATATCATGATCCGCAAATCTGAAATGCGCGCCCGGCAGCCGCAACTCGGGCATGTGGCACGTGACACAGTTGTGGCGCGCCACGGGACAAGCCATGCCGGGTTTGGAATTTGTGGGCGATTGACCCTGATTCACATGACAGGCCAGGCATTTGCTGTCATACCAGGCGGGCTGAGTGACCACGCGCTGATGGGGATTATGGCAGGCCAGGCAGCCGATGCGCGCGTCGGCCGGGTTCCAGCACTGGCTGAGCGCCAGCCGGTAGGGTTGAAAGCGCACATCCACAATGCCATGCATCCGCATATTCAGCACCATCAGGGTCGTGCGATGGCAGGAACCGCAGAAGTTCATCTGGCCGCCCGCGGATAATATCGCCGGATTAAATATATGAGTGCGGCCCGGACGTAGAGCCCGCATGGCGGCCACATGCGCGGAGCCGGGGCCATGACATTCTTCGCAGGTGACTCCGGGCATTGTCTTGGTGGGTCGAAATCTTCCGTTCAGATAGGTTCCCGTGGTATGGCAGACGAAGCATTGCCGGGTTTCATCCGGGGTCATGCGCATGCCGAGATTCCGCTGCAGGCTTCGATGCTCCCGGTCAGGATGCCCTACGGTTAGATCAAGCGTCATGAGCCGGTTATAGAAGCTGACCTCGCTTTCATAAAAGAGATTATTTTTTTGATAAATATACGTCTGCCCGGCATTGCCCAAGCCAAAAGCCCAGAGCAATGGGACGGCCATTTTATGCCTTGCTTGTCGTATTTGATATTGCGCTTGCCCGGCAGAGTTGAACCGGAGGGTATATGCATCGCCATGCACGTTCCCTCGAATCGGAGTATGCCGCAGCAGGATACCCGCGCGATTGGCATATTCTGCGGCCCGGCCCATGGGAGTGTGCAGTTCGCTGGCTTCATACCGATGGCACTCTATACAGACCTGCGCACCCATATAATGCAATCCGCGCGGGCCGCCATCGCGCGGCCGCCATTCACGCGAAAAATAATGTGTATGAGCAGATGGCCGCACCACGGCTGCGGTCTGGCCGGCGCCAGCCTTCCGCCAACCCGCTGCGAGCAGACAGAAATTGACCGTAATAGCGCCGGCCAGTAGTTTGGAGGATGAAGGAGGCGTGGACATGGCCAAAAGAACATTCATTATGACTCTGGTCGTAAAAATTTTGGCCTGGATATGACGACAGTCACAAAATTTACTATTAAATTGATTGTTTTCAATGGTTTATAATGGGACTAAAGAATTTGATTATATGGTGCCCCCATATTTTTAATTAAATTTGCAATTTTTATATTGACTTCATCGAAAGCTGATATATGATCTTGAGCGATGTACTCTCGTTTGGATCAGCGCCATGAAGCGCGGGTCACAGCCGAGAGAGGGCCGAAATTCTTGGTTCAAGGGGTGTGTGGATGTTGCCAAGTCAAGCCATCTGGCGCAGTCTCAGCGTGAGGCTGTTTTCCTTTCTAGCAC
>JAKAZV010000106.1 GCA_021826505.1 Acidobacteriota bacterium | reverse complement strand
TCGCGGGCACCGCGAGACCGGAACTACCCCTGCGCGCTGGCGGCTCTGCGGCCGTCTGCTTCGGCAAGGAGAAAACATCATGACCGAGGTAATCCAAACGCAGCAATTCAATCCGGCAGCGGGCGCCAGCCCGGCTTCAGCTGAACCGACCACAGGCGGCGCGCAGCCTCCCAGGGCGCACCTTGTGTGTCCGATCGGTTCGACTCCGATGCGCCTCCGCCAAAAAACTGAATCGGGTGTTCGCTGGTTGACGCAGAGTGCTTTCCTCGCGCGTGCCCCGTCGTTGCGGCCGTTAAGCTTTATTCCTTCGCCCGGGCTTCCAGCCGCGCTTTGACCGCCGGCCATTCCGCATCGAGAATGCTGAAATATACGGTGTCGCGCCAGCGTCCGCTGTGGGTCAATATGTGCTGCCGCAGCGTGCCTTCCTCGCGCGCGCCCAGCCGTAAAATCGCCTGGCGCGAGCGCTGGTTCAGCCGGTCGGTCTTCAGTTCCACCCGCGCGCAGTTCCAGCCCTCAAACGCCTGCCGCAGCATCAGATATTTGGCTTCGCTATTGACGGCCGTGCGCTGCCAGGCGGTCGCGATCCAGGTGGATCCAATCTCGACCCTGCGGTTCGCGCGGTCAATATTCATGAACCGGGTGCTGCCGATGGCGCGTCCGCCGGCGTCCCGGGTGACAAACACCCGTGATTCGCCCCGCGCGGCTTCGCCCAGCGCCTTGGCTTCCCATCGGGCGAAATCCTCTTCCGTCTGCATGGCGTAGGGGAACCAGCGAAAAATCTCATCCCCATCCGCTTCCGCCACGCGCCATAGCTCCCGCCACTGTCCCGCTTCAAGCGGCGTCAGTCTGACCACGCGCCCGGTTAATTCGCCGCAGTCCATATCGGTATCTTCGCTGTGCTCCAGGGCCAAACTTGATTCTTTGCCGCTTCACTTCTTCGCTGCCGGGCTTCTTTCCGCCTGCCCCTCGGTCTGCCGGTTTCCGAATCTGGCTAGCTTATGCCAGATATGCGCCTGAATCCAGCTCGGGTCCCACCAATCCTCGGGGTTCACCTGCACGCCATCCACCAGAATGCTGTAATGCACATGGTCGCCCAGCGCCAGCCCGGTGGAATCGCTATGGCCCAGCATCTGTCCCTTCTGCACCATTTCGCCCACGTGCACCGAAAAATTCTTCATGTGTCCGTAAAGCGACATCAGCCCGAAGCCATGATCCAGAATGACGGCATTGCCGTAAATGCCGAAGTATCCGGCCCACAGCACGCGCCCGGCATTGCCCGCCGGCACGGGCGTATTTCTCACCGAGGCCATGTCCACGCCCAGGTGGGTCTCGTGGTCCAGCACTTGCCCGTGATACATAAACGCGCGGTAATCGCCGAAGCGGGCTTCGACCGCCGCGTGCGGCAGCGGCATAAAGGCGCCATGCCAGAAAAATTTCGGCTGGCTCCGCTGGCTCAGCGCGGCCAGAAATTTCTGCTGTTTGGCCGCCAGCTTGGTGTCAATCAGGGTAAAATCCGCGGCCAGGCTTCCGGCCGGCGTCAGCCCCGGCTCATGCGCCAGAATCGGAGGCACCAGTTGCGCCAGCATGGCATGGGTCAGGTTAAACGGCGGCCGCTGGCGAAACTTGCGCGGAAACACTGCGGCCGGGAAATGGATCGTGGTGGTGTTGCCCGCGTCATCGGTCGCGGTCAGCACCGGCGGAGTTTTGCCGGTGTCGTTCCAGGGATCGCTGAACAGGCAGAACCAGGTTCCCGGCCGCGCTCCCGGCAGGGGATGCCCGGCAAAAAACTGGCCGCCCATCTCGACTCCCGAGCGCACCACCCCGGCCGACTGGCGATAGACCAGCATCTCGCAGCCGCCCTCAACCACATATTGTTGATAGGTCAGCGCCCGCAGCCGCGGCGGCAGGGAGCGGATCACGATCGGCAGCCGCAGCCGCGCCGTGGTGCCGCGCAGGTTGTCGGCCTCGGCGCGGATCACGAGCTGTGCCGGACCATCCTCCAGCCCATGCACATCCGCCCGTCCCGCCGCCATGGCGACCGCCACCGTCTGCTGCCGCGGCGCCAGCCACCAGCGCCGCGTTTTGCGCAGCCGCAAATCGGCGACCGGCAATTTCTTGCCCTGCTGCAGATACACGGCGGTTACCCGCCGCACGCCCATGCCGTCCGCAATGTGAAAGCGCAGCGTCGCATGCAGCCCCAGCGCCGAGGGCCAGGCGCCGCGAATCCGCGGCGTGCCGCCGCGCAGCCAGGCCCAGCCGATGGCCAGCAGCCCGATAAAAACCAGAGTCACTATGCTGTTGCGCAGCGTATGCGAGGGAGCATCAAATCGAGCCATGTCGCGGGTTCTCGTTTTTTCTTCGTTTTGAATGCGCGGCCGCCAGGGGCGCGCGGCCGCTGTTTTTTTGCCAAAGAAAAGCGGCTGCGCCGCTTTATATTGTCTTGCCCGGCTCCAGCTCCAGCACCTCGGCCGCGCCCGCCAGATGCTGCCGCAGCTCCGCCGGCGTGCCGTTCAGCACGGGAAACGTGCCGTAATGCATGGGAATCACGGCCTGCACCCCCAGCAGTTTGCAGGCATGTGCCGCTTCGCGCGGGCCCATGGTGTAATGGCCGCCGATGGGCAGCATGGCGATTTCCGGCCGGTGCAGTTCGCCGATCAGTTTCATGTCGCCGAACACCGCCGTGTCGCCGGCGTGATAGAGCCGGAGTCCGCCGGGAAAAACGAACACATACCCCGCCGGCTCGCCGGCATAGAGGGTTTGCCCGTTTTCCTGCACGCTGCTCGTATGCACGGCGGGCACCATGGTGGCCTTCACGCCCGCGGCTTCCACCGTGCCGCCGAAATTCATGGCGATCACCCGGTCTTCCGGCACGCCCTGCCGGGTCAGCCACGGCTCGAGTTCCACCATGCACACCGCCTTGGCCTGGGGATTTTTCTTGATGACAGCCGCCGCGTCCGCCGCATGGTCCATATGGCCATGGGTCAGAAACACGGCCTCGGCCGCATGGGGTGTTTTCTCCGCTGCCGGGCATTTCGGGTTGCCCTGCAGAAAGGGGTCAATATAAAATCCATGCGTTCCGTGCTGAATCCGGAATGCGGCATGTCCGCACCAGGTAATGTGCGCGCCATACAGGTTGGCCATGGAATCTCTCCTCTTTCAAAATTGTAGGGCCGGAACTTCCGTCTCGTGAAGCTTTTGTGTAATCTTGTAGCCTCGCTGCGTGGCGGCTTCGCCGTTGCGGTCTTGCTACACTGTCATACAGCGTTCACGGCCGAGTCGTATTGCAGTGCAAATGCGAGTTCGCGGGCCGTTGCGAAAGGGTTTCGCCTTAAAAAAAGGCGGCTGTGCCGCTTTAGCGGGGGAAATACCGTATGCGTCTTTACAAAACCAGCTTTCTCGGATTCATTCTTCTGGCCCTGACTCTTGTCTCCAGCGGCTGGGCGCCGTCCGCGAAAACCAAGGCGCCGCCGCCCCGCGATCCCCGCCTGGCCGGCTCGTTCCGCCGCCCCATGCGCCATGGCTGGATCTACGTCCGCCTTGCGGGCTCGCCCTCGGACCTCGGCTTTCAGCACGGCTATTGGCTGGCGCCCGAGATCAACCGCATGCTCACCGACTTCAAGGCCACCTGGCCCCGGTCCACCCATAAAAGCTGGGCGTTTTATCGCCATGCGGTGCGCGTCATGTGGCTGCCGCACATTGAGCCGCAGTATATGCGGGAGCTGCGCGGCATCGCCCAGGGCCTCCATGCCCGCGGCTACAGGCAGTGGGACACCATTGACGTCATCATCCTCAACGGCTTTGAAGAATTGCCCGATTATTTCGTGCCCTGGTATAACCAGCACCACCATATAAAAGATGCCGGCCTCCCTGCCATCGGCAACTGCAGCGCCTTTATCGCCACCGGCAGCTACACCAAAGACGGCAAAATCGTAATGGGCCACAATACCTGGACGGGCTATTACCCCGGCGAAAACTGGAACATTATCTTCGACATCCATCCCCGCCGCGGCTATCACATTTTAATGGACGGCTTTCCCGGCGTCATCACCAGCGACGACGACTTCGGCGAAAACTCGGCCGGCCTCATGGTCACCGAAACCACCATCTCCTCCTTCGTCGGCTGGAATCCCAACGGCATTCCCGAGTTCATACGCTCGCGCAAGGCCCTGCAGTACGCCAATTCGATTGACAGCTACATTCGCATCATGCTCCACGGCAACAATGGCGGTTACGCCAACGACTGGCTCATCGGCGATGCCAAAACCAATCAGATCGCGCGCCTTGAGCTGGGCTTGAAATACCATGAGGTCTGGAAGTCGAAAAACGGCATGCTGGTGGGTTCGAACTTTCCCTCCGATCCTAAGGTCTTGAAATACGAGTGTCCGGGCTATAACATCCACGATCTATCCAGCAGCCCCAACGCCCGCCACGTCCGCTGGCGCCAGTTGCGGCGGCAATATAAGGGCAAAATTGACGTTGCCATCGCCGAAAAAATGGAGTCCGACCACTACGATACCTGGCAGCACAAAATTGACCCCGACGAGCGCACCCTTTGCGGCCACGTGGATCTGTCGCCGCGCGGCGTCAAGGTCTGGGGTTGGGGCCCGTACCACCCCGGCGGCACCGTCTCGGCCAAGGTGACCGATACCCGCCTGGTCAACCAGATGGCGTTCTACGCCGCCATGGGCCATCCCTGCGGCATCGGCTTCAACGCGCCCGCCTTCTTCAAGGCGCATCCGCAATATGATGACCTCAAGCCGTACTTGAAAAGCATGCCCAGCCATCGCTGGACGCTCTTCCGCTCCAGCCGGTAAGCTGGACCGGAACCGCGTTGATTTTAATGGAGCCTCAAGGCGGCTCTGCCGCTTGCTTGGCGTTTTCTATGCAGATTTCCGACATCCTCCGCTCCGCCATCGAACTCGGCGCCTCCGATCTGCATCTCAAGGCCGGCGCGGCGCCCCATCTGCGCATTGCCGGCAGGCTCACTCCGCTGGAAAATGCCGCGCCCTTGACCGCCTCCCAGGCGCGCGACATGGCCTTTGACCTCATGCATGAGCGCCAGCGCATTCAGTTCGAGGCCACCAATGAGGCCGACTTCGCCCGCACCCTCGAGGGCGTGGGCCGTTTCCGCATCAATATTTACCGCCAGCGCGGCTCCATCGGCATGGTCCTGCGCGTCGTTCCCGGCCGCGTCAAGCCGCTCTCCGAACTCGATCTTCCGCCCGTCATTGAGCGCATCTGCGAAGAGCAGCGCGGCCTGGTTCTCGTCACCGGCACCACCGGCTCCGGCAAGTCCACCACCCTCGCCGCCATGGTGGATCGCATCAACGCGACCCGCGCCGAGCATATTCTCACCATCGAAGATCCCATCGAGTTCATGCATCAGGATCAGAAGGCGGTGGTCAACCAGCGCGAGGTCGCCTCCGACACCGCCGGCTTCGCCGTCGCCCTGCGCGCCGCTCTCCGTCAGGATCCGGACGTCATCCTGGTCGGCGAAATGCGCGACCACGAAACCATCGAGACCGCCCTCACCGCCGCCGAAACCGGCCATCTCGTGCTTTCCACCCTGCATACCCTCGATGCCGCCGAAACCATCCAGCGCATCATCTCGGTTTTTTCCATCCAGCAGCAGCCGCAGGTGCGGATGCAGCTCGCTTCCGTGCTCAGGGCGGTCGTCTCGCAGCGCCTCATGCGCCGCTGCGATCAGCCCGGCCGCGTGCCCGCCGTCGAGGTCCTGGTTTCCACCTCCTACGTCCGCGACTGCATTGTGATTCCCGAGCGCACCCCGCTCATCCGCGAGGCCATTTCCAAGGGCGGCAGCCAGTACGGCATGCAGACCTTCGACCAGTCGCTGTACGATCTGTGGCAGCGCAAGCTGATTGACTATGAAACCGCGCTCGACGGCGCCAGCAATCGCGATGAATTCAAGCTGCGGGCCCAGGGCATTTCCAGCGCCGGCGTCAGCCCCGGCGCCGCCGCCCGTGACGCCGAATTCGACCGCGGCTTCTAGCGTTTACGGCCGGGTCTTCATTCTTTTATCTCTGCTTCGATCCATCCCCGCACTGAATTGATCAAATACAGTTTCCTCGCGCGCTCCAGCTCCGTCTTGCGCAGCACCCGCTCCCGGATCCGTCCCTGGGCCAGCAGCCGCGCCCGCAGCGTCCCCGGCAGCAATCCGCATTCGAGCGGAGGGGTAACCCGCCCATCCTCGAACTCCGCCACCAGGTTGGCGAGGGTGGATTCCGTCGCTTCGCCCCGTTCATTCCATAGCAGCACGTCGTCATGGCCGGGCCGGCGCGCGCGCGCCCGCTCATAGCGCTCGCGCCGCGAGGTTTTATGAAACAGCCCGGGCTCGTTCGCATCCACCGGCTCCGTGTCCCACGCCACTTTCCAGATTCGCCTCGGCTCATCCGTCATGGCTTGCGCCGTAGCCGTTGCCTGGCCCTCCGGGTGCAATTCCAGCCGCACTCGCCAATCTCCCCGCCGGTATCTTCGCCGCAGTTGAGCCATCGCGGCATCCACCTTCGCCGCCGGCCACGCCCAGCCAAAATACCGGGCCGAGGCCCGCAGGCGCGCGCGGTGTTCCGGCCATAAAAGGACCTTTCCCCGCCTCAGCCGCATCGTTTCAAATAAATGAAAGTCCGCCGCCGCGCTCGCGCTTCGCAGCACTTCGGCTTTCAGCAGGCATTCCCGGTATTCGCTGGCCGCCTCGGCATCATGGGTAATCCCGCTGCCCACGCCGTAAATGGCCCCTCCCGTCCCGGCATGCAGCTCAATCGTGCGGATGGCCACGCTGAAAGCGCAGTCCCCGCCCGGGCGCACGATCCCGATCGCGCCCGTGTACAGCCCGCGCGGTCCGCGTTCCCGCTCCCGCAGAATCTGCAGGGCGCGTATTTTCGGCGCGCCGGTCACCGAGCCGCAGGGAAACAGCGCCGCCAGGCAATCCTCCAGCGTGGTTTCCGGCCTCAGCCGCGCCTCGATGCCCGAGGTCATCTGCCACAGCGTCGGATGTTGTTCCACCGCGAACAGCGGACCCGTCCGCACCGTTCCCGCTCGCGCCACTCGTCCCATGTCGTTGCGTAGCAGATCGGTGATCATCAGGTTCTCGGCCTGCTCTTTGGCCGAGCCGCGCAGCCGTTCCGCCTGGGCCATATCTTCCTCCGCCCAGCGCCCCCGCGCCGCCGTCCCTTTCATCGGCCGTGTCCGCAGCCATCCGCCCCGCCGCTCAAAAAACAACTCCGGCGAAAATGACAAAAACCGCCACTCATCGGCCTCGATATAGGCATGAAATCCCCGCGGCTGTCTTCGCGCCAGCTTTTCAAACCACGCCCGCGCGTCGCCCTGGAACCGCGCCCGCAGGGGAAAGGTGAAATTGGCCTGATAAATGTCGCCCGCGCGGATATATTCCTGAATTTTCTCCACCGCCGCGGCATACTCCCGGTAATTCATCTCCGGCCGCCAGCGCGGCTCCGCCATCGTCTCGGCGCGCGCGTTCCGGGGATTTGAACTCTTCCGCGGGCCGTCAAAAACCGCCGCCCAGCCCAGCGGCATCCCTCGCCGACGACGCCTCGCCGCGAAGGCAGCATCCAACGCCGGCGCCGCCTCATAACCCAGCACCATCATCACCCAGCGCCCGCTCCGCGCCTGCGCCTCGGCTTCGCGGATCAGCGGCCGCACTTCCTCCGGCTTCATCGCCCGCAGCAGCATCCGCGGCCGGGCAAACTCGCCCTTCCACGGCGATTGCCGGTCTTCCGGCTGCCCGCTCAGCCACGCCCTGAATGGTCCGTCTGGTCTGGCTTTCATCGAACGTCTTCGTCCGCTCTCCCGCCTGGCTCATGAGCGATCATTGGAAACCATGCTGTGCGCGTCCCGGACTCCTGTTCGGCATCATCTTCGTATTGGAATTTCTTGCTCCTGCGGCTGTTGTACATGGCCGCGGCAGGCTCAATAGTGGCTGAAATTTTTGCGGCAATAGAGATCATAAAGCCGGCCCGTCAGCACGGGCATGGTGGCGCGCAATGCGGTCAGGGCAGTGGGCGGATGCTCCAGGAGCCAGTTTGGCGAGATGGCGCTGCAGGCATGCGTGTTCAAGCGTTCGGTGAGCAATGTTCTTTCTCGCGCTGTGGCTTCTCCCGGAACTAAATAACCATGCCAGGGTTTGCCCAGGGATGGAAAAATTACTCTGGGCGAACTTTCACCGATGAATGGAATGTGCTGCCGTGTTCGCGCTGCCCATTGGGTTTGCCATTCAGTTGCAATCGCGGGCCGGGCCCATAATCCGGCTGTTGCGGAGTACCGGTGCTCGTGCCGCCATAAGCCCAGATCGCTTCGCAGCGCGCTGTAATTGCCCAGCAGCATCAGTGCGGCTGCGGGATAAAGCAGCCATTTCCATCGCTCCGGCGCCGGCAGCCAGGCCGATCGCGGGAAATGAGGCGTAATAGTAATAGGGAGGGGCAGGCCCGTAAAACGCGAAGATGAAAATGAGGGATGCGAGAAAGCAGCTCAAGCCGGTCATGAGCCGGTCCGGAATATTTTTAATTTTCAATAATTCGATTGCCGTCAGCGCGCCCAGAAGCAGGAGCCCGATCATCCAGGCCATAAGCGGAGTGCCCAGATAATATCCCGGCCGCATGCCGGGAATGAGGAAGGGATTATCCCGGCGTGAAAAAAACGAATATGCCAGTGCATGGTAATTCCGGGCCCCTACGGCTGGATTGATCATGGACCAGAAGCCGGGCCAGCCAAAATGCGCGGCGAGAATTCCC
>JAKAZV010000105.1 GCA_021826505.1 Acidobacteriota bacterium | reverse complement strand
GATATTCGTATCGAGCAGGAAATTCACTCAAAATCCAGTGGCGGGGCCACTTTTTGTGCTTCGCCATTTCAGTGCCCGGCCTCGGCAGCAAAAACATGGCCCAAAATTACTCGACTGGCACTGGACGGAATCTGGCAGGAGCCCCATCCCTCGGCCTACGATTTCGCATGGCTTCGCCAGCGACTCAGCCGGTGCGCCGTCTCATTACAACTCTAATTTGCGAAGACCATCTCGCCTGGACCGCACTTTCAAGCCTGAACCCGGGAGTGGAGATGCGGCAAAAAATTCCGCCAGATTGCCATGACGATACGATTTGCCATCCCATACCTTTGCGGACACAACCATGACAGCGGTGTGCCCATGCCTGGTAATGGACTGCGGGCCTTGACTCCGCGCCTTTTCAACAACTTCGCTGAACTTTTCTTTGGCTTCGGCGATCGTCCATGTTCGCCTGCTCATGGCTTTCTTTGGTGGATTCGAATTCATTATGGTCATTATAGTCATAAAAGGCATGACAGCAGCACGGCAGCAGAACAAGTGGGCGGCCAAAACTTCGACCAAGGTCCGCTGAGACGGGCCATATAATGAACGGAGGCCGCCGCGGCAGGCGCCCGTGGATTACGCTCAGCATCATTGAACGACGGAGTTCCAGGACCTGTGGATTGCATGCCTTTTGAGACAGACATACTGCGGGAATGCCTATGCTGAGCCGGCGCAATCTTTGGGTCACGCTCATACTGATCGCCGGCACCCTGCTGGCCTGGCACTTTCTCGGCCATAGCATCGAGTGGCGGAATTTTCACTGGAGCCAGGTCTGGCGCACCACCCGGCGGCTGCGCCCAGCCCCGCTGCTGCTGGCGCTGGGGCTGACATATTTCAGCTATGTGCTGCGCACCTGGCGCTGGCAGTTGCTGATGTCGCCGACGGGAGACTTCTGGCCCATTCTGCGCGGCACCTGCATTGGCTTTACCGGCATGGCCATCATGGGCCGGCCGGGCGAGCTGATACGCCCTTATTACATAGGCCGCAGGCAGCGGGGCGGAATTTCGCCGCAGTTGGGCGTGTGGGTGATGGAGCGAACGCTCGATATGGGCACGGTGGGGCTGCTGTTCGGGCTGACGCTGGCGCTGAGCCCCGGCATTGAGAATTTAACCCGCAAGGATGGCTACGCCACCGCCATACATCGCGCCGGCCTGGGGCTGATCGTGCTGCTGGCGATCGTATTCGCCGGCCTGGCGCTGCTGCGGAGAATCGGACCACGGCTGGTGGGAGCGCGGCCAGGCGGCAAGCCGGCGGGAAAATTGCGCCGGCTGCTGGCGCAATGGGTGCAAGAGCTGGATGCCGGGCTGATTGGCTTCCATTCCCTGCCCCGGCTGGCCTGGGTGGTGCTGCTGAGCCTGATCCTGTGGCTGGCCATCACCTTATCGCTGCAATGGATGGTGCTGGCCTATCCGAATATGCTGCCGCATTTCAGCTTTGCCCAGGCCATTCTGCTGATGGGCTTTACCAGCGCCGGCTCGCTGCTGCAACTGCCGGCGGTGGGCGGAGGCATGCAGATTGTGACCCTGCTGGTGCTGAACCGCATTTTTCATGCCCCGGCAGTGGATTCGGCCAGCGCGGCGCTGCTGATCTGGCTGGTATCGTTTTATGCCATCGCGCCGTTTGGCCTGGCCATGGCCGGCCGGGAGGGACTGAGCTGGGGGATGGGAAAAAGCATAGAGGCGGAGAAGCAGCACAGCGAAACCGTAAAGCAGTGAAGCGACGCGGAGCCTAATGCGGCTTTTGGATCATCAGCGCGTTTAAGGGCAGGGTTACGGAGCCAATCTGACGGCTATAGTTGTCGCGCAATATGACTCGGCCAATATAAAAGAATCCATTATCCAGGATAAAATCCGAGCGGAAATACTGGGTCTGGCCCCGCAGGCCGGCGGCCTGGGCACGATCCAGCATCTGATGGAAATGATCGGGCGACAGGGTTTCCACGGCGCCGGTCTGGATATTAATCGTAATGATTTGCACCGTGAAATCAAAGCTGAAATGGCCGTCCGGCAGCCGATGCAGCAAACGCCGCATGGGCAGGCGCAGTTGAAAAGCGGCGCGGCGGATTTTTTCATTTTTATAGGCCGGTTTCCATTGGGGCCTGATGGCCGGCCCCATGCCCGTAAGCTGGAGGCTGAGCGGCAAGCCATGCCAATCCATCGGCGCGGTCGCGATTTTTTGCAGCGCCTGATGATTGAGCACCCGGGGCCGGTAGGCCTGGCCGCGCAGATAAAAGCCCTTGCGGTAAATGGCATGAACTCCGGAATGTAAAACCTGAACTTGCAGGTTGAAATATTGGTTTTTGCCCGACTTCACGGATGGCGGCCGAAAATACAATACATATCCGGAATTCCAGTAGCGCTGGGCGTTGACAAGAATTTTGGCCATGGAATTGAAATCGGAATAGGCGCGGCCGCCGGTGCGCGCCGCAAAGGTGGCCGCGCCCTGGCTGGCTAGGTCATGGGTCATGAGCATATCCGGATCTATGCCCTGGGTGCTTTCGACTATGCTGGGGTTATCGAGATAACCAGCGCCAGCACCAGCGCTAAAAGTGGACAGGCCATCCGGATCTATGGGAAATAATGATATGTTGGCGCTGTTCAGATTACGGGTTAATAACCGCAGGCGTTTCCCGCTCAATAACAGATTTGGGTTGCCAGGCGCGGTATAGTTGGTGTCATTCGTGAACCAGAGAATTTCCTTATGCCCGGGAATATTGCCCAAAAGCCGCGCAATCATGTTCAGCGTGTCCACGGTGCCATAGTATTGCTGCCTGGATACAATCGTGCCGATCAACTGTGAAAATGCGGTGACGCTGCTAGAATATACGCGGTTAGAGGGTTCGGGCGATATGGCCCGAGTCGGATATTGCAGTGGCACGGCATCGCCGCCTATCAGGCCGCCATAAAGCCCTCCCAGATCGCGGTAAACTGATGCAATCGTATGCGGGGTGTGATAATTTCCAATCTGATTGACCGCATTTTGCAATAAAGCGCGGTTGCGGGTAAAGGGCTGGACCTCGATCAGACCCGGATTTTCTTCCAGAATCTCAATATCTTCATCGCCGGGAACGGGCTGATGCAGGATCCGGGTGATTTGCCGCTGCAGTTGTGCCCGCGCCATTTTCGGGATATGGATCATGTCAAAGAGAAAGACGATCCGGTTGTGCGGGCTCTCCTGAAGCTGATTATTGAATTCGCCTTTCCGCCATTGCCGCCATTGTTCGGTGATGCTGGCGTGCGCGCCCCGATGATTTGTATGAATCAAATCCAGATTGGCGATGGGCCAGAGCTTGCCGTTGAGACGCAGCCGGAAATCATTGGCGGTGAGCCCGGGGACGAATTTGCCCTGGCCATTGAAGACAACCACCGGAACCTGCACCAGGCGCGAAGTTATATGAAATGATGCTTTCTGCGCCCCCAGGACGGTCAGGAAAAGCATGCAGAAAAGGGATATGGAAAATAATTTCATTGCCCCCACAAACTCAGGCGGAGCGCTTGTGCAGCAGCGACAGAAACTCGTTGCGGGTTTCCTGCTTGCGGAAAGATCCCAGCATGGCCGAAGTCACGGCATCGGAGTGCTGCTTTTCCACGCCGCGCATGCGCATGCAGAGATGGCGGGCTTCAATCACCACGCCCACGCCCTGCGGATGCACCAGCTCGCGAAGCGTTTCGGCAATCTGGGTCGTCAGCCGCTCCTGGACCTGCAGGCGGCGGGCAAACATGTCCACGATGCGGGGAATTTTACTCAGGCCGATGACCTTGCCGTTGGGGATGTAGGCCACGTGACAATGCCCGTAAAACGGCAGCAGATGATGCTCGCAAAGGCTGAAGACCTCGATATCGCGGACAATCACCATTTCATCATAGGCAACCGCAAACAGGGCTCCGTGCAGGAGCCGGGCCAGATCGGCCTGATAGCCGCTGGTCAGGTAGGCGAGGGCTTTGGCCACCCGTTCGGGAGTGCGCCGCAGGCCTTCGCGTTCGGGATCTTCCCCCAGGCGCAATAAAAGCTCGCGCACCAGAACGTCGGGGCCGGCCGCGGCGGCCAGCTCCGCAGACGGAGCGGCGGAGGGAGTTTCGATTTTTTCCGGCGCGGCTGACTTACTCACCTGAGAGCTGCTCCATACCCATATTCTCCCATTTTCCTGCCAGCGGGGCGGTCACGGGCAATGTCCGGCCCTTCCAGGCAACCCGCCGGCGCACGCGCACCTGCCAGGCGGAGGCGAAATAGAGCCAGGGCAGGAGCAGGAGTCCCAGACCGCGGGCAACACGCGGCGGCGCGGCGGGCGCCGTTGCAGTGAGCACGTGATCCGCGCCAGAGACGCGCGGCCAGGCCGAAATCAAAAACAGCCAAAGCGCGGCCGCGGCCGCGCCGCCGGCCAGCGCCAGATCCATATGTTTTGACGCCAGCAAGCCCAGAGCCGCCAGGCCGAGCAGGCCGGCAACGGCGGCGAGGAGCATGCGGCGGGCGGGCAGCAGCCAGTAGAGATTTTTGCGCCAGCCGCGCCAGAGACTGCCGAGGCCCGTGTACATGCGGGCGCGGGCCAGACCCTGGCCGCTGTAAAAGGCATAACGGCGGTGGGTTTGCTTGAGCCAGACGGCGAGCGCCACATCTTCCAGCACTTGCCTGCGCCAGGCCGACTGGGCCGTGCCGATGTCCAGATAAAGCTCGCGGCGTATGCAGATGAACTGCCCGTTGGCGGCGGCGCAGGGAACATCGGGATGGTTGACGCGGGCAATCGGAAAGGCAAGTTCGAGTTCGGCGAAAATGGCGGGCTGGAACAGGCGCTCGGCCCAGCCTCCGAGCACCTGCTCGGGAGATAAAGACAATGCTTCGAGCCGCGGCGCGGGCAGACCGGCGCCCAGGCGGCGCCAGACGGTGGCCAGACAGCCGGGCAGCAAGGTGACATCGGCATCGAGCAGCAAAAGCCAGGGCTGAGTCGTGGCCAGCGCGCCGGCGCGCAGGGCGCGGTTCTTGCCCGTCCAGTCCGGGTCTGTGCCGGTCAGCGTGAGCAGGCGCACGCGGGCGTCGCGGGCCTGAAACCGCCGCGCCAGCTCGGGCGTGGCGTCCTGGGAATCGTCGTTGATGACCCAGATTTCGGCCGCCGGCTCGGGTAAAACCGATTCCAACACCGCGGCCAGACGCGCCGCTTCGTTGCGGGCGGGAATCAGAATGGCCAGCGGCAGCGGAACAGTGGACATGGAACAAGGATACGGCAGAGCAACGGGCGAAGGGATAAGCGTCGCATAGCGGCGTTGTGAGCCGCTCGGCAATCCTCATGTACTTCCATGTACATTCCGGTTGCCTCGCTCCTCACGCCTTGCTCTGCTCACTTCTCCCTTCGCTTCGGCGTCTTTTTTATGGCCAAGAGCCGAGGCCTGGCACGCACTCCGGCCTTCCCACTCGATACCGGCTTACCAGATTCCATAATTAAGCAAGCCTGTGCGCCCTCCGGACTCAGGGTAATCTAAGCGGATGCCCTCGCGGTTGGGACAAAATTTTCTGGCATCGCCGGGCTGGCGGGAGCGAGTGCTGGCGGCGCTTGCGGCCGGGCCCCGGGATTGCGTGCTGGAAATCGGCGGAGGCCAAGGCGAGCTGAGCCAGCGCATCGCGGAACAGGCAGCGCGGCTGACCATCGTGGAAGTGGACCGCGAGCTGGCGGCGCGCCTGCGGGTACGGTTCCAGGACAACCCGCGGGTCCGCGTGGTTGAACAGGACATTTTACAGACGGATCTGATCGCCGCGTTCCAGGCCATGGAAGCCGGCGCGGAATCAGGCGCTCCCGCAGGACCTCAGGATGTGATCGCGTGGCGCAAGGTCTTCGGCAACCTGCCCTATTACATCACCAGCCCTATCCTGCGGCGGCTGTGCGATGCGGCGGGCGAGCTGGGCGAGGCGGTGCTGATGATGCAACGGGAAGTGGCGGATCGCATCTTGGCCCGGCCGGGCGGAAAAGAATACGGATACCTGACCTGCATCATCGGGCTGCGCGCCACGGCGGAATGGCTTTTCGATCTGCCGCCGGGAGCGTTTCACCCCGCGCCCAAGGTCACTTCCTCGCTGCTGCGCCTGCGCTGGAAAACGCGCGCGGCCAGCCCGGACGCGGATGGGGCGGCGATGATGGAGTTTTTGCGGCACGCCTTTGCCCACAAACGCAAAAGCCTGCGCAATAATTTGAAGCCCTATTATCCGGCGGCGGCATTGGACCGAGTCTGGCGGGAATGCTGCCTGACGCCGCAGGCGCGGGCGGAAGAACTGGAGCTGGAAATGCTGATAAGGCTTGCGGATGAAGCAGCGAAGCGTAACCCGTAATGGCGGGCATAATAGGGGTATGGCGTGGCGAGCGGGTCTGATCTGGGGCGGGCTGGCGCTGGGGCTGGGAGGGCAGATCATCTCGGCGCCGGGGCCGCAGCAAAAACTGCTGCGGGCGGCGGCGCAAAACGAATTGCGTTTTTTGCGCGCCCGCGGGAACTATACCTATCACCGTCATTTCAGCTTTTTTGAAGTCTCAAACCAGCAGCATCAGCCGGGAGGGTTTTACCGGGAGGTGGTGGATTTAACCTTTACCCCCGGCGGCCAGCGCTATAAGCGCTATATTTCCGGCCCCTTCGATACGCTGAAATTCCTGATTCTGCACCGGCGCAATATGAGCGATCTGCGGCAGATTCTGCCGCTGGTGCTGACGCCAACCAAGCTCGAGGGCTATTTCTGCCGGTATATCGGAACGGCGACGATCCGGCTGCGGGACGGAAACGGGCGCTGGCAGGGCCGGATCGCCACGCAGGAGTTCCGGATTTCTCCGCTGCAGACCTGGCCGGGACAGCGCTATTTTCATGGCGAGGTGTGGCTTGACCCGCGCACGCTGGGGGTGGTGAAGCTGTCGGGGTATCCGGTGCCCAATGTGCTGACCTATAAGCACGGGCGGGCGGGACGGCATTTATTTGAGCACTTTACCACCTGGTTCCAAAGGCTCGACCATCGCTACTGGTTTCCGGCCTATACTTACGGCCGCGACTGGCTGAATTTTCCCCAGGGCGCGGTGCTGGTGCGGGAAAAGGTGCGCTATACGCATTACCAGCGATTTGTAGTGCAGCACAAGATTCAGATGCTGCCGATGCCGGTGAAACCACAGCACTGATGAGGACGAAGAGATAAGCGTACCGGTGAAACCACAGTACTGAGTGGGTCGTGAGACTAACTTGACGCAAGAATGCGGGCTTCGGTCTGGCTTTGGAGAACATCGAAGCTGACGCCGGGCGCCAACTCGCGCAACTGCAGGCCGCGTGGAGTTACCTCCAGCACCGCCAGTTCCGTGATGATGGTGTGCACAACCCGAACGCCGGTGAGCGGCAACTGGCAGCGGGAGCGGATTTTCGGTTCGCCGCTGCGGCCGGTGTGTTCCATGGCGATGATGACGCGGCGGGCGCCGGCGACCAAATCCATCGCGCCGCCCATGCCTTTGACCAGCTTGCCGGGAATCATCCAGTTGGCCAGATTGCCCTGCTCGTCCACCTCCATGGCGCCGAGAATGGCCACGTCCATGTGGCCGCCGCGAATCATGGCAAAGGAATCGGCGCTGGAAAAATAAGCCGTGCCGGGAATTTCCGTCACCGTCTCCTTGCCGGCGTTGATCAGGTCGGGGTCTTCCTCGCCGGGCCAGGGATAGGGGCCGATGCCCAGCATGCCGTTTTCCGACTGCAGCACCACTTCGATGCCCGCGGGCACATAACTGGCCACCAGCGTGGGCAGGCCGATGCCAAGATTGACATAATCCCCGTCGCGCAACTCGCGGGCGGCGCGGCGGGCGATGGCGTGGCGCTTGTCCAGATCTTGCTGACTCATGGCTGGGACTCCGGGCCACCGCGCAGGGTGCGGCGCTCGATGGGCTTCTGATAGGCTTCGCCGCGCAGCAAATGCCGGACATAGATGCCGGGAGTGATGATGGCGCCGGGGTCGAGCGCGCCCAGCTCGACAATTTCTTCCACCTCGGCGATGGTGACGCGGGCCGCCGGAGCCATGACCGGGTTGAAGTTGCGCGCGGTTTTACGATAAGTCAAATTGCCCCAGCGATCGCCGCGCCAGGCTTTGATCAGGGCGAAATCGGCGGGCAGCGCGGTTTCAAGCACATAGGCGCGGCCGTTGAATTCGCGGATTTCCCTGCCCTGGGCGGCGAGGGTGCCCACGCCGGTGGGGGTATAAAAGGCCGGAATGCCGGCGCCGGCGGCGCGGATGCGCTCGGCGAGCGTGCCCTGCGGGATTAATTCCGTTTCCAGCTCGCCGGTGCGGGCCAGGCGCTCGAAGGTTTTGTTTTCGCCCACGTAGCTGGCGATCATTTTGCGGATCTGGCCGGCGTCGAGCAGCCAGCCGATGCCCTGGCCGTCAATGCCGGCGTTGTTGCTGATGACGGTGAGGTCTTTGACGCCCCGCCGGCAAAGGGCGCGGAGCAGGTTTTCCGGGTTGCCGCAGAGGCCGAAGCCGCCGATCATCACGGTGGCGCCGGGAAAGATACCGGCGATGGCGGCGTCGGCATTCGCAACGACTTTATTCATGCCGGCTCCGCTGGTAAATTTCCCCCGCGGCATTGAAGGCGCGCTCAAGCTCGCGGGTGGAAAGCTGACCGCGCAGATGCTCGATTTCCTGCTCGAAGCTGGAAAGAGCGCCCGCGATGGATTCCTGATTGGTCAGAGCGATATCGCGCCAGAGCGAATATGGGCTGCCGGCCAGGCGCAGCATGCTGCGCAGGCCGGGACCGGCGAGCGAAAGCGCTTCAGGATCGTCCACGAGTTCGCGCGCCAGCGCGCTGGCCATGGCGGTCGAAATGATC
>JAKAZV010000009.1 GCA_021826505.1 Acidobacteriota bacterium | reverse complement strand
CGCCGAGCTGAAAAAGCTCCTGCATGACATCGGGCTCGAGGACCATCTCATGCCGCGCTCGCTTTATCTGGGCAAGCGCATTCCCATCGGCGGCACCGCGCACCAGGCCGGCACGGCGCGCATGGGCCGCGATCCGCAAGCCTCGGTGCTTGATGCCAACTGCAAGGCGCATGAACTCGACAATCTCTATGTGGTGGATGGCGCCTGCTTCGTTTCCATCGCCGCCGTGAACCCGGCCTTGACCATCATCGCCAACGCCCTGCGGGTGGGCGATCACCTGGCCCAAAAAATCTGAGCCATCGGGCTGAATATTCATACTGCGTTCCTGGCTGCGCCGCTCCGATCATTCATAGTGCAGCGTCTGCCAAGGATCAATGCGTGCGCTGCGCCGCGCCGGCAGCCAGCAGGCCAGCCCCGCCACGCCGATTAACAGCAGGCTGGCCGAAAATAATGCCCAAAAATCCATGGGGCTGACGCCATAGAGCAATGAACTCAAAAACCGGTTCACGCCCAGCGCCAATGCCAGACCCACGGCCACGCCCACCCCGCTGAGCTTCAGCCCCCGCGCCACCACCCGGCGCCGTACCTGTGCCGCCTGTGCTCCCAGCGCCATGCGAATCCCGATCTCGCGCCGTTGCTGCAGGGTTTCAAATGCCAATAAACCATAGAGCCCCAAACAGGCCAGCGCCATCACGATCAACGCGAAGAGGCTGAAAAGAATGCCCGCTAAACGCTGTTGAAACAGGCTTTTTTCAATGATTTGTATCTGCGACTGCGGCCTTCCAAACGGCACGCCAGGATCAAGTTTTTGCATGCCGCGCCGCAGCGGCAGCGCCAGTCCGGCAGAAGCCATAGCCGCCCTAACCAGCATCACACCGCCATTCAAATATGCGGGGTAATATACGACGGGTTTGATTTTGCCGCGCAAGCTTTGAAGCAGCGTGTTTCCCACCACGCCGGCGATCCGGAATGGTTTTTTGGGCCCCAACCATACCAATTCGCCCAAGGCATTTTTGCCGGGAAAATATTGATGGGCGAAAGCATGGTTCACGATGATGGCCGTGGACTTCGGTTGCGGGCTCATCGGTCCGAATTCCTGGCGTGCGAATTTCCTCCCGGTCAATAAAGGAATCCCCATGGTGGAAAAAAACCGCGGTCCGACCCATAAGGCATCGGCCCAGCCCAGGGATGGCCTTCCCGGGCGCAATTTTACGCCCTGTGTGGAGGATTCACCACTGAGCAGCGGCATGTCGGCAATCGTGGCGGACTTCACGCCGGGAAAATGCTCGATGCGCTGGCGCAGGTTTTCCATCCGCCGCCAGCCGGACACGGCACCGGCCGCGGCATGGGGGAAGCTGGCGGAAATGGTGATTAAGTGGCGCTCGGAAAATCCAGCCGGGCGCGTTTCCAGCTTATAGAGAGTGCGCAGCAGCAAGCCCGCCCCACCCATGATGACCAGCGCCAGCGCCGTTTGAACCACAATCAGCACATTGCCGGCGCGGGATCTGTGCTTGCCCGGCGCGTCTTCCCGCATCTGCTTCAGTCGCGCATAGAGCTCCACCCGCGTCGCGCGCAGTGCTGGTATCAATCCCGATGCCAGTGCCGCAAATATGGCGATGGCCAGGGTAAACAATAAAACCGGAAGATTGAGTGAAAAATTCAAATCCAGTTGATGGCCCCAATTACGGGATAAAAATCGGATTAAAAGCCCGCTGCTGGCATACGCAAATGCAATGCCCAATCCCGCGCCCAGCAGCGCTAACAGCAGGCTCTCGGTGAATAACTGGCGCAAGACCCTCCGCCGGCTCGCCCCCACGGACAGCCGGATGGCCATTTCCCGCTGCCGTTGCTGGGCTCGTGTCAGTCCCAGGCCGGAAAGGTTGACGCATATGATCAGCAGCACCAGTCCCACGCTCGCCATCAGCAAATCAAATAAGGGCAGCAGAATCTTGCTCACCCGGGGCAGGCCGTCCGCCATGGTTGCCAGCGTAATTTTCGGCTGATCCCGAAGATGAAAGATGGGACTGGCGCCATGGCTCATCTGAAACCGCAGTGCGGCGTCCGCCGCTGTCCGGGCCTGCGCTAAAGATATGCCCGGACGCAGCCGCGCCGCCAACTCCAGCCAGGCGGATCCATTGGTCCGCATCCAGGCCCGGTATTGTTGTGGAACATTCAGAATCCGTCCGGCATCGGCCGCGGGAATCCATAAATCTTCCCGTTCCCCGATCACCAGGCCGTGAAACCCCGGCGGGGCAATTCCGATCACAATGGCGGGCACGGATCCAACACGTATGGCATGTCCCAGGATTTTTTTGTCGCCATGAAACGCGGCACTCCAGTAGCCGTAAGCAATCACCACTACCGGCGTGGCGCCTGCGCGATCATCCGCTGAATCAAAAAAACGGCCTAGATATGGCCGCACTTGCAATCCGGCCAAGAACTGGCTGGTGCAAAACCGGCCTTGTTCCGAAGTCAGATTTTGGCCATTCAATATGTGCAGTGGATAAATTCCGCTGTAAGCAAATGCGCTCTGAAAATCTTTCGTGTCATGCAAAATCTGCCTGTAAAACGGAAATGTAAATGAGCAGCCGGATGTTCCATTCACGCTGCTTTGGCATTCGCCGTAATTGTAATTGCTGTAGGCGCGAATGCTGTGCCTGGCCGACCAGTTGAAATAGACCAATTGTTGTGGCCGTGGCACGGGCAGGTGCTGATAGGCAACCGCGTTCATCAGGCTGAAAATCGCCGTATTGGCGCCGATGCCGATGGCCAGCGTGGCGATCACAATGGCCGCGTAGCCAGGGTTGCGCCGAATCTGCCGCAGGCCATAGCGCAAATCCTGGATGAGCGCTGCCAGCCAATTCCAATGCCAGGCGTCCTGGCTTTCTTCCCGCAGTTTTAATTCATTGCCGAAGGTTTTTTGCGCGGCGCTCATTGCCTCGGGCTCAGGCATGCCCCCGGCGGTTAATTCCTGTGCTTTCAGCCGCACATGCTCCCGCATTTCGTCCCGCAGCTCGCGCTGATATTTTCCCTGCCGCAGCCGGAACCCCAGTCCGCGCAGACAACCTCCGAATCGCTGTCCCATGCCAATCTCCTTTCCGCCTACGCTGATTGCAGGACCTGGCGGATCGCTGCAATTGCTTTTTCAAACTCCATTTCTTCAATTTCCAGTTGCTTCCGTCCTGCCGCTGTCAGTTGGTAATAGCGCGCGCGGCGATTATTTTCCGAAGGTCCCCACTCTGCCCTTACCCATCCCTTCACCAGCAGCCTTTGCAGCGCGGGGTAGAGGGAGCCTTCTTCCACCTGCAAAACCGAGCCCGAGACCTGATGAATCCTTTGCGCGATGCCATAGCCGTGCTTCGGCCCTGCGGCCAGGGTTTTCAACACCATCATGTCGAGCGTTCCATAGGGAATTTCCGATCGTTTCATGCTCTGTTGTCCTTCATCCATAGACAGTCTATGGGAGTGAATATGGCATGGCCCTGCCGGGCTGTCAAGAAAAAGCTAATTCGCCAGCTTGTAAATGTGCGAATGGCGATGAAGCAACTGTGCCGCAAAAAAATCCCCGTCCGGCTTGCGGCCGGGCGGGGAGAAATGATCTGCGGAGGAAAACTATCGTCCCAGTTCCAGCACCACAAAGCTGCCCGGAATCATCCTGGGGTAGCCGTGTTTGGGCCGTGGCCCGAACTTTGCCGTGACCAGAAAAACATGGTGCGTTTTCGGATCAATCGCCATGGTCCGGGCGCCTTTTTCGGTCTTGACGCTGCCCAGCAGGACGAAGTGATTCGGCGTCACTTCCCGCACCACGGTCAGGGTGCCGTTGCCGCCATTGGAGCTGAAGGCCAAATGCGTGCCGGGGTCGTAGCGGTTGGCGTCCACGCCCGGACCGATGGGCACGGTCTGAATCATATGGCCA
Organism: Acidobacteriota bacterium; assembly: GCA_021826505.1. Taxonomy (GTDB): domain Bacteria; phylum Acidobacteriota; class Terriglobia; order Terriglobales; family SCQP01; genus JAKAZV01. Next base: position 35,078 of record JAKAZV010000009.1, on the reverse strand, counting down.
TTGCTTGCGTTCATGATCGCCATCACGCCGCTATGGCATCCAATGAATAGCCGTTCATGCGCGGCATCGAGCGCCTGGCCGGAAGGATGCTGGCAGCGCGGCCCCAGAGGATATTTTTTTACGATCTTCAGCGTGCGCGGGTTGATCACGTTCACCTGGCTGGTGCTTTCCAGATTGTTATAGACATGGCCCTTGCCGTCGGAAGTCGCAAATTCGGGGTCGCCGCCGAGTTGAATCGTGCCCAGAACGTGGAGCGTGCGGGCGTCAATCGCGGTCGCGGTATGGCTATGGCCATTGAAGGTAAAAACGCGCTGGGTATATGGATCGTAGAGAATGCAATCCGGGCCTTGGCCGGTGACTTTCACCGTGGCAATGGTTTTCAGCGTGCGCAGGTTAAAGACCGTGACCTGATTGGCGCCGCCGTCCGAAATAAATCCGCGGTTTAATTCAGGCGCCAGCGCGATGCCGTGCACGCCCAGTGTATGAGGAATGGTAGCCACCAGTTTGCCGGTATCCACATTGAGCACCAGCACGCGGGTCGCGCGGGCGATGAACAAGTGCCGGCGCGGTCCGTCAACTTTCATGTAATCCCACCAGCCGGCGCCGCCAAGATGAATTTTGCGGATGATGTGATAACCGGCGGGATGGGAAGATTTAGGCGCGGCCCATAGGGCCATGCCACAGGTCAGCCAGGCCGCCACAAGGACTGCCAGACGCGTACGCATAGAGATGTCTCCTCAGAAACCTACAACCGAGCCACTACGTTTTTATTTCAGAGCGGTTACCAGCATGTCGGGGCGGAGCTGAAAATTAGCTGAATAAATCCTGATTGAAACTGAGTCTTTCGGGCTACGCCCGTCCGCATCCGTGCCTCTAATCCCATAATGGGAATCTTCAGCAGCTATTCTGGATTGCCGGCTACCGTCCCCATGACCATTGCTCCGCCGCTTTCGAGCGATGGCATTGTCACCGCGACCAACCGCCCTGACGATCCATCATCCTGGCAGAATGAACCCGGTCCGGGCGCCGGAGAACCTCCCGAAAGCGCCATCGTTGAACAGCCATTGACGGTTTTGGAATCCATTCCCCGTGTGCGTCTGGAACCGGAGACGTGTCCTGGGGTAGTTGGACACTAAAGCGTATTTTTAGTGCCACATTTAAATAATTGAAAATAAAAGGTTTATAAAAATCTAGTGCCACTAACATATTCTTGAGTGGCACTAAATAAAGTAATGAAAATAAAAGGCTTAACTCGGTTTAGTGCCACTAGGACACTAAAATCGAATCAAAACTTTTTTCTTCACATTTTGCATTACGTCGCCTGCCGAATTGCGCCTAATGCGCCACTAAATAATTGCCCCACCCCACGATCACCGTCGAGCCCACCAGCAGCGCCAGCCCGCATGAGACGACGATGCGCGTGCGCAGCCGGGTGCCGCGCCACTCATGCAGTCCAATCCCCCACAGCGTGGCAAAAATAATAATGCTGGCCATATGCAGCGTCCAGCTGGAAAAGTTGTATTTGCCCATGCGGGCTTCGCCCATGGAATAGAAAAAAAACTGGAAATACCAGAAAATTCCCGCCGCAATGGCCAGCAGATAATTACGCGTCAGCTCGCCCGGCGCGAGCCGGCGTCCCGCGGTAGCCGCGTCTGCGGCAACCGGGGCCATGGGGTTCACGCCCGGCGCGCCGGCAAATTGCCGGCCGGAACGATTGCGCCAGATCAGGTACAGCGCCCAGATCAGGTTTGTGGCAAATCCACCCCATAGCACCACGATCAGCACCGGCAGGTTCTGCCACAGATCGGTGCGTCCCAGGGTCAAAAGCTGAGTTTTGGCGCGCAGCGCGATGGGCTGGCCGCTGGCCAGGCCGAGCGCGAAGCAGGCGCTCATGATGCCGGCAAAAATGGCGACCGCCAGGCCTTTGCCGAAGGCGAAATCCCGCTCGCCGGCGGCGGCGCGCTCGCGCTCGGAAACTTCCCGCTCCTTCATGTGCCCGGCCAGGCCATTGACCGCGATGGCCAGCAGGCAAACGGCTACCCCGGCCAGGATCACTCGGCCGCCCTGGCTGTGCAGCACGGCATAAATCTGGCCGTTAAATATCGGCGGCAGCAAAGTGCCAAAGGCAGTGCAAAATCCCAGCGCGATTGCATACCCCAGCGCGATGCCCAGATACCGCACCGCCAGCCCGAAGGTCAGTCCTCCGATCCCCCAGAGAGCGCCCCAGAGAATCGTATGCCACAGAACCGGCGCCGGAGTCTGGGCCAGCAGCCGCCACAGGCCCGGCACCAGCAGGCTGGCCAGCACGATGGGCGCGATCAGCCACGCCGCGATGCCCTGCAGTATCCAGAAAATTTCCCATGACCAGCGGCGAATATAGCGGAAAGGAATGAAGTTGGTGGCCGAGCAAAATCCGCCCAGCCAGTGAAAAAATACGCCCAGTATGGGATTGGCGCCCATGGTGTTCCCGCAAAAGCAAACGCTTCATGCTATCGGATTCGGCATCGAATTGCGAATCAAATGCTTGAAATCGCCAAATCAGCGAACCTAAACTGAATTTCGGTTCCGTCTGGCGGTTCCCGTCATAATCTGTTTCTTGTATGCCTTCCCTGCTGGAACAAATCCGCCCCGGCCTCGATGCGTTTTCGATCGAGCTCCCTTCCTGGGGTTTTGCCAATACCGGCACGCGTTTTGGCAAATATCCCCAGCCGGCGGCGGCCGTGACCATCGAGGAAAAATTCGCCGACGCGGCCCAGGTGCATGCCCTCACCGGCGCCACCCCCACGCTGGCACTGCATGCGCAGTGGGACCTGCCCGGGGGAATGGAAGACTGTGCCGCCATTCAGGATCTGGCGCGGCGCTTCGGCATCCGTCCCGGCTCCATCAACCCCAACCTGTTTCAGGACGCGGAATATAAGTTCGGCTCGCTCTGCCATCCCGATCCCGCCGTGCGCGAGCGCGCCCGGGGCCATATCGAGGGCTGCATCGCAATCGCCGAGCGGCTCGGTTCCCGCGATATTTCCCTCTGGCTGGCCGATGGCTCCAATTATCCCGGCTCGCAGAACATACGCCAGCGCCTGCGCTGGCTGGAAGAGGGGCTGGATCAGTTGTATCGCCGGCTGCGTCCGGGGCAGCGCCTGCTGATTGAATATAAGCCCTTCGAACCGGCCTTTTATCACACCGACATTGCCGACTGGGGCATGGCCGCATATCTGGCCCGCCACACGGGCCCCAAGGCCCAGGTGCTGGTGGATACCGGCCATCATTATCAGGGCCAGAATATCGAGCAGATCGTCGCCTGGCTGCTGCATCTGGGCCGGCTGGGCGGATTTCATTTCAACGACCGCCGCTACGCCGATGACGATCTCACAATGGGTTCGATCGATCCCTACCAGGTCTTCCGTATTTTCTGCGAACTGGTGCTGGACCCCGCCGCCGCGGCGGATGTGGCTTTTATGGTGGACCAGAGCCACAACCTGAAAGGCAAAATGGAGGCCATGGTGCAGACCGTAATGACGGCCCAGGAACTCTATGCCAAGGCGCTGCTGCTCGATCGCGAAGCGCTGGCGGAGTTTCAAGCCGCGGCCCGCATCGTGGAGGCCGAAGAATGCCTGCGTGCCGCCTTCTGGACCGATGTGCGCCCGGCCCTGGCCGAATGGCGGCAGGCCCGCGGCTTGCCCGGCGATCCGCTCCAGGCGCTGCGTGCCGGCGGCTATGTTGAGCGCTGCGCCCGGGAACGCGGCGGCCGCGGCGCGGCCGGCGGCGGCTACGCCGGATAAAAATATCATTCCCATGGCGGATACCAAACTCACCCTGCAATATCTGCGCGATGCCTGGGACGAAGCTCAGGCATCGCAACTCGACCCCGCCGAACTTCTGCGCTATCGCTCCAACCTGCTCGGCGCCGATCTGCGCATCACCAACTTTGGCGGCGGCAATACCAGCGCCAAACTGCGCCAGCCCGATCCGCTGAACGGCGAGGTCTGCGATGTCCTCTGGGTCAAAGGCAGCGGTGGTGATCTGGGCAGCATCCGCCGCGAAGGCTTTGCCACCCTCTATCTCGACAAGCTGCGCGGCCTGGAGCGCACGTATCCCGGCCCCGGGCGGGAAGACGAAATGGTGGCCAGATATCCGTTATGCACATTTGGCCTGAACCCCGTCGCGGCCTCGATTGACACGCCGCTGCATGGCTTTCTGCCCTATCCCCACGTGGATCATCTGCATCCCGATGCCGCCATCGCGCTGGCCGCCGCCGCCAATGGCCGCGAAAAGCTCGAGGAATTCAACCGCCAGTCCGGCCATCGCCTGGCCTGGCTGCCCTGGCGCCGTCCCGGCTTCGAGCTGGGGCTTGAGCTGCACTGCGCCGCGGCTTCGCTTCCGGGCTGCGATGGAGTGATTCTGGCCAGCCATGGCTTGTTCACCTGGGGCGAAAGCTCGCGCGAATGTTATCGCAATACGCTGCGCGTGATTGACGATCTCATCGCTTTTGTCGAACAGCATGCGGGCCGCCATGCCGGCCGCATCTTCGGCGGAGCCGCCGCGCCCGAAGTTCCGGAGCGGCGCGCCGCCGCGCTGGCGCTGCTGCCCTTTTTGCGCGGCCGCGTCTCGGCCGGACGCCGGCTCATCGGCCATTATTCTGACGCGCCCGCCGCGCTCGAATTTGCCTGCTCGCGCGACGCCGCCGAGCTCTCGCGCCTGGGCACCAGTTGTCCCGATCATTTTCTGCGCACCAAAATCCGCCCGCTGTTTGTGGCCGGGGATCCATCCTTCGGCCCGGATTCCCAAACACAACTGCGCGCGGCCATTGAGACGGGGCTGGAATCCTACCGCCGTGACTACGCCGCCTATTACCAGGCCCATGCCGATGCCTCCTCGCCCGCCATGCGCGACCCCAACCCCACCGTGGCGATTGTGCCCGGCCTGGGGTTGTTCAGCTTCGGCAAAAACAAAACCGAGGCCCGCATTACCGCCGAGTTTTACCTCAACGCCATTCAGGTCATGCGCGGCGCCACCTGCCTGACCGGTAAGGTTCAGGCCGCTCCCGGCGCCATGCTGCCCCAATGTGGCCCCGATGCGGATCCGCGTGGCTTTACCAGCTTTCATAACTACGTCGCGCTGCCGCCGCGCGAAGCCTTCCGCATCGAATACTGGGCGCTGGAAGAAGCCAAGCTGCGGCGTCAGCCGCCGGAGCGCGAACTGGGCGGCCAGGTGGCGCTCATCGCCGGCGCCGGCAGCGGCATTGGCCGCGAAGCCGCGCTGTTGGCCGCCGCCCGCGGCGCCCATGTCGTCTGTGCCGATCTGAACCTGGCCGCCGCGCAATCCACGGCCCGGGAAATCGAACAAGTCCAGGGCAGGGAACGTGCGCTCGCGCTCGCGCTCGACATCACTCGCCGCGACTCGATTCGCGCCGCCGCCGCGGCCTTGACTGAAGCCTTCGGCGGCCTGGATATCATCTGCAACACCGCGGCGATCTTTCCCGTCGCTCCCGCCGGCGGACTCGACGAGGCCGGCTGGGCCCGCGCCCTGGAAATCAATGTCACCGCCAATTTCTGGCTGGTGGATGAGCTGGGCGCGTTGCTGCGCGATCAGAATCTGCCCGTGAGCATTGTTCTCACCGGTTCCGCCAATGCCGTCGTGCCCAAGTCCGGCAGCGAGGCCTATGACGTCAGCAAAGCGGCCCTCGGCCATCTGGTCCGTGAGTTGGCGGTCTCGCGCGCGCCTCTGGCGCGGGTCAACGCCATCAGCCCGGCGACCGTCATCGCCGGCTCGGCCATGTTTCCCCGCGATCGTGTCATTGCATCACTGCGCAAATACCAACTGGAATTTTCCGCGGCCATGAGCGATGACGAATTGCGCAACATCCTGGCCGGCTTTTACGCCCGCCGCACTCTTACCCATCGCCCCATCACCCCCCGGCTCTGCGCTGAAGCCATGCTGTTCCTCGCTGGCCCGGCTTCGGGCTGCACCAGCGGCCATATATTGCCCGTGGATGGCGGCCTGCCGGAAGCCTTTTTACGTTAGATGTGGATTTATCAATGGATCCGGGCGTGGATTGGTAAAAACAGGCTGTAAGCAACTGTAGGCGGGAAATTTATTTTTTGATTTTTCTATGCGGCAGCGCCGCATTTCAAGCAGCTTTTTTCCCGCGCGAACCGGCTTGCGGGCGGCGCGTTTTTGTAGCTTTGGTTTTTCTTGATTTGTCCGGAATATTCACCCCTGCTTTGCGCGCCTTCGAGAGCCCTATGGCAATTGTCTGTTTTCGCGAAGCCACGCCGTGTTTGCCGCTTTTTACGTGCTCCATTTCTTCTCTGACAAACTCACCAGCCTGGGTGGTGGCCGCCTTACCGGCGCGGCGGTCGCGGCGGACCCGTTCGAGCGTGCGTCTTTCTGGCATTCCTGATCAGATGCGTTGGGAATATGCGTCTGATGCCCGGGAGTTGCCTTAACGGTCTGCTTCGATTTGCACCAGTTCCGGTTCCGCTTGCGGCGCTCCGGTGGTCGGGATCTTCGCCGGCGCCGTCACCGGGCGCTGCCGCCCGCGCCATTGATCGAGCAGAGAGGTGTAATGGGCGCAGGCGACGGTGCAAAACGGGGCGCAGCTTTTTTCGGCGTAATATTCGCGCCGCAGATCCGCGCGCGTGTAACTGAGCAGCGGCACGCCGGGATAGCCGCGTTGCTGCGAACAGTAGTGCACCAGGCCGTTTTCACAAACGTATAAATAACGGCTGCCGGAGCGGCATTTCCACTGGTTGGGCCGGCCCCGCGAAATATTGTCCTGAAAGCGGTTAAAGCGCGCGAATCCGCGCTTGCCCAGCGATTTTACCTGCCGGTAAACCGCCTGCTCGGCCGGACTCAGCGGCCGCAGTTGGCCATGGCCGTCGTGAATGATGCCGACGGTCGAGACCAGCCCCAGGCTGACCGCCCGCTGGGCGATGGTCAGCGCGTCTTCCGGATGGGCAATGCCGGCGCCGAGCACCGAGTTGATATTGACATCAAACCGGGCCAGCTCGGCCAGCATGGTCAATTTCTTGTCCAGTACCTTCAAGCTTTTGTTCGAAACCGCGTCCGGCTGCACATTGTCAATCGAGATCTGCAGGTAATCGAGCCCGGCCCGGTTCAGCCGCTCGATGCGCTCGGGCACCAGCAAATAGCCGTTCGTGATCAGCCCCGCCAGCAGCCCGCGCTTGCGGATATGGGCGATGATGCCGTCAAGGTCGGGATGCAACAGCGGCTCACCTCCGCTGATCGTGATCAGCGAAGTGCCCAGCTCGGCGAGATGGTCCACCCGCTTTTGGATTTCCGCCAGCGGCACCGGCTGCGATACTTCGTCATATTCGTTGCAATAGCCGCAGGCAAGATTGCAGCGCCGCATCGGCACCATATGAACCTGGATCGGATGATCGGTCGAGGTCAGCGCTTTGGCCACAGCCCGCCACTCCCGCCAGCGTCGGCGCAAGGGCTTGGGCCGCGGTGGGCGCGTGGCGGCGGGCGGCGTGGATAGGGCGGAACTGGACATAATCCTTCATTGCTATTCTGGTCTGCGCCGCCCCGGTCTGTCACGGCTTCTTCAGGGAATTGAAAAATATTTGCCTTTAAATGCCCGTCTGAGCGGTTTAGCCGCAACCCTTTGCTGGGCAACATTAAAATAAACTCAGGTGATACGGCGAATCAAGTGGAACCCGGGATGGCGCCTCCGGGCGCGGCAAGCCCTCAGTCTGGGGCTGCTGGCCGCGGCCGGCCTCGTTCTGGGCATCTATTGGTATCAGCGCGCCCATGCCACCCGCAACCCGCCCGTGCCCCGGTTACGGCTGAGCATCCGCGAAAGCGCGCATGGCTTTGAACTGTCGCGTTCCCTGGGTAATCGCACTCTGTTCCGCCTGCGCGCCGGAACCGCGGTCCAGATGCGGGCCGGCGGCCATGCCGCCATTCTGCGCCAGGTCACGCTGCAGATCTTCCAGTCCAACGGCCGGCGCGCCGATCAAATCTATTGCCAGCGCCTGCAATATCAGCCGGCGACCGGCCAGGTGAGCACGCAAGGCCTGGTGCGCATGGATGTCGGCGGCCAACTCGGCCCGCCCCGGCCCTTCGGCCAGCCCCCCGCCGCCGAACATGGCAACCCCATTCATATCGAGGCGCATAATCTCGCGTTCAATACCAAGCTGGGCATCGGGCAGATGCGCGGCGGTCTGACCTTTCGTTATTTGCGGGCTCAGGGCCAGGCCGGAAGCGCGGATTGGACCTCGCATCCGGTCGAGTTGCGCCTGGGCGGCCAGGTGCGGCTGCGCTGGCAATCGCCCGGTCATCCGGCCTGGCATGTGCGCGCCGCCAGGGCTATTCTCGATCGCGCGCGCGCCACCATCCAGTTGCAGGGCGGGCCGGGGCAGCCGGTGCTGATCCGGCAAAAAACGCTCTGGCTGCGGGCGGCTCAACTGACTTTATATCTGCGCTCCGACTATACCGTACGCCGGATTCTGGCTCCGGCAGGCCTACGTGGCGCGCTGCAGCAAGTTGGGAATTCGTATTCCTGGCAAGCCCGGCAGGGCACTGTCTGGCTGGATGCGCCGCCCGCGCCGGCCCCTATGCGGCAGTCTCGCATTGGCTCTGCCGGTTCTGCTCCTGCTATGCTGGCGCGTTTGCGCCACTCCGCCGCGCTGCCCCGCCAGTCGCTGGTGGTTACCCATGCGTTGTTGCGGGGCGCGGTTCGATTGCGGCATCGGGCGGCGGGCCAGCAAGGTTCTCTGCTTGCTCGCCGGTTATGGCTCCAGTTTGCCGCCGGGAATCAACTCCGGCAAGCCCGTGCGCTGGGCGCGGTTCAATTATCGGAAACCCAGGCCGGTCCGGCGCTGAAATCCAGATCCACCGCCGTTTCCACCCCGCGCCAGCCTTCGGCCTGGAATCTGCGGAATATGACCCTGCCGCTGTTGTCCGCGCCCGGGCATGGGGTTCATTGGCGTTTACAGGCGCCCCGGCTGGTCTTGAATTTTGCGCTCTCCCCCGCCAATGCCGCGGCCGCTTCAGCCTCCGCGGTCCGATTGCATCTTCGCCAATTGCGGGCTCATCAGGCCCATCTCCGCTGGCATGCCCAGGGCCGCCCGCCCGCCCGCGCCCATGCGCACACCGTGCGCATGGGTTTTTATTCCGGTGGACGGCCGCGGTGGCTCCATGCCCATCAGGTCATTTTGCTGACCCGGACAACGGTGCCCGCTCCGGGATCGAAGCTCAAAAATTCCCGCGTGGTTCAATGGCGGCGCGATCAAGCCGGCCTCTTGCATCTTCATTTCCTGGCCAACGGCCAACTGGGCCGCTGGCGTGAAACCGGGCATGTGCGCCTGTCGGAAAGTTTTTCCGCGGCTGCTCCGTCTGCGTCTCCGGCGCCCGGCGCCGCGGACCGGCAAATCATCCTGGCCGATGGCCTCAGCCAGGCCGCGGCGGGGGATTGGGTGCGCATCTGGGCCGATCCCTCCAGCCGCTATACTCGCGGTCAAATCCATCTCCACACGCCGCAACTGCGGCTCCGCACCGCGCGGCTGAAGATTCAGCCGCAAAGCCGATTAACCCTCGCCTCTCAGCCCGTAAGTCTGATTTATCTGCCCGGTTCCGCCGATTCTTTCAATGCCCCAGATGCGTTCACGGTCGAATCGCATTGTAGTACAAATGCGAGATCACAGGCCGAAGTGCGGGGTTTCCTGCCAGGTCCCGCGCCTATAAACGAAAATGGAATTCTAGCTTCCATCAAGGTTCGGAAACCCCGGCTTCGGCCGGGCATTTGCGATATCGTTTCGCCTGAAGAAAAAGCGGCTGTGCCGCTCTCCGCGATGCCGACCTCCCGCCGGGTGTATCTCACCGCGCACGGCATGCAGCTTCATGCCTCCGCGGGATGGGTATTATTTGCCGGGGGGGTGCGCTTGTGGCAAGGTCCGGATTTGATCGCCGCCAACCGTATCATCCTTGATCGCGGCCAGGCCACACTCGATGCCGGCGGCGAGGTCACCAGCGTGTTTCAGGTTCCCGCGCCGCGGGCGAAATCAACCGCAACCGCCCACGCCGGCAAACCTGCCGTAACCGCGGCCCGCACCCTCTTGATTCGCGCCCAAAGCCTGCATTTCGCGCAGCGTCAGGCCTGGGCCCGCTATCAGGGCCATGTGCTTCTCACGCAGGGCCCGAACCGGCTCACCGCTCCGGTATTGACGGTCTTTTTTAGCCCGCAGCCCAATGCTGGCCATACCCCGGCCACGCCTTCGTTGCGGCTCAATCGGGTGGTCGCCACCGGCGGTGTGCATATGAGTTCGGTGGGCCGGCGGGGACAGGCAGCGAAAGTGATCTATGACCCAGTTCATAATCTGATCACATTAAGCGGCGGAAGCCCGAGCATTTTTGATGCCGAACTCGGATTCCTCACCGGCCGTTCGTTGACTTTCTCCCCCTCGGGTGATACGATTCGGGTCGAAAGCTGGTCCCATTCACGCCTCTATACCTCATACCGCGTTGGTTCCCATCCCATTGAAAAAAAATGATTTAACTCGCGGACGGGAAAGTGTGGGCAAGTCCGAAGGCCTGGCCGCCGTTCAGCTGCAAAAAGTTTATAAAGGCCGGGCCGTCGTCAAGGGAGTCAGCCTGGAAATGGCGGCGGGCGAGGTTGTCGGATTACTCGGACCCAATGGCGCCGGGAAAACGACGACCTTTCACATGCTGGCCGGCTTGATCAGCCCCGATGCTGGCGCCATTTGGCTGGAGGGTATGGATGTAACCCGCATTCCCATGTATCAGCGCGCCCGGCTTGGCATCAGTTATCTTCCGCAGGAACCTTCGATCTTTCGCAAGTTGACGGTGGAACAGAACCTGATGGCCATACTGGAAACCCTGCCGCTATCTCATCCGGAACGCCGCGAACGGCTCGAGGCTCTGCTCGATCAGTTTGGCCTGAATAAAGTCCGCATGACGGCTGGCTACGCCATTTCCGGCGGGGAGCGCCGGCGCACCGAAATTGCCCGGGGTCTGGTTCTGGACCCCAAATTCATGCTGCTCGACGAGCCTTTTTCCGGAATTGATCCCAAAGCCGTGCTGGATTTGCAGGGCATCATTGAAAGCCTGCGCGACCGCGGCATCGGCGTGCTCATCACCGACCACAATGTGCGGGAAACTCTCTCGGTGACCGACCGCGCCTACATCATCCATGATGGGGAAATCTTCCGCGCCGGCCTGCCCCGGGAGCTGGGCCGTGATCCCGAAGTCCGCCGGGTCTATCTGGGCGAGCATTTTTCCCTGGCCTGAATATTATGCAAATCGGCCCCAAACTCGTCGCCAGGCAAACGCTGAAACAGACCTTGACCCCGGGCCTGGTGCAGATGGTGAACCTGCTGACCTTGAATAAGGTCGAACTGCAGGAAGCCATTGCCGAAGAACTGCTCTCCAACCCGCTGCTGGAGGAATCGCAGGACGCCGAGCCCGCCGGCGACGAATCCGCCGACCCCGGCGCGCGCGACGCCCTGCTGGAAGCCGAAGCCCGCCTGCGTCTGGAAACGCCCGCCGATCTGGCCGTGACCGAAGCCGCCGGCGCATCGGGCGAGGAATCCGATTTGGCCGAGTCGCCGGATGCGGCCGCTCTTGCTTCTCCGGCTTCACCCGCCGGACAGGAAGAATCCGATGCCGTGGCGGAGGCTGGGGATCTGTCGCGCGCCGCCGATGCCTTCGAAGAAATTGACTTTGGCGATTTCTTTGAAAAATATCTCGATCCCGGCTTTCAGATCGGCGATAGCGAAGAAATTGAGCGCCCCGCCTTTGAAAACTTCATCAGCGCTCCCACCACCCTCACCGATCACCTGCTCTGGCAATTGAGCGTGGCCATCGTGGACTCCGGGGTGCGGGAATCGGCCGAAGCCATCATCGGCAATCTCGACGAAGATGGGTACCTCACCGCCGAAGACCAGCAGGGCCGGCGCTTCCTCAGCCTGGAAGAGTTGGCCGACGCCGAGCAGGTTACGGTCGAGAGCTTGCGCCAGGGGCTTGAGCTGGTGCAATCCTTCGATCCCACCGGCGTGGCCTGCCGCGATTTGCGTGAATGTCTGCTGCTGCAGCTGCGCGATGCGCATACGCCCGATCCATTGGCGGAGCGGATCGTCAGCGATTTTTTGCCGGCGCTGCAGAACCAGGATTGGAAGGCCATTTCCCGCGCTACCCTGGCCACCCCCGAGCAGGTTGCCGCCGCCGTGGCCGCCATTCGCCGCCTCGATCCCCATCCCGGCCGCCGCTATAATCAAAGCCAGCCGCGGCTGATCGAGCCCGATGTCTTTTTTGTCAAGGGCCGCCCCGCCCGTTGCTCCATCTGCGATCGCGAAGAATGCGAAAACACCTATCGCATCCTGCTCAACGACGACGGCTTGCCCCAGCTCACGCTGAACCGCGGTTACCGGGCGATGAAATGGGATAAAAGCCAGCGCGAAGTTTCCCACTATATCCGCGAGCGCTACAGCAGCGCGCTGCAGTTTCTGAAAAACCTGGAGCAGCGCAAATTCACCATTCTGCGGGTTTGCCACACCATCATCGCCCGCCAGGGCGGGTTTCTGGACTCCGGCCTGGATTACCTGCGGCCGCTCATGATCAAGGATGTGGCCGAGGAAATCGGCGTGCATCCCTCCACCGTGAGCCGGGCGGTGGCCAATAAATATGCCCATACCCCCCAGGGGGTGCTGGAGCTGCGCTATTTTTTCAGCGAAGCCGTGCAGGGCAGCCGGGGCGGCGAGACTTCATTGTTAAACCTGAAACGCCGGGTCAAGGCCATCATCACCGGCGAGAATCCCCGCCAGCCCCTCACCGATGACCGCATCGCGGCGCAATTGCGCCAGGAAGGCATCGAGGTCACGCGCCGCACCGTGGCTAAATATCGCGAAGATCTGCATATTCCCTCCACCCATCGCCGGCGGCAAAAGGATTAAACGAAAATCCCCATGCCTGCTTCCATTCCCGCCCCTTCCGCCGGCCGCCATCTGGTCATCATCACCGGGCTGAGCGGTTCGGGCAAAGGCTCGGTGCTGAAGACCTTCGAAGACCAGGGCTACTACGCGATTGATAATCTGCCGGTCTCGCTGCTCTCCACTTTTAGCGAACTGCTGCTGCAATCGGCGGAAATTGAGCGCGCGGCGCTGGTCATTGATGTTCGCGAAGGCTCCGGACTGGCCCATTTGCCGGCCCTGCTCGTGCAATTGCGGCAAAAGTCCCTGCGGCTCACGGTGTTGTTTCTGGAAGCTTCCGAGGCCTCGCTGGTGCGCCGCTTCAGCGAAACCCGGCGCCCGCATCCGCTGGGCGCGGCTGGCGTGCGCGCCGGCATCCAGGCCGAAATGAAAACCCTGGCCCGCATCCGCCGCCAGGCCGATCTGGTGGTGGAAACCAGCCAGTTCACCGTCCACGAGTTGCGCGAGTATATAACCGCCAAGGTCATCCGCGCCGAAGGCGAACGGGCGATCCGCATCGCTCTGGTCAGTTTCGGCTATCGCCACGGCGTGCCCTCCGACGCCGACCTGGTCTTCGATGTGCGCTTTCTGCCCAACCCCAACTACCTGCCCCGTTTACGAAACCGCACCGGACAAGACCCTGAGGTCGCGCGCTACATTTTGAGTTTTCCCCAGAGCCGCGAGTTTCTCGACCGCATCACGGGCCTGCTCGAATTTCTGCTGCCCCACTATATTCAGGAAGGCAAAAGCTATCTGACCATAGCGCTGGGCTGTACCGGCGGCCAGCACCGCTCCGTCATGCTGGCCGAAGCGATCGCCCGCCATCTGCTCCGGCTCGGGTATAAACTCAAGGTGCAGCACCGTGACATGCCGCGTCCGTCCCGGCGGCGCGCGTAAGGCGGCATTCCTCCCGCATGAAACAGGCTTTCCGACTTTTGCGCGTGGCCGGCCGGTTCTGGATTCCCTTGTTGGCGGCCTGTCTGCTGATGGCCCTGGCGGGCGGCTTCATGGCCGCCTCCGTGATGCTGGTCGGCCCCATCTTCGTCACCGTTATCAACCCCCTCCACAACGGCCACAAGCCCGTGGTGCTGTTGCCGCATGGCTGGCGCGGCCGGCCCTTGCTGCTGAATCATCTGTTTCCCGCCTGGTTTTCCCATAATCCCGCCAGCCTGATTGCCATGGCCCTGGTGCTGGTCATGGCTTGCAAAGCCGTCAGCCAGTATGCCGGCACTTATCTGATCAACTACGCCGGCCTGGGCGCCGTAACCGATCTGCGCAATGCCCTCTATGAAAAGCTGATCTATCAATCGGCTTCGTTTTTTCACCAGCACTCCACTGGCAAGCTCATGTCCGCCGTGATCAACGATGTGGACCGCATCCAGACCGCCATCTCCCATAATCTGGCGGACGCGCTGCGCCAGTTTTTCACCCTCTGCTTTTTGCTGGTGCTGCTCTGGCTCTACGACTGGAAGCTGACTCTGGGCGCGATGCTGCTGCTGCCTCTGGTGATCGTGCCCAGCGCCCGCATCGGCAAAAAAGTGCGCCGCACCACCCGCCGCGGCCAGGATCAGCTGGCGGATGTGCAGCATATTCTACACGAGACTTTTACCGGCAACCGCATCGTCAAGGCCTTCACCATGGAATGGCGCGAGGTGCAGCGCTTCCGCGCCGCCGCGCTGCGGCTGCTGCGGGAAAATCTGCGCCGCATCCAGCAGCAGAATCTCAGCTCGCCGCTGATGGAAACCCTGGGCGCGGTCACCGTGGCGGCCTTCATCTTATATGCCCGCAGCCTGGTCAATCACGGCGTGATGTCTCCGGCGGTGGTGATTTCCTTTGTCATGGCGCTGTTCCAGCTTTATCAGCCGCTGCGCCGCCTGCCCGGCATTTATAATTCGTTTCAATCGGCGCTGGGCGCTTCCCAGAGCATCTTCGCCTACATGGATCTGCCGCCCGAACGGCTGGACCGCCCTGGCGCGCGCCGCCTGCGCGGGGTGCAGGAACACATCCGCTTCGATCAGGTGGGCTTTGCCTACGATGCCGCCTCTCCGCTGCTGCAGGGCATTGATCTGGAAATTCCCCGCGGCCGCATTGTCGCCGTGGTGGGCGCCAGCGGCGCCGGCAAAACCACGCTGATGAATCTGCTGCCGCGCTTCTTTGACGTGACCGCCGGCCGGGTCCTGATTGACGGCGTGGATGTGCGCGACCTCAGCCTGCGTTCCCTGCGCGAGCAGATCGCCTATGTCACCCAGGACACCATTCTGTTCAACGACACCGTGGCCGGCAATATCGCCTATGGCGCCGGCGCCGTCAGCCAGGCCCGCATCCGCGCCGCCGCCGAAGCCGCGCTGGCCAATGAGTTCATCCGCCAGATGCCGGAAGGATATCAGACCGTGCTGGGTGAACGCGGCCAGCGGCTGTCCGGCGGCCAGCGTCAGCGCATCGCCATTGCCCGCGCCTTGCTCAAGGATGCCCCCATCCTGCTGCTCGATGAAGCCACCTCCGCCCTCGACAGCGAAAGCGAGCTTCTGGTGCAGCGCGCCCTCGCCAATCTGATGCGCAATCGCACCGTGCTGGTCGTGGCTCACCGCCTTTCCACCGTGCGCAATGCCGACCAGATCGTGGTGCTCGATCAGGGACGCATCGCCGAGCGCGGCACCCACGATGAGCTCTGGGCTCATAGCGGACTCTATCGCCGGCTGCACGATCTGCAATTTGCCGATCTGGAGCCCGCCGCTCTGCCCTCCGCGCCCGAAGCGGTTTCCTAGCCTGGATGTATGAAGGTACGGGAAAATCCGGGCGGCTGTGAGTTGAGCTATGCGATGCTTGTCTCTTGGCGTGCTATGACGATTCATTCGATGACAGGCTATGCGGAGGCGCGCGCCGAAGCCCGGGACATGCGTCTCCGGCTGCGCATCAAAACCTTCAATCACCGGTTTCTTGATCTGCAGCTTCGGCTGGCGCCGGGCTTGGAAGCCCAGGGCCCGGAAATTGAAAAACGCCTGCGCGCCGCCCTGCGCCGCGGTCATGTGGATCTCTGGCTTGAAGCCGAAGAGCCCGCCGCCGATGGCCTCGATCGCGGCCGGGTTCGCGCCTATCTGGCGGCTTTATCGGAATTGCGCCGGGAAATCCAGGTTCTCGCGCCCGGCGAAGCGGGAAATATTTATGAATGGCTGCGCCTGCCCGGCGTGCTTTCGGCCGCCGGCTCTCAGCCCGAAGAATCCGCCGTTACGGCTGCCGTCGCGGCCGCGCTGGAAGAAGCCTTGCGGCGGTTGGAAGACTTCCGCCGCGGCGAAGGCGCGGCTTTGGCTGGCGACCTGCTGGCCCGCATTCAGAATTTGCGCGCCGCCGTCGCGGAAATTTCCCGTTGTCAGCCTGAAATCGTCAGCGCCCTGCACGAGCGTCTGCGCCGCCGGCTTGCGGACCTGCTGGCCGATGCGATTCCCTCCGAACGCCTGGCTCAGGAAGCCGCGCTGCTGGCCGAGCGCGCCGATATCAGTGAAGAATTAACCCGGCTCGAGGCCCATCTGGATCGTTTCCAGGCCCGGCTCGCTGCCGGAGGGGAAGTCGGCAAGCCGTTGGAATTTCTTTTGCAGGAACTGCAGCGCGAGACCAATACCCTGTTGGCCAAAACTTCCAGCGCCAGCCCGCCCGCCTTGCGGCTCACCGAAATCGGGCTCGGCATGAAGGCCGAACTCGAAAAATTGCGTGAACAGGTGCAAAATTTAGAATGACACCCGCGACCCCACCCGCGGCCTCCGCCGCTGCGCCTTCCGCGCCTTCGGGCCAGCCGGCGTTTTCCCATGCGGCCGCTCCGGGTTCCGCATCTGAGCCGCTGTTATTTATCGTCTCCGCCCCCTCCGGCTCGGGCAAAAGCACGCTGGTCCGGGAAATTCTGCGGCTCATTCCCGACCTGGAATTTTCCATTTCCTATACCACGCGCCCGCCGCGCGGCAGCGAAGTCAACGGGCGGGAATATTTTTTCATTTCCCGCGAGGAATTCGAAAAGCGCATCCAGTCGGATGCTTTTCTGGAATACGCCGAAGTCTTCGGCTATTGGTACGGCACCGCCTGGTCATTTTTGGAGGACGCGCGCCGGCGCGGCCGTGATCTGCTGCTGGATATTGATGTGCAGGGCGCGGCCAAAGTGCTGGCCCGCTGTCCCGTGGCCACCAGCATCTTCATCGCCCCTCCCAACCGCGAAACTCTGGAATGGCGCCTTCGCCATCGTGGCCAGGACCCCGAGGCCGTCATGGAGCGCCGTCTGCGCGATGCCTCGCGGGAAATCGCGGCTTATAATAAATATCAGTACCTGGTGATCAACGACCGCCTGGAAGACTCGGTCGAGCGCCTGGCCGCCATAATCGCGACCGAACGCGAAGCGCGAATGGGCGCGAGTGCGGACGAGTCGGGCCGGCAGCGGCGGGAACTGGCCCGTTCCTGCCGCCAGAAGGAAAGCGCGCAGCTGTTGGCTCCGGTGTTGCGCTCCTTTGGTGTGGAAATGGAAGTTGATGGACAGGGCTCTTGATAATTGAGGAAGGAATTTTGGCATGGAAGCCTACAAAAGCATTGAAAGCATCCCCAGCCGTTATGAATTTGTTCATGTGGTGGCCCGCCGCGCCCGCAAACTGCAAAGCGGCGCCCGCTCCGTGCTGAATAGCGCCTCGCGTAAACCTACCCGCGTGGCCCAGCAGGAAGTGATGGCGGGTGCGATTGAGTATTACCGCCCCGGCGCCGATGCGAAAAACCCCGGCGAAAAAGAATAATTCTGTTCTGTCCCGGCTCATCGTAAATGAGGTTGAGCGCTCTGAGAGAAGCGAGCAGGGCAAGGCGGAAATCGCGAGGCAACCGGAACGTGCATAGATGTACGGGAGGCTTGCCGAGCGGTTCCTAACGCGGCTATGCGATGCTGATCTCAGAGCGTGCTTCAAATGGCATGAACCCTTCGTCCCCATCTCCTGCGGGGCCGCGCATTCTGCTGGGAGTTTGCGGCAGCATTGCCGCCTATAAAGCCGCCGAACTTGTGCGTCTGCTCCAGGCCGCCGGCGCGCGCCCGCGCGTGCTCATGACCCGCGCGGCCCAGGAATTCATTCGTCCCCTGACGCTGGAAGCGCTCTCGGGATATCAAGTTCTGACCGATCTATTCCCCGCGCAGCCGGAAAGTTCCGCCCCGCGGGATCCCGATATTCTTTGGGAAAGCTCGATCGAGCATATTCAGCTCGCGCAAAATACCGAACTTCTGCTCATCGCTCCCGCGACTGCCGACCGCATCGCGCGCATGGCCGCGGGCCGGGCCGACGATCTGCTGGGGGCGGTCTATCTGGCCACCCCCGCGCCAGTGCTGCTCGCGCCAGCCATGAATACGCGTATGTGGGAACACCCGGCCACCCGGGAGAATCTGGAGCTCCTGCGCCGCCGCGGTGTCCGGGTGATCGAGCCGGAATCCGGCGAGTTGGCCTGCGGCATGGAAGGCTCCGGCCGGTTGGCCGCGCCCGCGGCCATCGCCGCCGCCGCCCTGGCGGTGCTGGCGCCGCGCCGTGACTGGGCCGGAAAAACCGTGCTGATCACCGCCGGTCCCACCCGGGAAGCCCTGGATTCCATGCGCTTCATCAGCAATCGCTCCAGCGGACGCATGGGGTATGCCCTGGCGGCGGCGGCGCTGGCCCGCGGCGCGCGCGTTGTCCTGATCAGCGGCCCGGTGGCGCTGCCCGCGCCCGCAGCGCCCGCCGGCCAACTGGATTTCATTCCCGTCCACAGCGCCCGTGAAATGGATGCTGCGGCCCGGCAGGCGTTTGCCGCCTGTGATCTGGCCATATTAGCGGCCGCGGTCGCCGATTTTCAGCCGCGCCAGCCGCATGCGGGCAAGCTGCCCAAACCCCCCGGCGACTGGCAGCTGGATTTGACCCCTACGCCTGACATTCTGGCTGGCTTGGGCCAGCGTAAACAGCATCAGCTCCTCATCGGCTTTGCCGCCGAATCCGGCGCTGGCTCCGCCGCGCTTGAGCGCGCCCGCGCCAAGCTGATGGCCAAACATGCCGATGCCATCGTCTTCAATGACATCAGCCGCTCCGATGCCGGACTTGAGAGCGATTACAATCAGGCCGTGTGGCTAAGCCCGGACCAGAGTCATAATCTGCCACGCGCCTCCAAACGCGAGCTGGCGGATCACATTCTGGATCTGGCCCGCGATCTGAAGAAATCGGCGGGTCCGGCTCGGGCTGAACCCCGGCGGGTTCCGGCATGAAAACAGAAATCCGTCAGTCGCTGGCCGAATGCCTGCGCTTTGCCCGCGAACTGGGATTGGAATCCACAACCCTCAACCCCCGCTTTTTCGCGCCCGCCCAACCCGCCGCCGTGACCGCCGCCAAGTCAGCTCCGGCCCGTCCGGCCGCTCCCGCGGCCTCACCCAGGCCCGATGCCCGTCCTGCTTCACCGCCGTCAGCGCCGACGCCACGGCGCGTCGCGCCGGCATCAGCGGGGATTGCGGCCGCCGATGCGTTTTCATTTTCCATCCCCGCCATGCCGGGAACGATGGGACAAGAACCGCGACCGGCCGCGGAATCTCTTCCGGCCATCCGCTCCGATCTGGGCGAATGCACCCGCTGCAAACTGCACTCGCTCGGCCGTCATAACATCGTTTTTGGCGATGGCAATGCCCAGCCCCGTTTGGTTTTCGTCGGTGAAGGCCCGGGTGCGGATGAAGACGAACAGGGATTGCCCTTTGTCGGCCGCGCCGGCCAGTTGCTCACGGACATGATCGAAAAAGGCATGGGCCTGGCCCGTTCCGAAGTTTACATCTGTAATGTGGTGAAATGCCGTCCGCCCGGCAATCGCACTCCCGAAGCCGACGAAATCGCCGCCTGTCTGCCTTTTCTGCGCCGGCAATTGCGCGCGCTCGCGCCCGAACTGATCATTGCCCTGGGCGCGACCGCGGCGCATGCCCTGCTGGGAACCCAGCCCGGCCGCGGTCCGCTCAATGCGCTGCGCGGCCGCATTCATTCGCTCGAAATCTCCGGCTGGCCGGCCCGCGTTCTGGTCACCTATCACCCTGCCTACCTGCTGCGCGATCCGCGCCAGAAAAAGGAGGCGTGGAAAGACTTGCAGATCGCCATGCATGACCTGAAACTGGCGATCAAGCCAACATCGTTAAGTGATGGCTCATGAGCTTAACCATTAAGCCTAAACGCCGCATCGAGTGGCAAGGCCGGGCTTGCCTGTTAGGTCCCGCTCCTCCACCGTTGAACGATGCTTATCTCTGAGTGTGATCCTTATGAAAATTGCCATTGCGTGCGACCATGGCGGCTTCCCTTTGAAGGCGCGGCTCATGACCGAGTTGGCCGCGCAGCGCGCTGAGGTTCTCGATCTGGGCACCGATTCCGAGGCGCCCGTGGATTACCCCGACTACGCCCTCGCCCTCGGCCAGGCCATCCTCGATGGCCGCGCCCAGGCCGGCGTGCTGATTTGCGGCAGTGGCGTGGGCGCCACCGTCGCGGCTAACAAAATTCCCGGCATCCGCGCCGGCTTGTGTCATGACACCTTCAGCGCCCACCAGGGCAGGGAAGATGATGACTGCAACGTGCTCTGCCTCGGCGCCCGCGTCATCGGCCCCGAATTGGCGGCCGAAATCCTGCGCGTCTGGCTGCATGCCAGATTCTCCGGCCTCGAGCGCCACCGCCGCCGGGTGGAGAAGATCCTCGCTATCGAGCGCCAGTTTTCCCGCTCCTGAGCAGTGCTAAACTGACTGCAGGTCGCGTCAGAGTTTTAGATTTGGGACAAGGAAGAAGCAGTAGAAAGACGGAATTCTCCGGGCATTCCCATGCAAATCACGATTCCTTTGCCCGATGCTCCAATGGTTTTGCATTTGCCGGCCGGAGTTTTGCATTGGGATGAAGAAGCTTTTTTTAGCTTTTGCCAGTCCAATCGCGAGATGCGCATCGAACGCACCGCGCAGGGAGAAATTATTGTGATGTCCCCCGCCGGCGGATATTCGGGGTATCAGAGCGGAGCTGTGTTCCGGCAATTAAGTCTTTGGTCTGATGCTGATGCCACTGGAATTGCGTTTGATTCCAGCACTGGTTTTCGGCTCCCGAACGGCGCGATGCGCGCGCCCGATGCGGCCTGGGTCCAGCGTTCCCGGCTCGCCGCCTTAACTCGGCGCGAAAAAGAAAAATTCATTCCCCTTTGCCCGGATTTTCTCATTGAAGTGGCATCACCCAGCGACGTCGTTTCCGAACAGCGAAATAAAATGAAAGAGTATCTGGAGTGTGGCCTGCGTCTGGGCTGGCTGCTGTTGCCGGCGTCAAAGCAAGCGGAAATTTTTACTCCGCGGGGCACGGAAACGCTTAATTTCCCTGCCGGATTGCATGCCGATCCGGTTTTGCCGGGCTTTCATCTGGAATTGGAATTAGTCTGGAACCCGCCATTTTGATGTGGAAGTTGCGGACAGCGTGCACGGCCGAATCGCGTTAAAGTGCAAGGTATTGCGAAATTGTCTGCGCCCAGGATTAAAAATGGCGCAGCCGCCTTGCGTGCGGGTTTCATTCTCTTTCGCCGCGGGCATTTAATGCAAAAATAGAAGGGGTGAGGTAAAGATCCATGGCACAAAATCCCTTGCGGCAGTTGCTCGACTTTGGTCAAAGCTTTTGGTACGACAACATCCGCCGTTCTTTGATCTCCGGCGGCGAACTCAAGCGCATGATTGATGAGGATGGCCTGCGCGGGTTGACCTCCAACCCGACCATCTTCGCCAAGGCCATTGCCGGCAGCGCCGATTACGATGCCTCCATCCGCCGTCATCTGGACGATACGCCGGGACAGGTGTTCCTTGAGCTTGAAATCGAGGATATCGGCGCGGCCTGCGATCTGTTCCGCCCCGTCTATGACGCCAGCCAGGGCCGCGACGGCTTTTGCAGCATCGAGGTCTTTCCCGATCTCGCCCGCGACGCCGCCGCCACGGTGGCGCAGGCGCGGGAAATCTGGCGGCGGCTGAACCGGCCCAATGTCATGGTCAAGGTGCCCTCCACGCCGGAGTGCATTCCCGCCATCCGGCAGTTGCTGACCGACGGCATCAACATCAACATCACCCTCATGTTCGACTTCGCCGCCTATCAGGCGGTGCTTGAGGCCTATCTGACCGCGCTCGAGACGCGCCTGGCCCAGGGACAGCCGATTCATCGCCTGGCCTCGGTGGCCAGCCTGTTTGTCAGCCGGGTGGATACGCGTCTGGACCGCAAACTGGCCGATCTGGCGAAACAGAATCCCGGCCGCGCGGCCGCTCTGGAACAGCTCGAAGGCAAATCCGGCATCGCCAACTCCCAGCGCATGTATCAGCATTTTCTCGCCGTTACGGCTTCCGCGCGCTGGCAGCGTCTGGCCGCCGCCGGTGCGCGGCCGCAGCGTCTGCTCTGGGCTTCGACCAGCACCAAAAATCCCAAGTACCCCGATACCGTCTATGCCGACGCCCTGGTCGCGCCCGACACTGTGGACACCATGCCCGATGTCACCGTTGCCGCCTTCCGTGATCATGGCCATCCCGGCGACAATCTGCGCCCCACCCTCGCCCAGGCCGAACCGGTGCTCGCCGGCCTTGCTCAGGCCGGCATTGATTTTGAGGCTGAACTGCGCGGGCTTCAGGATGAGGGCGTGGACCTTTTTACCGCCTCCTACAATGAGCTGCTGGAAACGCTGCAGGGCAAAATCGCTCAGCTCACGGGCGATTCTCTGCCCGCGCAATCTCTGGCCGCGCAAAACGAAAAGCCATTCCAGGACGCGCTCAGCCAGATGGAAAAAGCCCAGGCCGGCCGGCGCATCTGGGCCAAAGATGCGGCTCTTTGGAGTCCGGACGCGGCAGTAGGCGAAAAAATCCGCAACCGCCTCGGCTGGCTCGATCTGGCCGGCGCCATGCGGCCGCGGCTGCTGGAAATCCAGGATTTCATCGCCGGCTGCAAAAAAGACGGCCTGCGCGCCGCAGTGCTCTTGGGCATGGGTGGCAGCAGCCTGGCGCCCGAAGTCTATCGCGAAATTTTTGCGGCTGCGGGCCTGGCTTCGGACCGGCAACTGCATGTGCTCGATACCACCGATCCCGCCGCCATCGCCCATCTCGCCGCCCAGCTTGATTTCACCTCCACGCTGTTTCTGGTTTCCAGCAAGAGCGGAGGCACCATCGAGCCTAACAGCCTGTTTGCCTATTTCTGGGGCCGCGTGGGCACGGCCTTGAAGGCGGGACAAAAGCCGGGCCGCCATTTTGCCGCCATCACCGATCCCGGCACCAGCCTCGAAAAACTGGCCGGCGACCATGGCTTCCGGCATGTCTTTACCAATCCGTCCGACATCGGCGGCCGCTATTCGGCGCTCTCGCTGTTTGGCTTGGTGCCCGCCGCCTGGCTGGGCATTGATCTGACGCAGTTATTAGACCGTGCCGAGGCCATGCAAAAGGCTTGCGGAGCGAATGTGCGGCTCGATCAGAATCCCGGCGTGCAACTGGGCTCGTTTCTCGGCGGCTGGGCCCTGGCTGGACGCGACAAAATCACCCTGCTGGCCAGTCCAGCGCTGGCCAGCTTTGGTTCCTGGGCCGAGCAGCTCATCGCCGAAAGCACTGGCAAGCTGGGCAAAGGTCTGGTTCCGGTGGATGGCGAGCCGGCCGGCCTGGTTTCCGATTACGGATCGGACCGCGTCTTCATCCGCCTGCGCCTGGCTTCTGAAGCCATCCCCGGCGCCGGCGATGACTGGGCCGCGGCTCAGATGAAGGCCGGCGCCCCGGTGGCCACGCTGGCGCTGCGCGATGCCTATGATTTGGGCGCGGAGTATTACCGCTGGGAATTTGCCACCGCCGTGGCCGGCGCGGTCCTGGGCATCAACCCATTTGATGAACCCAACGTGCAGGAAAGCAAAGACAATACCAGCCGTGTACTGCAAACTTTCCTGCGGCAAGGCGCCCGCCAGGCCGGCCTTGATGCCGCGCCCACCGCGCGCGATCAGGAAAAAGGCATGGCCCCTTCGGCCCTGGCCGCCTACGCGGCCCAGCCGGCCGCTTCCGTCGCCGCGGCCCTGGCCAGACTGCTCGAATCGGTGCGTCCGGGCGATTACGTTGCCTTCATGGTCTATGCCGAAGCCAGCCCGCGCCTGCAATCCCAATTACGCGCTTTGCGCGTTTTGCTGCGCGACCGGCTGAAGGTTGCGACCACGCTCGGCTTCGGCCCGCGCTTTTTGCACTCCACCGGCCAGTTGCACAAAGGCGGACCCAACACCGGCGTCTTCCTGCAGCTCACCTCTGCCGGCGCCGCCGCCTCCGCCGGTCCAGTCGCCATCCCCGGCCAGCAGTACGATTTCGCCACGCTGTTCCAGGCCCAGGCAATCGGCGATTTCCAGTCACTGGCCGCTCATCAGCGGCGGGTGTTGCGGATTGATCTGGGCGCCGATCTGCCGGCTGGCTTGGCGCGCTTATTGGAGCTGACGGAATCGGTGCTGGGCGCGAAGCAGTTCGCAGGCGTCTAATAGCCGGCTTCGGCCGGGACTTCATGAAAATGTTCGTGCGTAAGAATAAAAGCGGCTATGCCGATTGAGACAAGATCTAAAGTGAAGGGAAAAGCGGGCAGAGCCAGGCGGAAGACGTGCAGACGCCGCGGCATACTCGGGGGTATGTGAGGATGTCTGAGCGCCTGACAGCGCAGCTATGCGACGCTTATCGCTTCACCCGCATCCTTAGCGTGGATTAATAAAGTACATAATCCAGCCCACCACGATGGTCGCGCCCAGAAAGCTGGCAAAACAAAAGGCGCCGTATTTGATCTGCTCGCGCGGTTCTTCCCGTAGCGTAATGGCGAAGACCACCGAGGCGCAAAGCGCGAACAGGATCACGGTCGTGAAGTGGGAAAACTTGAGCGCGATCAGCCAGATGAGAAATGCGTATGCCATGAGTGTGGGCCATCAGCGTTCACGGCCGAGTCGCATTGCGGTGCAAATGCGGGATCGTGGGCCGAAGCGCGGGGTTTTCTGTCTGGTCCCGCGCTGATGAACGGCAATAAAATTCCAGTCTCCAACAGAGTTCGCAAATCCCGGCCGGGGCCCCTGTCCTGCGAAGCAGGATGGGGCGGATAGGAACCGCCCTTCCGTATTTTCAGGTGGGGTGTTTTTGCGCAATGGTTTCGCCTTAAAAAAAGCGGTTGTGCCGCTATTTTTTTCGCCCCAGCGCGATGTCGCGCACATCGGTCGCGGCCAGCAGGTTGAGCAGCCCGGCGCTGATCAGAAACGTTGTTCCGTAATTGCCCCACACGGTATAGGCATTGCCCGCGCCCGCCCCCAGAATTTGCGTTAAAAAATACATCCCGCCGCCGCAGACATCCCCGATCCAGCCCAGTATGCTCAGCAGGTCGCCCAGTTGCGAAAATTGATAAATCTGCCCCTGCAGTCCCAGCCCCAGCAAAAACATGCCGATGATGGCGGCGGAGACGAGCGCGCCGCGGGTCCATTTTTTCAGCCAGAAATACCCCGCCCCGGGCGCCAGCCAGCTCAGGACGGCGATCAGGTTGGCGCGCCGCGCGGCGCTGGCTGCGGCCGCTAAAACAGCGGCATCGGTGCGGGTGGACATGGTAACGGGAATATTTCCAGCCGGGTGGAATCGATCGCCGCCAGGCGACGCTGTTCCCTCGGCCCAAAGATTATATTGTAATCAATTCGTTCTGGATGGGTCCGGTAATTTCCGCATCCCGCTCATGCAAATAAACATTTACCTCCAGCCGGATGCCGAAGCTGGCGTAATAGAGCCCCGGCTCGATCGAAAAACCGTGTCCCGGGCGCAGGCGGCGAATGTCATGGGTTTCCAGGCTGTCGAGGTTGGGGCCGTAGCCATGTACGGAGGTCCCGATCGAATGTCCGGTGCGGTGGGTGAAATGCCCGGCTACATCGGCCTCTTCCATCACCTGCCGCGCCGCTCGGTCGGCTTCCCATCCCTGCGCCGCCTCGCCCGCCCGCATGCGGTTTTGAATCAAGGCAAAAGCCGCGTCGCGTGCCGCCCGTACCCGGGTAAAGGCCCGCGCGATCTTGAGCAGCGGCCGCCGCGTGGCGGCGCCCATCCAGGTGACGTCGTAATAAACCGCCCGCGCATCCTGGCATTTGCCCCATACATCGAGCAGTACCAGGTCGCCGTTTTGAAAACGGGCCGCGCCTTTGGCGGACGGCGCATAATGCGGATCGCCGGCATGCGAATTGATGGCCACGATGGGCGGCTCTTCCGCCGTCACTCCCTCCGCCGCCATGCGCTCGATCATCCACTGCTGCAAGTCATATTCGCTTAGCTTTTCTTCCGCATCGAGCGCCTGGCGGATCCGGCGGAAAGCGGCCGTGATCACCCGGTCAATCACCTTGCCCGCCTGGCGGTGCGATGCCAGTTGCTCCGGCGTCCACACCGCCTCGAGTTGCGCCACCAGATCCGCCGAGCTGATGACCTCCGCCCCGGTTTCCCGCACCAGCTCCAGCATGCCGCCATCCACCACCGAGAGCGCCGGCAGGGCATTGCGCGGCGAATATTGCATGGCCACGCGCCGCAATCCCGTCAGCATTTGCCGCAGCCCGGATTCCATGTCCCGCCAGGAGGAATAGAGCGTGGCCTCGCCCGGCAGTTCCTCCAGTTGTCCGGCTTCGATGCGATGGATGAGCTTGCGCGGCGCGCCCTCGGCCGGCACCAGATAAAACCAGCGCCGCGTGGCCATGCGCCCGGGAGGCAGCCCCAGCAGCCGGCCGGCAATGGCGTCGCGGTGATGGTGGTCGGCAAAGAGCCAGCCCGCGCAGCGCTGCTCGCGCAGTGCCGCCTGCATGGCGGCGAGATTAAATGAATGGGACATGAGGGTGGTGTTTTTTTTGTAATTGAAAGGGGAGTGAAACAGCTTGACGCCAACGGCCCGCACTCCTGATCATGATCGCATGCTCTTTGGCTTCATTCATCGCCGTCCGTTTTTGCTGCTCAGCCTGGCATTGGGCATCATTTCTGCCGCTGCCACGCGCCCTTCGCATCCCGCTGCCGCCTCTAATTCATCCTGGCGCGGCCTGGGCGCGATTGTGCGCCGCGCCATCGCCCAAAATGAATTGCCCGGCGCGGTTGTGCTGATCGGCCACAACGGCCGCATCGTTTATGATCGCGCTTTTGGCGAGCGGGCGCGGGGCGAATCCATGACCGTCCGCACCATCTTTGACTGCGCCTCGCTGACCAAAGTGGTTGCCACGGCGCCGGCCGTCATGCGGCTGGTCCAGCAAGGCAAAATCCGGCTGAATGATCCGGTGGCCAAGTACTGGCCGGCCTTCGGGCGCGACGGCAAAAGCCAGATCACAATTCGCGAATTGCTCACCCATACATCGGGTCTGCGACCCGATCTGCGCATGCATCCCTGGTGGCATGGCGATCGTCTCGGGCTGGAAAAGATTACCCGCCTGCGGCCGCATTTCCCGCCCGGCAGCCGGGTGCAATACAGCGACGTCAATTTCATTGTGCTGGGCGAGTTGGTCCGCCGTCTCACCGGCGAACCGCTCGATCGCTATGTGGAACGCCATTTCTGGCGTCCGCTGGGCATGCGGCACACGCGCTTTCTTCCCCCTCGCGCCTGGCGGCCGCGCATTGCGCCCACCTGGCATGGACTGCGCGGTGTCGTCCAGGATCCGGTCGCGCAGGCCATGGGCGGGGTCACGGGCGCGGCCGGCATGTTTTCCACCGCCGGCGATCTCGCCCGTTTCGCCCAGATGATGCTCAACTACGGACAGGTTTGTCCGCACGGCGGAGCCATCCCCTGCGCCGGCGCGCGCCGCATTCTCAGCCCGCTTGTGGTCGCCAAAATGACCACTCCCCAGACCCCATACAATTTAACCCAGGTCCGCGGCTTCGGCTGGGATCTCGATACCCCGTTTTCCACCAACCGGGGGGAACTGCTGCCGGTCGGCTCCTACGGTCACACCGGCTACACCGGAACTTCCCTCTGGATTGATCCCTTTACGCATTCCTACATCATCATTCTCTCGAATTCCGTTTATCCCCATGTGCGGCCGCCGCTGCTGGCGCTGCGCTCCGAGATCGCCTCTTTTGCCGCCGCGCGCTTCACCCGCGGCTGGAGCCGCGCGCGATTGCGCGAGCTGCGGCAAGGCGCGCTGAATCTCACCGGATATAACACCGTCAACTATGCCTGGCGCCGTCCGCTGGCGCGCAATGGCCGCGTGCTCACCGGACTCGACGTGCTAGAACGCGAGCATTTTCGCCCTTTGCGCGGCCTGCGCGTGGGTCTGGTGACCAATGTGACGGGCGTGGATCGGAAAGGACGCCGCAATCTCGACGTCATGCTGGCCGCCGGCGTGCATGTGGTCTGCGGTTTCAGTCCCGAATCGGGCTGGCTGGGCAATCTGAACACCACTCACATCGGCAACACGGTGGATCAAAAGACCGGCATTCCCGTCTATACCGCTTATGGCGCCACTCGCGCCTCCCGCCATCTGCCGCTCGCCGGCTTGCGCAAAATCAATGCCCTGGTCTACGACATTCAGGACGTGGGCGTGCGGTTTTACACCTACGAAACCACGCTGGGCTATGCCCTCGAGGCCGCCGCCCGGCGGCATATTCCGGTCTTTGTCCTCGACCGTCCCGACCCGCTGGATGGCATCGCCGTCGAAGGTCCGCCGTTGTCGCCCCGGCGGCGCAGCTTTATCGGTTTTTTTTCCGGCATGCCGGTGCGCAACGGCATGACCGTCGGCGAGTTGGCCCGCATGTTTAATGTGGCGGATCACATTCATGCCGATCTGCATGTGATCCGCATGCGCGGCTGGGCGCGCGGCGACTATTATGATGAAACCGGCCTTGGCTGGGTCAACCCCTCGCCCAATCTGCGCAACCTGGAAGAGACCATCCTGTATCCCGGCGTGGCCCTGGTTGAGTTTACCAACGTCAGCGTGGGCCGCGGCACCGATACTCCCTTTGAAGTTCTGGGCGCGCCCTGGATCCATGGCCGCGAATTAGCTCGCTATTTGAACGCCCGCGCCATTCCCGGCATTCGTTTTATGCCCACCCGCTTCACTCCGCGTTCGAGCAAATACGCCCATCGGTTATGTTCCGGCATTCAGATTGAGCTGCTTGATCGCACCCAGGCCGACCCGCTGGAAATGGGAATTGAGCTTGCCGGCGCCCTGCGCCATTTATATCCCCGCCTCTGGCATGCCGCGCCCATGGCGCCCGAAATTGGCAGCATGCACATCGTGCGCCAGATTGAGCGCGGCGAAGACCCGCGCCGCATTCAAGCCAGTTGGCAGGCCGCCAAGCGCCGTTTTCTGCGCCTGCGCCAGCGCTTTCTGCTGTATTGACGGGCATCAGAGAGCGGATTGGGCCGCGGCCGTTTATACGGAAATTAGCGAAGTTATCTTTTTTAGATAATATTGCTAACATTGATATAAATGGATTCAGTGCAAAATCCTTATGCCCTTGGGGCGGGAACTCCGCCACATGAACTGGCCGGCTGCTAGGTCCCGGCCCTCCGCCTTCGAATGATTCGGAGCGCTCGGGGAGAAGCGAGCAGAGCAAGGCTGGAATCCGCGAGGCAACCGGAGTGTGCGCGATTGTACATGAGGATTGCCGAGCGGGTTTCAACGCCGCTATGCGATGCTTATTCCTGAGCGTGATTCGCCGAGAAACTTGCCTTGTTCCAGCTCTTGGTAGGCCTGGCGGAGCTGTTCCTGGGTGTTCATGACAATGGGGCCGTACCAGGCCACCGGTTCTTCCAGCGGTTTTCCCGAAACCAGCAGAAAGCGCATGCCGTCTTCTCCCGCCTTGACAGCCAGCTCGTCGCCGCGGTCAAACAGCACCAGCGAACGGTCCTGCGCCGCGGCGGGCGGATGAGTTTCGGCCCAGCCTACCGGCTCGGTCGGGACGGCCAGCGGCCCGGAAGCATTGCAGAAGCTGCCCGTGCCGGAGAAAACATAAGCAAAAGCGTGGCGGGTAGTCTCGACCGGCAGCACCCGTGAGCGGCCGGGTGGAATGGAAATATCCAGATATGTGGGGTCGGCGGCGATGCCATCCACCAATCCGCGGCGGCTGCCATAGCGGCCGCAGATGATGCGCACCCGCGCGCCGTCATCTTCCACGACCTCCGGAATATCGCCGGCCTGGATTTCCTGATAGCGCGGCGGCGTCATTTTCAGCGCCGACGGCAGGTTGGCCCAGAGCTGAAACCCATGCATGCGCCCGGCGGCATCGCCCTTGGGCATCTCCTGATGAATAATGCCGCGTCCGGCCGTCATCCACTGCACATCCCCGGCGGTGATGGAGCCGCGGTTGCCCAGGCTGTCGCCGTGTTCGACTTCGCCCGCCAGCACGTAGGTAATGGTCTCAATGCCGCGGTGCGGATGCCAGGGAAAGCCCGCCAGATAATCCTCGGGAATATCGTTGCGGAAATCATCCAGCAGCAGAAACGGATCGAAATCGGCGGTATTGCCAAAGCCAAAAGCGCGGCGCAGATGCACGCCCGCGCCCTCCAGCGTGGGTTTGGCTTCGATGATGCGTTTGACCGGTCGTAGCGACATGCGGCCTCCTGTCCGCAGTGTACGCCATCCGCTGCCCGCGGCCGGTATTCGGGGCCGACAAACCGCTGCCGCCGCTATGATGTAAATTCATGAGATGATGGCTCACGAGTTGCCGGCTGAGCCGGGTTTCCGCATTCGAACACTCTGATATTTGCCATGGATCCACTGCTCACTATCGATACCACCACCGCGGCCGGCGGCGCCGGCTGGGTGCGCCTGCTTTTCATTGATGGCGAGGAACAGAAAGAAATGCGGGTGGGGCCGCAGGGTTTTTCCATCGGGCGGAAAAGCGGCAAGGACCTGCTCATCGTGGACCCGCGCATCTCGCGCGATCATGCCGATATCCGCCCCGGCGAGCACGGCTTTGAGCTGCTGGACCACGACAGCCGTCACGGCACCTGGGTCAATGGCGCGCGCCTGAATGGCTCCATCGCGCTCAAGGCCGGTGACGAGATCGCTCTGGGTTCGGAAGACGGTCCGCGGCTGATTTTCGCGCCCGTGGCCGGCATGGCGCAGGATTTTTTGCGTGAAATGTCGGAAATCGAAAAGCATGGCGGCGCCAGCGATCTGGAAAAACTGCGGGTGTTTCTCGAGCTGGCCCGCAAGCTCGACGCTCCCGGAGTGCTGGAAGACGTGCTCACCAGCCTGATCGAGGCCACGCTCAAGCTGACCGGCGCCGAGCGCGGTTACGTCTTCCTGCGCGATGAAGGGCATTTGCGCCTGGCCGCGGCGCGCAATGCCGCCGGCGAGCCGCTCTCCGATGACGCCACCATTTCGCATTCGGTCATTCATGACGCATTGGCCGCCGCCACCGATTTTTTCTTTACCGACGCCAGCGCCCAGTCCAACGCCTGGGCGCGCCAAAGCATCGTGGATCAGAATCTGCGTCTGGTGCTCTGCATTCCCCTGCGCGAGCGCCGGGTGCGGGAAGAAACGCTGCAAAGCCTGGTGGCGCGGCCGGAGGCGGCCATGGGCGTGCTTTATCTCGACGGCCATGCCGCTGCCCGGGATTTTTCCCAGCTCAATCACGAGCTTCTGCGCGCCATCGCCACGGAGGCCGCCAGCCTGGTCGAGCATGCGCGGCTGGCGCGCACCGAGCACGAAACCCGGCGCTGGCAGCAGGAGCTGGCGATTGCCGCCGCCATTCAGCAGCGGCTGATGCCGGCCGAGTTGCCCGTGCTTGGCCATGCGGAAGTGGATGCCTTTAGCGTCGCCTGCCAGCAGGTGGGCGGCGACTTTTATGATGTGTTATCCACTCCCGCCGGCGACTACGCGGTGCTGGTGGATGTCGCCGGCAAGGGCATCGCCGCCGCCATTCTGGCTTCCACTCTGCAGGGCATGATCTATTCCCAGCTGCTGACCGATACTCCCCTCGCGGCCATTGCCGAATCCGCCAACCTGTTTTTATGCCAGCGCGTCAGCGGTGAAAAATATGCCACCGGCGTTCTGGTCTGCCTGCGCCCCGATGGCCGGCTCGAATATGTCAACTGCGGCCATGTGCCGCCGTTATTAGCCCGGCAGGGGCGGATTGAACGCCTGGGCGAAGGCGGTTTTCCCATTGGGCTGATTCCGTCTGCTCAATATCAGACCGGCTCGCTGCGGCTGGAGGCGGGCGATCGGCTGGTGCTGGTGACCGATGGGGTTACGGAAGTGGAAAATCCGGAGCGGGAGTTTTTTGGCGAAGAACGTCTGGAGCTCGCCGTCGCCAAAGGCGCCTCGTTGCGCGATTTGCGGCTCGCGGTGGATGAGTTCCGCGGCCCGGCGCCCATGGGCGATGACTGCACGCTGCTCGAGCTGCGCTGCCTTGCGCTTTAATTCCGCCCGCCGCCCGGCAGAAGTTCGCGCGCTGCCCACAGCATCGAAAACTGGCCATGCAGATTGCCGGTCTGTTTCGGACGGCTGAGATAATACGCTGTGGTGTTGGCATGTTCGGTGAGGATGCAAACGTCGCGCACATTGGCCCGCGCATCCAAATGGCGGCAAAGCGCCCGCCAGCCTCTGCGGACGGCGCGGCGGTAGCGCGCGCCATGAATCCAGCCATGTCGCAGGCCGGCGGCCAGCGCGTAGGTAAACATGCCGGTGGCGGAAGATTCCTTCCAGGCCCGCGGATCATTGACCACCTGCCGCCACATCCCATCGCGCGCCTGATACCGCGCCAGGCCCGCCATCATTTTTTTATAACTGGTCAGTATGCGGCCATAGCCCGCCGTGCGCGCGGGTAAATCAGCCAGCACTTCCGTCAGCGCGCTGGCCATCCAGCCGTCACCCCGGCCCCATTCGATATGGGCGTGCCGTCCATGCCAGAAAAGACCGTCGGGACGCTGGAATTTCCGGACATAGAGCAGGAGTTCCCGCATGCTGCGGCGGGCGTAGCGCGCCTGATGCGTCACTTGCCAGGCATGGGCCTGCACCACGCTGAGCTTATAGGCCGCATCCAGGTAATATTTGGTTTCCGGGCTGAGCCGGCCGGCGATGGGGTGGCTCCACTGCGCCCGGGCGTAGCTCAATCCCAGCCTGCGATAAATCCGCTGGTGGCTGAGTTGATATATTTCCAGCGGCAGCAGTCCAAACACGCTGGCATCCACCTGGCGCGGCGCCGGCCGGTATTTGCGTCCGGCGGGCGTCACGATGATCTGATATCGGTGCTCCACTGCCGCCAGAAGCTGCGGGTCGTGGATGGCGTCGGCAAAGCGCGCCGCGGCATATCCGGCGCAGCTCTCCATATAGGAAAAACCATGGTCGAGGGCAAAATGCCTGCGCGCCAGCAGATTGCGCACCAGCCGGATGCCCACCCGCCGCGGCTGTTCGGCCGCAGGCAGCTTGTGCAATAAAAAATGTTTGGCCGCTGTTGGCCCGGTGCGTCCGTGTCCCGGCAAAATCGGTAGATGCCAGGCGAAAATCAATCCCAGCCATGAGGCACGTTGTGAAAATCTTTTCATGTGGCAACCAATGAAGACGAGAAGGATTGTATCTGAAATTTCCTGAATCTACCCTCCCCCGATGGGGGATGGCGTTCTGTGGGCGGGTTAGCGCATTCTTGCCGCATGTGCAACCCCAGGGGGCATGGTTGGCGCTGGATCGTCTGGGTCGCCGCAATTTCCTGTGTGGCATGGAGCCAGACTCGAATTCGCCACTCGAATAGACCCGGCCGGCTTACCAACCGCATGGTCGAAAGCTGGACCCGGCGTGGGCTCGCGCCGGCGGCCATCATCGCCCGCATAGATTCCGCCGCTGCAGTGCGTTTCGATCTGAGCACGCGGGCGCTGCTTCATCTGCAGCGCAAGGGAGTGCCCGCAAGCGTGATGGCGGCGATGATACGGCGGCAGGCCGCGTTGCGAATGCAGTCCGCGCAGCGCCGGCAAAAGCGCCGGCGCCGGCAACAACTCCTCAACCAGCGCCGCGCGTTGGCCGCGGCGCGAGCCCAGCAGCGCCGGTTCCTGGCCCAAAAACGCGAGCTGGCCCATTTCGGCGCGTTGGGTTCACCCTTGCATAGTCGTTTTCGGACACGGCTCATGTCCCGGCTGGCCTGGATTAAAGCGCGGGATGCGGCGGGAAATGACCTCGGTGAAAAAATGGGTTTTTTGCTCGGCGTAAGCGAAATCGCGGCGCCGGCAACTCAACAACCGCCTGCCATGGTCCGCATCCGGCTTGGGCAAAATGAGGTTTACTCGCGCGCCCGGTTGTTGGCATGGCATCGTCACGCTGGCGTCATGCTGTTCAAACTCCCGGCCCGGACGCCGCCCGGTCTGGCGGCTGAACGGTTCCGCGAATCTTTGCCGCGCAGTTGGCGCCCGCGCCCCGGCGGCGCCGTTTACTGGGCGATGGGCCGTTCCGGAAATCATCCAACTTCAGCGCTCCAACTGTGCAGTGGTGTGCTGATCAACGCCCGTGCGTCAGGATCAGGCGATGCGGTGATTCAATCCAGAATCAGTGCCAGGTCCAGCGCCGGTTGGGCCGGCGCGCCGGTGTTTAGCCGTCGTGGCCTGTGGCTTGGCATGCTGCTTGGCTGCCGGCCGTCGGGCGAGGGAAAAGAACTCTGCCGGATGCGGCCGGCTCGGACCATCCTGGAATTATCCGTCAACCGCCGGGCCATGGTTCTGGCCGCGTATCGCGACTCCACGCTTCCGGACAGAATATATATCGAGGATCAGACCGGCCATCATTATGGCCGCCGGCTTCAGGCCGAACTGGCGCGCCAGGGATGGAAATTTACCGTCCAGGTCCGCCAGGCGCATTTCTATATGCGGCTGGCATTGCGGCGAAGGGGACGCCAGCGCTGGGAAACCCTGCAGGTTTATCGGGTTGGCCCGCGCAGCTTACGCCTGATTTGGAACGGAGCGGAACGAATCATGCTGTTCCGCCGCAGCGCTGCCCGCCGTCTGGCCGGCGATTGGCTGCACGGCCGCATCTCTCCAGCCGCTTCAAGCCCGGCTGCGCACAAGCCCTAGCGGCACACTATGGTTTCGCAGAAAATGGGTCCGACCGCCGTTTTTTCAAGACCACGAAAATTCATTTGTCACCACTCTATCTATCTATAAATAAAAGACATATTTTATTTTCTTTCCGCCCCTGCCGCATCCGCGATTTTTG
>JAKAZV010000104.1 GCA_021826505.1 Acidobacteriota bacterium | reverse complement strand
TTGACGGAGAAAACTCCAACTACGGGCTGGTGAATATTAAAGACCACCCCTATGCGGTGTTTGTGCGTGCCGTCACCGCCGCCAACCAGGCGGCCTTGGCCGCACACCGCTCGATCATGCAATTGCCTTGAGATTATATCAAATTGAGTTAACAAATCTCACATAGTCACGGCGCATTCCAATAAAAATTAATTTATTGACCGAGAAATATTTGACATATTATCAAATTCATCTTCAAATAATTTCGTTAGCTTTTTTATGCTTTTAATATAATCAGATAGAAATTTTAAAAAACCGTTTTCGGATTTAAATGTTACACGCGCATTCTCGTCCTTTTTTGAATTTTTACTGTAGGACGTAAAACAAACGCAACATTTATCAAAATGTATATTTGATTTTACATTATCACTGCCCGATCTTATCCATAAATTATCCGGCAAATGCGCACTGGCATGTCGCATTGTTTTAATAATTTCAGAAATGGATGGCTCCTCTTTTTGCTTGCCCTTAAATTTAAATTCAATATCATATTCTTTTTTAAAATTAAAACCAATTTCACGCCATTGGTCATCCGTGGCTTGAGATGCAAAACATACGGTAATTACGAGCATAGATAATGTGGTTTTCAATTGTGCAAAATTGATTAGGCCTTTATGATTGATAAGTTCAATATTATATCTATCTTTGTAATATTGATCTACGACTTTGACAAACATTTGATTTTGATTTTCATAGCCTTCATCAATATACTGGAGAAAGTCAAAAATATTGATCGTTTTAAGAATAATATCGGACAAGTCGCCTTTTGTCATATATAGACTATATATAAATACTTTTTTAATGTCAATCACAATTTTAATTGAAATTTTGCATTAGACCCTGTCTGATAAAGCCAGGTGAGGCCTGATCCGCAGGGA
The DNA here is from genome assembly GCA_021826505.1 of Acidobacteriota bacterium. Lineage (GTDB taxonomy): Bacteria > Acidobacteriota > Terriglobia > Terriglobales > SCQP01 > JAKAZV01. The sequence goes on along the minus strand of JAKAZV010000104.1, from coordinate 8,441 downwards.
TTTGCGGCTTTTCTTTAAACTACGCGGAATTGTTTCGCTGGAAAAGCAGCATGCTCCTCCGCTCGAATCAATCCGCACTATTTATGAAACCAGATCTAACCAGCATCTCGGCTTTACCCATTAACTAGATGGGTGTGTATACTTCAATTGTACGGAAAATTCTGTTTCACATGAACATATCATGATATTGATGATTTAGCGGTGCGGCTTTAATTTTTTGCACCGCGCAGTTTTTTGATCATTTGCGGGACTGGTTCGAAACCGCTCGGCGGTTTATTCTTCACGCCTGGGATTCGCACCGGCTCAACCCCGATTTGCGCGCAGCTCATCGCGGGAGGTATTTGCCCGTAATCGGGAATTTCCGCCAGCCGGGCCGCCAGCGGCGCCTTTCGTCCCTCCAGCCGGGCCGCGTCAAAGCCGGTCAGCAGATTGGTCAGCCGCGCCACGCCGTCACGCGGCCCCTCCGGCAGCCAGGGCTTTTCATCCGGCAGCGAAGCCAGCCGCGGCAGCCGGAACAGCACATCCAGAAACTTGGCAAACGAGGCATGGTCGCCGGACGCATGCGGAATGGCGCCCGCGCGGGCATAGGGCGAAATCAGAATCAGCGGAATGCGCGGACCATCCCCGCAGGGATGGTGGTCGGGGCAGGTCTCAAACCGCGGCGGCGGCACATGGTCATAGAACCCGCCGGAATCATCCCAGAACAGAAAGATCGCAGAGTGCTTCCAATACGGGCTGTGCGCGATGGCATCCACGGTTTTGGCCGCCAGCGCCTCGGAAATCTGGGAGTCGCTATAGCCCGGGTGGTCGTCATCTCCCAGAAAATGTTTCTGAATGAAAGCCGTCCGCCGGGCCGGCCGCCAGCCGAAGGGATTATGCAGGCCGCCTTTAATAAAGCTCACGCTGCGGGCCGGCAGTTGCCGCCGGGCCAGCACCTGAAAAAAGTCCCGCAGTCCGTGCACCCCGCTCCACAGCGGCTGATTTTCCCGGATATAGCCGAAATACTGCGGCGCATCGTGATGGGCCAGATAGGCGGGGTGGTGATTGCCCCGGCCATTGCCGAAGCCTTCCTGATACCACCCCCACGGCACCGGATTCTGCCGCAGCCGGGCCAGCTCGGCAATGTCGCGGCGCACTCCGTGGTTGTCGCGCCGGGCCAGCCTGGCCTGCGCGCCCTCCAGCGTCAAGAGCAGCGTGGCATAGCTCTGATTGAGCTGCGTGGCCTTCGGTACGCCGTTGCGGTACGGTCCAAAATGCGGCGGCATGTCGTTGACCACCGGCTCGCCCGGACCCCAGGCATAATGTTTCACCGCTTCCCCGGGATGCCGCGCCCACTGTGTCTGCCCGGTCTGAGCCGCGATCAGGTCAATATTGCCCGGCGTCGAAGGTCCGTACATGCCTTGAAAAATATGATCGTAGAGCGCGAAACGGTGGGCATAGAGCCAGAGATAGGGGATGGTATGGCAGTCCTCATGCGCCATCGTCAGCAAGCCCAGTTGATGGGCTACGCGCCAGCTCGCCCCCGCCTGCAGTTGCTCGAACTCCTCTTCGGAAACAAACAGATCCATCCGCCCGCGGTCGGCTTTGGCAATCAGCGCCTCGCGGTCATGGTGCGGATCGGCGGTATCGGCGGCGCGCAGCGCAAACGGCCGCACCCAGTCATGGCCCAATGGATCCCACTGCCGCAGTCCATGCCGCCTGGCCTGCGGGCTGGCCAGGTTATCGGCGCCGGGAAAGGTTCCGAAATATGAATCAAACGACCGGTTCTCCTGGTAAATCACAAACACATGCCGGATCTTCCCGCGCAAGGCCCGCAGCAGCGCCTTACGGGCCGCTCGATTAAGCGGCGCAGTTGCGGTAGCATGCCGCGGCGCAGCCGCTTTTATAGGCTGCCCGGAAATGGGTTTCTGCCCTGGGGGCGCCTGCGCTCCGGCCAGGCTTAGCAGCCAGAAACACGCCGCCACCAGAAAAATGGCGTGGAGGAATATTTTTTTCATCACCCGGGAATGGTAAGCCCGAATCCGGCTAAAAACCGTGACTTTTCATTGACGAAAATATGAAGGCTTAATTCTGGAAAAGTTTTCGGCCAGCGGTCAGCGCCAACTCCAGGGCATGCCCCGAGGCTTCGGGCAGCCGCTCAATGCGCTGCAATATGGCCGCCCGCAAATCCAGCCCGTCTGCTTGCTCCCACGGCAACCCTTCCAGCGCTTCGGCGAGCGCGGCCGCGCAGGCCATGGCGGCCACGCAGCCGCGGGCCTGAAACCGCACCTGCGCCAATTGTTGGTTTTCCACCCGCGCCGTCAGCACCAGCCAGTCACCGCAAACCGGGTTTTCGGCCTCGCTCTGCCGGTCCGCCGGTTCCAGCCGCCCGCGGCGGCTGTTATCATCGAAATAGCGCAAAAGTTGCGGGCTGAACCCCAGGTTTTTCATGCGGACATTGCCTGTTAGTTCCCGGCCCTCCGCCGTCGAACGATTCTGAGCGCTCAGGGAAAAGCAATTCCGCAGGAATTGCTTCATGGAAAGCTGCGAGCCGGCGGAGGCGGAAACCGCGAGGCGACCGCAATGTACACCGATGTACCTGAGGATCGCCGAGCGGGTTCCAACGCCGCTATGCGATGCTTATCTCTGAGCGTGATCCTTTATGGTGGCGGCGAGTGGAGTCGAACCACTGACCTACGGATTATGAGACCGTCGCTCTAACCAACTGAGCTACGCCGCCCTGATTTTATTTTATCCGATTCACCTTCTTAACCACCCCATGTCTGCATCCGAAACCGCCTTTCATCTCGCGCCGCATATTTTCAAAAGTTATGACGTGCGCGGACTGTACCCCGAAGAACTCAACCCGGCCGGCCTGGCCTGCATCGTCCGCGCCTTCGCCGAACACACCGCCGCGCGGCGGCTGGTGGTGGCGCGCGACGTGCGCGCCAGCGGCCCCGTCCTGGCCGCCGCCGCCATCGCCGCCCTGCGCGCATTGGATATCGAGTGCCTCGATATCGGCACGGTTTCCACCGATACCTTCTACTACGCCGTGGCCGCGCTCGACTGCGATGGCGGGTTCACCATCTCCGCCTCGCACAACCCCGGCAACTGGAACGGCTTGAACTTCTGCCGCCGCGGCTCCGAGCCGGTCTCACTGTCGTCCGGCCTGGAGCAGGTGCGGACGCGCGCCCTCGATCTGGCTGCCCAGCGCTGGCAGCCGGGCCCGCCGCGCGCCGCTCACCATACCTTGGACGTGCTGGATGACTACGCCGATTACGTGCTGAGTTTTATCGAACCCAAACTGCTTCGCCCCAGCCGCCTCGTCGCCCATGGCAACTGCGGCCTGCAAGTAAAAATGCTGGAGCGCATCGTCCGCCGCGGCCATCTCCCGCTCGAAATTCATCCGATCTACGGCGATCCCGACGGGAGTTTTCCCGTCCCTGGCGGCGTGCCCAATCCCCTGCTGCCGGAAAACCAGGGCGAATTCCTCGCCGCCGTGCGCCAGACCGGCGCCGATCTGGGCGTGGCCTGGGATGCCGACGGCGACCGCTGTTTTTTTGCCGATGAAACCGGCTACTTCATTTCCGGCTACTTCGCCACCGCCATCCTGGCCCGCTCCGTGCTGACCCGCCATCCCGGCGCCACCGTGGTCATTGATCCCCGCAACATCTGGGCCACGCAGGAAACCATCGCCCGGCTGGGCGGACGCACCGTGCTCAGCCGCGCCGGCATGACCATCATTCCCCAGGCCATGCGCGAGCACGGCGCCGAGTTTGCCGGCGAAATGTCAGCCCATTTTTATTTCCGCCGCAATCACAACCGCGACAACGGGATGATTCCTCTGCTGCTGCTGCTGGAATTGCTGGGCCGGGAAAACTGCCGCTTGTCCGATCTGGTGCGCCCGCTGCGCGAGCATTATTTCACCTCTGGCGAGCTCAACTTCCGCCCCGCGGACGCCGCCGCGCTGGTCCGCCAAGCCGCCTCCATCTTCGGCGATGGCCAGCAGGACCACATAGACGGTCTGTCGGTGGCGTATCCGGACTGGCGCTTCAACCTGCGCTCCTCCAATACCGAGCCTTTGCTGCGGCTCAACGTCGAAGCCCGTTCGCAGTCCGCCCTCGACGCCGGCCTGCGCCGCCTGCTCGAGCTCTTAGGCAGCCCCGTCGGCGCCGGCCATTAAATGAAGCAGTGCATAAAAAAACTGAAATCGGGCGCCCGTGTATTTAAAGCCGCGTGGCGAAGAAAAAACGCATCAGGCATCAACTGAGTCACCCCCCCGTTTAGGGGAATTGCGCCCGGTCCGGCGATGTGGTGTGCTGGATCTTCCCCCCGGAATGAAACGGATGAATTTCCGGAGGAAGAACCATGTTCAAGCGCAAACGTTCGGCGGAAAACAATCCCGCATTCACCCAAGGCGCGGCCCAGCCCGGTTTCTGCCCGATACGACGTTCATGCATCTGCGCCGCGCCTCCGATGGTGCCGCCATCTGGCTCGATCTGGCGCGGTCGGAAGGCGAGGCGGTGCGGATTGACGAAAACGGCTGGGCGGTGATCGCCCATCCGCCGGTGTATTTTCTCCGTAACCGGCTGCAGAACCCGCTGCCCGTGCCCGAAGATTTTCATAACGTCAAAGCCCTGCAGGCGCTGCTGGGCATACCCGGCCAGGATGACGTGGTGCTCATTCTGGCCTGGCTGCTGGCCGCCTACATTCCCAATATGCCGGTGCCGATGCTGGCGCTGCAAGCCTTCATGGCCAACAAAGGCGAATGGACGGGTTCGATCACCGAATTAGCCCAGCAATTGACCCAAACCCGCGGGAGGAAATTTCACCCCGTACCTTTGGGCAAGAAAACCCGCATACTGCAGACGAGTCTGCCACAAATCGGGCTGGCCATGGAGATTGAACGCACTGAATATAACTGCGCCATTAAAATCAAAAAAGAAAATTGCGCGGCAAATCCCCAAAACAACCAAACACAAAAATGCTGATTTTTTACCTACAGCACCTACAGCCACCACCACCCGCACCATGCCAAAAGACAAAAATCCGGCATGGGAGGGGCAGGGCCATTTTTGGGTTCCTATTATTTATTTTCAAAACGGCGTAATAATGCCGCCCTGGGTAAAGGTGTCGTAATCGAGATCGCGCGGCTCGCGGGCCGCCAGGGGAGTGGGGGAAATAAACGGCTCGCCATACCGCACCCCGGCCAGCATGCCAAAATACCGCGCCAGCGCCTCGACCCGCGGCCGGACTTCCGCCGCCGCGGGAAAAATCCGCTTCCCCGCCGGCTGGTCGGCATATTGCGAGCCATACGCCTCGAGCGCCCGCATGCGGGTTTCAAACTGTTCGCTGATATCCACGATCAGGCTGGGCGCGCGCCGGGCATAGAGCGAGGCATAGAGCACGGTGCGCGGCCGGAAGGCTTCCTCTCCGCCCGGCAGCTTCAGCCGCTTCAGTCCCGCCAGAAAAGCTGCCCTGTACCCCAGCTTGCCGGCCATGGCGTGGTCGGGATGCCGGGCCTGGGGAAAAGGCACAAGCAGCACTCGCGGCCGCAGCTTGCGCAGCACGGCCGCAATGGCATGCAGATATTCCTGGCGCATCTCCAGCCCGCCGTCGGGCAATTCCAGATTGCCCCGCCAGCTCACTTGCAGCAGTTTCGCCGCCCGGGCCGCCTCGCGGGCACGTTCCTGAGCCGTGCCGCGGGTGCCCATTTCTCCCGCCGTCAAATCCAGGATCCCGGTGCGGGCGCCCTGCCCGGCCATGCGCAGCAGCGTGCCGCCGCAGGTCTGCTCCACATCATCCCGGTGCGCCGCCAGCGCTAATAGATCGAGTTCCATGCTTACAGAATCAGATGAATGTACGGCCTGGCCGCCGATCACCCCGGTCAAGCGCCCGCGCCAGTTTTTTTATCAGGGATTCGAACATTGACGGCTCGCGCGAGGGCAATTTTCATGGGCAAATCGGCCAGCAGTCTCGGCCGTGCCAACGGCCCAGCGCCCGTGGCTCCGCCACCAAATGCCGGTGCGCGGCACACCCCATTGTACGATGGCAATATGCCTGCTCGCGCCCCCGCCGCCCCGCCCCGCGCCGCTTTGCCGCTGGCGGGTAAAACCGCGCTCGTCACCGGCGGCGCCCAGCGCATCGGCCGCGCCATTGCCCTGGAGCTGGCCGCGGCCGGCGCCGATGTGGCGTTTACCTGGCTCACCTCCCAGGCCGCCGCCGCCCGCACCCTGCGCGAAATTGAGCAGCGCGGCGCGCGCGGTCTGGCCCTGCGCATGGATGTCACCCGCCTGGCGCAGATCCGCCGTGTCTTTGCTCGCCTCACCCGCGCCTGGGGCCGGCTCGATGTGCTGGTCAACAATGCCGGCATCTATGAGGCCTCGGGCTTTGCCCAGCTGCCGCTCGCCGATTGGCGGCGCATGCTGGAGGTGAACTTAACCGGACCTTTTCTGGTCAGCCAGGCCGCCCTGCCGCTGCTGCAGCGTGCCCGCCCCGGCCGCATTATTCATCTCACTTCGCTGGGCGCCACGCAGGCTTTCCCCCATCACGCCCATTACTGCGCCGCCAAAGCCGGTCTCGATCATCTGACCCGGGTCATGGCCAAAGCCCTGGCGCCCGGCATCCAGGTCAACGCCGTCGCGCCCGGCATGATCGCCGGCGACCGCGCCCCCGCGGCCTGGGAACGCAAACTGGCGCGCACCACCCCCATGCGCCGCCCCGGTCACGCCGCGGAGGTTGCCCGCGCGGTGCTGTTTTTTGCCGCCGGCCCGGAGTTCATCACCGGCCAGTCGCTATTGGTGGATGGCGGGCTGATCCTCGCCTGATCGGCGCTTCCTGGCTGCATCGTAAAAAAAAAGGCTGCCCCATATGGAGCAGCCTTTCATTTTTTCAGCCGCCCGCGCGGCTTAGGTTAGCGGTTTATTGACCACTGTTCGACTGCATGCTGATGTGGTCAACGCGGTTCTGCTGGTAGCATTCCGAAGTCGAAGCGGTGCACAGCGGATAACCCGGAATGGCTTCCTTGCCGTAGCTGATGGTCCGGATGCGGCTGGCGTCCACGCCCAGCGCGATCAGGAATTTGCGGGCCGCGTCGGCGCGGCGATCGCCCAGACCCATGTTGTATTCCGCGCTGCCGCGGGCGTCGCAGTGGCCGGCGATCAGAATATCCACGCCGGCATGAGCCTTCAGCCAGTCGGCATCGGTGGTGAGCGCCTGACGGGCGTCGGCCCGCAGCGCCGATTTGTCATAGTCAAAATACACGTCCCGCACGTTTTCCTTGAACAGCTCGGTAATCGGAGTCTGCACCACGGGCGGCGGCGGCGGCGGCGGCGGCGGCGGCGCGGTCACCGTGACCCGCACGCTGGCGTTGGCGGCTTTGCCGTCGGAATTTGTGGCCACGACTTCATAGTCGGTGGACTCCGTCGGCGTAACATCCTGGGAACCGCTCAGGTTCACGCGGGTGCCATTCAGGGTGACCGAAACCGCATGGTCCGAGGTCCAGGTCAGAGTGCTGGTCTGGCCCCGCTGGATGGCGGTCGGGTTGGCGTTCAGGCTCACCGTCGGCAGGGGCGCCGGGGCGGGCGGGGGTGGGGCCGGCGGCGCCGGCGCGGGTTTATGCCCGCAGGCCGCCAGTCCGAACATAAGCAGCAATCCACCGGCATAGACCGGCAGTTTACGTAAGTGGGCACGAGTCATTTCAGTTTTTCCTCCGTCGCGAGCTCGCTGGCTCATAATTTAAAGTTTTTACTGCTGTGAATCAAGAGTCTTTCACAAACCCATGGTCCGCTATCCTGGCCCGGCCATTATAATTCATTGCCGCGGTTTACTTCTGTGACCAATTGGGCATTTGATTGCTGCCCCGGCTGGTCAACTCGGCCGGGCTGGAGCCGTCGGCCAGCATGGTGAACAACTGCCAGTGCCCCGGCCGGCCCGAGGTAAACACCACGTGCCGTCCGTCGGGCGCCCAACTGGGAAAGTCGTTCCTTTGTCCATTATGAGTCAATTGTATGTAATTCCGGGTAGCTAAATCCATCAGGTAAATATCATAAGCGCCGCCGTTGCCTTCCCCGCCCCCGGTCCGCCGCCAGGAAAAAGCCAATAACTGCCCGTTGGGCGACCAGGCTGGACTCACCGCATACCCGCCCGTCGTCAATACCTGCTGATTGGTGCCGTCGGCATCCATGGTATAGATCTGGGGCAGGCCGCTGCGGTCGCTTTCAAAGGCGATCTGCGCTCCGGTCTTGGGGTTCCAGACCGGCCCGATATTGACGCTGCGGGAAAATGTGAGCTGTTTGAGGCCGTAGCCGTCGGCGTGCACGGTATAGATTTCCGGGTAGCCGGTATGGTGCAGATCGGCGGAAAATGCCAGCTTTTTCCCGTCGGGGGACCAGGCTGGGGTGGCGATAAAGCCGCGCCAGCGCGGAAACCGCACATAGCGGCTGGAAATCAGCGAATAGATC
>JAKAZV010000103.1 GCA_021826505.1 Acidobacteriota bacterium | reverse complement strand
ACCACTTCCTGTCCCTTGGTTACCTGACCGAAGATGGTGTATCCGCCATTCAGATGGGGTTGCGGGCCGGTGGTGATGAAGAATTGGCAGCCGTTGGTATCGGGGCCGGCATTGGCCATGCCGACGCGGCCGGCGCGGTCAAAGGTCAGCCCGGGCGCGATTTCGTTTTTAAATTGATAGCCCGGATTGCCGGTGCCGGTGCCGGTGGGATCTCCGCCCTGGATCATGAAGCCGGGAATCACGCGATGGAAGATGGTGCCGTCATAGAGCGGCTTATGCTCGGCTTTGCCGTTCGCGGGATTGGTCCACGGCTGCGTGCCATCGGCCAGGCCCATGAAGTTGCCGACGGCCAAAGGCGCTTGCTGGGGGAACAGTTCGATATCAATATTCCCCATATTCGTAATGATGGTGGCCGAATAGTTGCCCGGAGGCGCGGGGGTGGGGCCGGTGACGGGGCCGGAGGAGGAACTGTGGCAGGCGCCCAGCATGAGAGCCATGGAAGCCAACAAAGAGAGAGTGACGATTTCACGCATAGAGGCATTTTAACGGAGATGCGGGATGTTGTAGAAGTGAAGGGCGATCGAACTCAAACAAATGACATCATTTACACCCTCAACCCGGCACCCGTGGCAGTTAAGTTAATATTTTTCAAACAGATAACGGGTGCCAGGAGGAATTTCAACCCGGCACCCAAAACTTATAAATCTTTTATTTTCAAGTGTTTATCGGGTGCCGGGTTAAGATTGGCAACCTGGCACCCGAACGATTCAAATCAGTTGCCCCGCCAACCCGGCACTGGCTCCATTCAGGCACTGCGAATTATCATCAACGCTGATTGCGCTTTGGAAAACCACTACCATATCAACATCAATGAAGACCCACACCGAATATCTGACGTTTCGCACCCGCAAAAAGCGTGAATACATCAATATCACCGGGCAGGTGGCCCAGGCGCTCGAGCACTCCGGCATACACGAAGGCATGGCGCTGGTTTCAGCGATGCACATTACAGCCGGCGTCTGGGTGAATGATGCCGAAGATGGGCTGATCGAAGATATAAACGAATGGCTGGAGAAGCTGGCGCCGTTCCGCGACGATTACCGTCATCATCGCACCGGGGAATCAAACGGCGACGCACACCTGAAAAGTTTGCTGGTACATCATGAAGTCATTGTGCCGATCACCGCCGGCAAGCTCGACTTTGGCCCCTGGCAGCAGATTTATTATGCTGAATTTGACGGCCAGCGCGCGAAGCGGGTGGTGATCAAAATCATGGGCGAATAAAGAAGGGTCACGCTCAGAGATAAGCATCGCTGAGCGGCGTTCTCCCACCGATTTCACCCGCTGAATTGCATCGTCCAGACGCGAAGCAGAACAGAAACCATTAATATGGCTGTATGTCCACCGCGAATATCATTCCGGCCCGATTGACGGGCGTCATCGCCTTTCCAGTCACGCCGTTTACGCCCGGGGGCGGGCTGGACCTAGCCGGGCTGGAGCGCAATCTGGAAGCTCTGATGCGCCATGGCTGGGCGGCGATTGTCGCGGCCGGCGGCACGGGCGAGCTGTATTCATTGACCCCGGATGAGCATCGCGAAGTTGTGAAGATGGTAGTGAAACAAGCCGCCGGGCGGACGCCGGTGGTGGCGGGTGTGGGTTTTAACGTGGCATTGGGCGCGCAGTTGGCGCGGCAGGCGGCGGAAGCGGGCGCGGATGCCATTCTGGCGCTGCCGCCCTATTATCCCCAGGCCGATGACGAGGGCCTGCTCGAATATTACGCCGCGCTGGGCGCGGCCACGCCGTTGCCGCTGTGGATTTACAGCCGCGACTGGGTGAACCCGGAGGCGGATTGGGTGCTGCGGCTGGCCGAGCGCGTGCCCACGCTGCGGGCCTGGAAAGACGGGCAGGCCGACCTGCGCCGGCTGCAGCGCATTATGCACCGGATGGGCGACCGGCTGCAGTGGATCGGCGGCGCGGGCGACGATGCCGTGCCCGGCTATTACGCGCTCGGCATACGGGTATTTACCTCCAGCATTTCGACCGTGGCGCCGCGGCTGGCGCTGAAGCTGCACGAGCTGGCCGCGCAGGGAGAGCAGGCGGAGCTGCACAAGCTGCTGCACGAATTTGTGACGCCTTTATATGGGCTGCGCGCCCGCCGCAGAGGCTATGAAGTCACGGTGATGAAGGCGATGATGCAGGAGGCCGGGCTGGCGGCCGGCCCGGTGCGTCCGCCGCTGCCGACGCTGCGCGCCTCCGAGCGGGCGGAAGTGGCGGCTTTGGTCAAACACTGGCAGGCGTGGCTATAAATTACGATCACGCTCAGGGATAAGCATCGCTGAGCGGCGTTGGAAACCGCTCGGCTCTGCTCCAGCTTTTCATGAAGCAATTCCTTCGGAATTGCTTCTCCCTGAGCGCTTAGCATCATGCATGCCAGACGAGGGCTGAGTATAGGCATCTTAACGATCATGAAAATCCCGTGGGGCACATCCGGAGGGTACTGGCTGGGAGCGGGGCTGGGGGTGGGAGCGGCGGCCTATATTACGCGGAGGATGCGGCCCAAATATAATCTGCGCAACCGGGTTGTAGTAATCGCGGGCGGGAGCCGCGGGCTGGGGTATGCCCTCGCCGAGGAATGCCTGCGCCAGGGTGCGCGCGTGGCGCTGGCCGGCCACGATGCGGAGTTGCTGGCGCAAGCCGGGGAAAAACTTTCACGTCTGGGTCCGGTCCGGATTCATGCCTGTGATCTGCGCGACCCGCAAGCGGCCGCGGCGCTGATTGCCGGCGTGCATGCGGAATGGGGCGCGGTCGAGGTGCTGATCAACAACGCCGGCGTGATCACGGTCGGGCCCTGGCAGACGATGACGGAAGCGGATTTTGCCGATTCCATGGCTCTGCATTTCTGGTCGCCGCTGCGGCTGACGCAGGCCGTGCTACCGGCGATGATCGCCCGCGGGGAAGGCCGGATCGTCAATATTGTCTCCATTGGCGGCGTGGTTCCGGTGCCGCGCATGCTGCCGTATACGGCCAGCAAATTTGCCCTGGCGGGTCTTTCCGACGCCTGGGCGGCGGAGCTGCGCGGCACGGGCGTGCGAGTGACTACGGTTTTTCCCTGGCTGATGCGCACCGGCTCGCAGGCCGGCGCCAGGTTCAAGGGCGACGCGCCGGCCGAGTTTGCCTGGTTTGCGCTGGGCGCGCTGCCGGGATTATCGCAGTCGGCGCGGGGCGCGGCGCGCGGCATCGTGCGGGCCATGCGTCGCGGCCAGAGCCGGCTTGTGCTGACCTTGCCGGCTAAAGCCGCGGCTCTGGCCCGGGGAATTGCGCCGGGGCTGGTGAACCGCGGGCTGGCGGTGATGCATGCCATGCTGCCGCGGGATGCGGGCGCCGATGCGAAGGCGCGGAGCGGGGCGGAAAGCTTTAATGCCTGGACGCGGCGCTGGCTGGGGCCGGCGATCGCGCGGGCACAAGCGGAATTGAATCAGCCTGCCATGCCTGATGCCAAGCTCGAAGCCGAGCCGAAGGCATCGCAGGATCACGCTCAGAGATAAGCATCGTTCAACGGCGGAGGGCCGGGATCCAACAGGAATCCCGGCCTTCCCATTCGATGCGACTTTAATATTTTTAATGGCGGACTTGCGGGCGGCCGCTCATTAAGACGCGGCTTAATTATCATTTTCCGGCGGCTCCGGTGTTTCCGTCTGAGAAATGTCGCTGGCATAGAACTGGAAATTGCCCTGGGCATTCATCAGCAGGTAGCCATGCACATCAAGGCTGGTTCCAGCGGCGGTAGAGGCAAAGGTTGAACCGCTGAGATTGTTTCCATACTCGGTCTGGGCATTGGTCGAGACATTGAGAGCGGCCAGTTTCTGATAGGTAGTCAAATACGATGACCCCGTCAGTTGCAGCGTGAAGTTAAAATCGGGCGCGGCGCCCTGCGGAACGGCGGCTAGGGTTCCGGTGACGCTTTCAGCCTTGAGATCCACTTCCTGGGCGGTAATCACGCCCGCTGCAGTGGCAATCCCGATGACCTGCACCGACTGGCCGGCAAACAATTCTGCGTTAGTGAAGGCGCTGGCGCTGATACCGGCCTGGGGCGCGTCGCTGGCCAGTCCATAAATCGTGGAGGAGTTCAAATTCACGGTCATACCCTGGCCGGCGGGAGGCAAATTTCCGGCATCCCCAAAATCTTCGCGCGGGGCCAGCGTAAATGAAGTCACCGCGCCACTGCTGTCGGTCGTGACGGCGGTGATAATGCCATTGCCGCCAGCCTGGGAGGAATTTTCCGCCTGTCCATCGAGCGAGGCGCTGATCATGGTGGCAAGCAGGCTGCCGTCGGATTGCACCTGGCCCTGGACATGCACAATCGCCCCGGTCTGAATGGCAGCCAGGGTCAGGGTTCCCGCAAATTGGGTGGAATTGCTGATGGCGAAGACAAATTGCTGGCCGGAATCGGCGGATTGCACCGAGATGGAATTCGCGCTCACCGCCTGGACGGGTCCGGTGACTTCAACTTCTTTTTCCGATTGGTTTTCGGATTGCACCGAGCCGGCGGCGGAGTTGATGGCGGGGGTAAAGGTCAGCACATTATTGGTCAAATCGAAGGACTGCGCCAGGTTGAAGTCGAGCCGCAACTGCACGCCATTCGAGGCGGTGATATTCAGCGCCGGGCTGAGCGCCACCGTAACCGAAGGCTGACTCAACGTCGCCTGGGTGGTGACTGGCAGTCCGGAACTATTCAGATAAGTGGCCTGAGCCGCACTGACGGTGAGGCTGACCGAGCTGTAATTTCCCAGCGGGACGTTTTCCAGCTCCAGCGGCTCCTGTACCGCGCCCAGACCGGAAAGCTCGATGGTTCTCGGCTGCTGCAACAACGAGACCGGGGTGGCGCCGCTTCCAGCGGACAAGCTCAGAGCCGATATCGTGACCTGCGCGGAGAGGATATTGCTCAACGGCGCGTCGCTCACCGTGACCATCATGGGCGCGGTGGATGAAGACGGGAAACCGCCCGGCGAGCCGGACGCTCCACTGCCGCCACAGCCAGCCAGGCCAAGCCAGCCGGCGGCAATCAGCATGATCATCAGCGGTTTCAGGTATCCGGCAGGGTGTTTCATGGGTTTAACTCACTTCAGATTGAGAATGTCTGCAACAAAGCCATCGTGATCTGAGCAATCTACGGGCCAACCCCCCAAAAGGGGAAAAGAGCTGAATTTAAAAGCTTTATTTTTTCATCCGTCTTCGTGCGATGAAATTTTTACATTGTAAAGAATGTAAAAAGGTAGCAGATTATGCATCGAACGGCCCAATCAATGTCGCGTTTTGCGACAAGAAAATCCCAAAATCGAACACTCCGGCCGGATCAAATCATTTTAAAACATTGATTTTATTGGTTTTATAAATTCAAAAACTTGGCATGCGACGTGCTGTTTTATTCACGGGCAGGTTTTCAAGCATGGACCAATTTTTTCAGGATCTGCGCATTGGAATGCGCATGCTGTTCAAGGCTCCGGGATTTTTCATTGTGGCGGTGGTGACGCTGGCGCTGGGCATTGGGGCTAATACCGCCATCTTCAGCGTGGTGGATGGGGCTTTGCTGGCGGCATTGCCCTACCGCCAGCCCAGCCGACTGGCGCGGGTATATCAAAGCACCCGGGTTTTTCACCACGAATCGTTGTCATATCTGAATCTGCTCGATTGGCAGCGGATGAACAACGTCTTCAGCGGCATGGCGGCGACGCGGTTCAGCGCCTTTAACTTTACCGGCGACGGCGCGGCCGAGCTGCTCAACAGCGGCGACATCACGGCTAATTATTTTCAGGTGCTGGGGCTGCCCTTGACACTGGGCCGCGGCTTTAACGCGAACGAAGACATTCCCGGCGGCCGGCCGGCGGTGATTTTGAGCTACGGCCTGTGGCAGCGGCGATTTGGCTCGTCCCCCAAGGTGCTGGGCCGCAGCATGGAGCTGAACGGCAAAGACTACACCATTGTCGGGGTTGCGCCGCGGCATTTCAGGCTTTTTGGCAAGCAGGACATTTTTGTTCCCATGGGCCAGGGCAGCCCGGCCATGCTGCAAAACCGGGAAATCAGCCCCGGCATTCAGGCGGTCGCGCGGCTGAAACCCGGAGTGAGCCTGGCGGCGGCGCGGGCGGATATGAAATCGGTTGCGGCGCAACTGGCGCGCGCCTACCCAGTGGCGGATGGGCATGTGAGCGCGGCGATGGAATCGCTGACGCATTGGGTGGAGAGCGGGTCGAGCGCCACGATCTGGATGCTGCTGGGGGCGGTGGGGCTGGTGCTGCTGATTGCCTGCGCCAATGTGGCGAATCTCATGCTGGCGCGGGCGATGAAGCGCAACCGGGAGTTTGCCGTGCGTTCGGCGCTGGGCGCCAGCCCGGTGAGGCTGGCGCGGCAACTGCTGACGGAAAGCATTCTGCTGGCATTGATGGGCGGCGGGCTGGGCGCCTGGCTGGCCTGGATGATTTTGCCGGCTCTGCTCAAACTCGCGCCCGGGGGATGGAACGGCATGGCCATGATGAGCCGCGTTCATCTCAACTGGACGGTGTTGGGCTTTACCCTGGGCATTTCGATTCTGACCGGCATTTTATTCGGTCTGGCGCCTTTATGGCATGGCCTGAAGCTGCAACTGCAGCAGGAGCTGAAAGAAGGCGGGCGCGGAGGCAGCGCGGCGCGCGGGCGCGCCTCGTCGGCCCTGATCGTGGCCGAAGTGGCGCTGACCCTGGTGCTGATGACGGGCGCGGGGCTGCTCCTGCGCAGTCTGCATGCGCTCTATAACTTGCATCCCGGCTTTGCGGTGCGGCATGTGCTGACTTTTAATGTCGCGCTGCCTCCGGGCGCGAGTCAGTCGCCGGATTTGATTCTGAAAGATTTTCATACCACGATTCGCGGGATCGAGCATACGCCGGGGATTACCGCGGCCGGCCTGACCAGCCTGGTGCCGCTGGCGGGCAATGACAGCGAGTTGGGATACTGGACGCGGCCCGGTCCGCCGCCGCCACCCTCCGCCACGAAACCCACGCTGCTTTATGTGGTCACGCCAGGCTATCGCCCAGCCATGAAAATTCCCCTGCTGCGCGGGCGCTTCATCGGCCGCCAGGACCGGGCCGGGGTTCCCTTTGTGGTGGTGATTGACCAGGCGCTGGCGCAAAAGGCATTCCCGGGGCAAAATCCGGTGGGCAAGACGCTGTATGCCCAGTTCATCGGCCCGATGCGGATCGTGGGCGAGGTTGGCCATGTCAGCCATTGGGGACTGGCGGCGGATGCGACTTCCAAGATCCGGCCGGAGATTTACGTTGCTTTTGACCAGATTCCCCCGCAGTTTCTGCCGACTTTTCTCAGCGGCATGACGGTGATGGCGCGCACGCGCGGTCCGGCCCTGCAGGCGGTGCCGGAGGTGCGGGCGGCAATCCGGAAAATTTCGACCAACGAGCCCATTTATCAGGTAGAAACGATGCGGAAGATCGTGCGGGATTCGGAATCGGGCCGCAGGTTTCCCATGCAACTGCTGGAAATCTTTTCCGGCCTGGCGGTGCTGCTGGCCGCGGTGGGCATTTATGGCGTCATCTCCTATGGCGTGGCGCAGCGCACGCGCGAGCTGGGCGTGCGGCAGGCGCTGGGCGCCGACCGCGGCGCGGTGATGAAGCTGGTATTGACGGGCAGCCTGCGGCTGGCGCTATGGGGCATTGGCATCGGGATCGCGGCGGCGATACCGGCGGCATTGCTGTTGAAGCATTTGCTCTACGGGGTCACGGTCTATGACCCGGTCACGCTGCTGGCGGCGGCGCTGCTGTTTCTGGGGGTGGCGTATGTGGCCAGCTATTTGCCGGCGCGGGCGGCGGCGGCGGTGGATCCGCTGGAGGCTTTACGGGTGGAATAACAGGATCCCGCTCAGCATCGTTCAACGGCGGAGGGCTGGGACCTGACAGGGAGCCCCGGCCTTCACGCTCGATAAGGTTTTAATATTCTTGATGATGAACTCGTGGGCCGTCGCGATGGGATTAAATTTCGGGGGCCATTAAATCGGCGTACGTTTCGCGGCGGCGGATGAGACGGGCGCGGCCGTTTTCCAGCAGCACCTCGGCGGCGCGGGGGCGGGCATTGTAATTGGAGCTGAGCGAAAAGCCATAGGCGCCGGCGTCGTAAATGGCCAAAAGATCGCCCGCCCGCACCGGGGCCAGGGGGCGCTCGAGGGCGAAAAAGTCGGCGGTTTCGCAGATGGGTCCGACGATATCCACGCGGCGGGCGGCGCCGGGACGCGGGCGCAGCGGCGCGATGCGGTGCCAGGCGTCATAGAAGGCGGGACGGATGAGGTCGTTGTGGCCCGCGTCCACGATGACAAACCGGCGGCGGGCGTTGTCTTTGATGTATAACACGCGGGTGAGCAGCAGGCCGGCCGAGGCAAACAAGCGCCGGCCCGGTTCGAGGAGCAGGGTCAGGCCGCTCGCGGCAAGCGATTTTTTCAGCGGCATCAGAAAAGGCCCGACCGGAACCGCGCGGCCGTGCCGGTAATCAATGCCCAGGCCGCCTCCGATATCGAGATAGCCGAGCGGCACGAACTGACGCAGATGCCGAATCATCGGCAGGACTTTGGCCAGCGCGGCGGCAAAGGGCCTGGGATCGAGAATCTGCGAGCCGATGTGAAAGCTCAGGCCGCGGGCCCGCAGCCAGCGCGAGGAGCGATATTTTTCATAGAGAGCGAGGGCGGCGGGCGCGGCGAGGCCGAATTTGTGGCGATGCAGGCCAGTGGCGATATGGGGGTGGGTGGGAGCGGCGATGTTGGGGTTGACGCGAATGCCGAATGCGGCCGTCTGGCGGCGGGCGCGGGCGCGAGCCTCCAGCAGGGCCAGTTCCGGCGCCGATTCGATGTTGAACAGCAGGACGCCGGCCTGCAAAGCGGCATCCATTTCGTCGCGGGTTTTGCCCACCCCGGAAAAGACCACGCGATTGGCCGCGCCGCCGGCCCGCAGAACCCGCGCCAGCTCGCCGCCGGAGACAATGTCAAATCCGGAGCCCAGTTTGGCCAGACCGCCGAGCAGGGCCAGGTTGGCGTTGGCCTTGACAGCGGCACAGATCAGGTGCGGCAGATCAGACAATTCCTGATCAAACTCACGCCAGGCGCGGGCGATCTCTTCCCAGTCATAGACATAGAGCGGCGTGCCGTGGCGGCGGGCCAGGATTTCCAACTGGCGGGCGGAAATAGAACCGGAGTTTTGTCGCTTGGAGATTTGCGGCATGGTGATGACAGTATCGCTGAAAGGCGCGGCTAAAAAATATCGGCGGCGGGGATAGTTTTTAGTAGCCCGGACCGGCAGCGGAGGCTTCGCCCGCGACGATTTTCACGCTGGCGCTGGCGCCCACGCGGCTGGCGCCGGCGGCGACCATTTGGCGGGCATCTTCGAGGGTGCGCACCCCGCCCGAGGCCTTGACGCCCATGCAGTCGCCGACAGTGGCGCGCATAAGGGCGATGTCAGCGGCGGTGGCGCCGCCGGGACCAAAACCGGTTGAGGTTTT
>JAKAZV010000102.1 GCA_021826505.1 Acidobacteriota bacterium | reverse complement strand
ATGCGGGCGTGGGAGTCGGACTGATGGGGCGCGGCGCGGAGCAGCGACTGCATGCGCTGCTGATAGGCGGCATCCTGCGCGGCCTGGCGGTTGAGCTCGGCAAAGACATCGTCCACGACCTTGGATTTGAGATAGGCGGGCAGGGCGGCCGAGGAGAGCACCTGCTCGATATCGCCATGGACGGTGTCGGTCACTTCTTTGGTCAGATCGGACAGGAAAGCCTGCGACTGCTCGCGCTGCGAGGCGGCGAGCTGCTGCTCGAGCTGATCGAGACGGGAAAGGCGGGCCTGGATTTCGGGAGGGAGGGCGGCGCCGGAGCCGGCCGAAGGCGGGAGCGGGGAAGCGGCCGAGTCCGGCGCCGCGGCGGGAGCGGATGCGGGAGAGGCAATCGAGGGCGCGGTTTCGGAAGATGCCGGCGCGGAGTCGAGCTCGAAGCGCTCGCGCAGGACCCGCAGGGCCTGGGCCAGCGCGGCATCGTTGTCCTCGCGAGCCTGGCGGTCGAGAGTCTGGAACAAAATACCGCGGTAGGCGGAAGCAAGGCGGTCGTAGGCGCCGGTGGAGACCGGCTGGCGGGTGTCTTTATCGAGCAGCAATTCGCCGGTGTCGGGATCGCGCAGGAACTGATTGTGATACAGGCGCTGGAGCATCTGCTGGCCGGCCGCGGGGTCGGTGGAAAAGTAGAGCTGATCGAAGCCGGCGAGCGCCTGGGCCTGCTCGGCGGCGAGGCGGGCGGAATCAAGCGAGGGGAAAACCTGCTGGAACGCTTCGAGATCGGCGCCGCGGGCAAGGGCGGATTCGAGGCTGGATTTGAGCTCGGGATGACGCTCAAGGGCGGTGCGGAATTCAGTGTCCGCGGCGAGGGCGGCGGCCAAAGGAGAACCCACTTCAACAGCGGGCGGCAGCTCCGGCACGGCCGGATCATTCACGGACGATGGCGCGGCATCGGGCGCGGGCGCGGCGGATGCGAGGGATGCGGCTTCCGGATCCGATGCCGGCTCGGACGCAGCCTCGGCCGGGGCATCGGATAAAGGAACAGAAGCAGGCGCAGCCGGGGCGGAATCCCGCGAAGCAACCGCGGGCGGGACGGCTTCGCCGGACGAGGCATTCAGAATCGCGAGATCGGCGGGGTCGGACATGGGTAAGCTCCTTGAAGGTAAAAACGATTTATTGCGATGACTTCGCGGCGGGCGGCGGGGATGCCGCAGGCACGGCCGGCGCGGGCGGAACGGCGGGGATGGGCGCGAGATCGCGCTGATGCTGCAACAGATGCGCCATCACGTTGGAATACCCGCCGGGGCTGAGATTTTTGGCGTGCTGGCCATCATCGGAGACGGCCCATTCGCGGATGGCGCGGATGTGAACCGAGTTGTCATCCACCAGAGGATCGGCGGGAACGGTGGGCAGCCAGTAGCCGCGCCGCGGATCGAAAACCGGTTCGCCGCGCAGGAGTTCATCAATTTCGCGGAACTGCTTGGAGCGGTTATCCTCCTCGGGCAGCACCAGGCCGGGAGCGCCGATATATTGCTTGACCTGATCGGCGTTCAGAGGGTTGGTTAAAACGTTCTGAATATACGGATCGGGAGATTGCAGAAGCTGGAGGACGTTTTGCCGGATTTCGGACCAACTGGCGGGAAAGACATCGGCTTCGGGATGGACGGTGATGTTGCCCTTGAGATCGCCAAGGCGGATGAAGCGGCTGGCATAATCGCCGGAGCGCTGGAATAATACCTGCTCGACATCCTGGGTGCGGTTCTTGCGGAAGACATTGACGGCGGCGAGCATGAGATCGGCGTGAAACTGCTTGATCTGACGCCAGAACAGGCTGAGACGGCCGAGGGCCTGATCGCGGGCCATGCCGTAGCCGGTGGCGGTGGTGACGTCCTGCATGCTGCCGCCGAAGACAGCGGGAAAAGCGCCGGTGAGGAACTGCGCGGTCTCGAACAGATTCTGGCCCTGGGCATAGACACTGGGATCGAGGCCGATGCGGGGCTGGAAGATCATTTCGGCCAGGGGCTTGGCGCCAGGAGCGCTTTCGACGACGACGGGAGTATAACTGGCCGGCTCCATGCGCTTGTTCGCCAGAGCCTGGCCGTTGATATAGCGCGCGTCATAGAGAATGGGCGGGGCGGCGCCATATTCGACATGCTCGGCCTGGATGTTGGCGAGATCGTTGACCCGTTTCTGGATGCTGATGATGCCGGCGCCCACCGGCTCGGTGTACATGCCGACGCCGGGCATGGCGCGGCAGAGCCGCCAGTGATCGTCGAGCATTTCCGGCCGGGCTTCGAGAAAGACTTCGCCGGCAAAGGCGACCATGCAGCCCTGGGGAAACAGCTCCAGCAACTGGGCGCGGATATCGGCATCGGCGTGCGCCCAGAAGGCCCAAGGGCGGAGCCAGCAGCGTTTATAGGTCACCAGCGAAGTAAAAGGCAGGGCGCCGGCGGGAGCGCCGACGGGTTCGACGAGGGCGAGACGGGCCAGGCGCTCGTAGCTGTCGCCGGGGCCGGGATCGCCGGCGCCGATCTGATCGGCGAGGGCGGGATAGGCGGCCCGGAGGGTGGCGGCGTGCTGCTCTTCGGCCAGGATGAGATAAGCCGATTCGCGCAGCTCGTTGGCATAGGGCATGACCTTGAGATTGAGACCGCCGTAGACGGAGATGCGCTCCTGACCATTGGGAACTGGCTCGACGCCGGAAATCACGGGCACCTGGAGATATTCGGCCCGGTGGAAGTTCGCGGCGCCGAGCGCAGATCCGCAGCCGGCACAGAGCGGGGAAGACGCGGGCGGTGGCGCGGCGGGCACAATGAAGGATGGAGTGGTAACGGAAGGAGTCCAGCGAGAAGTCTGGGCGGTGGAAGTGGCCGCGAGGCGGGAGTCGAGCGCGTGCAAGCGCGAACCGCGGGCGGGATCGCCGAAGGGCGCGGAAGCGGAGGGTACAGAAGGCGCGGCGGCGTTGGAGCCGAGAGTGTCCGGAACCGAATCCCCGGTTGCAAGCCCCCAGTCCGCGCTTTCAAGATCGGGCGCCAGGGGTTGATTTTCAAAACCGGAGCCCAGATCGGCGGCTAAATTATCGTCACCGTCGGATGCATTGAGCGCAGCTTGATTATCGGGCTGAACCGAAACCGGCGCGAGGGGCTGGAGAGTGGCCGCGGCGGCGGGAGTCTCGACGCCGCACCGCGGACAGAGATAGCGGTCGGGCAGAACCTGGGTCCAGACGAGATCGTAGATGGGTTCGGGGTGGGTGCCGAATTCCTCATCCACCACATAGCGGACGTAGGCGCCAAACATACCCTGGGTCCAGAGCAGATAGGATTCGCGAATGGTCAGCAGATCAATGCGGTTATTGCGCTCGATAAGATCGGCGGCGAGAGCGGCGGCGCGGGCAGTGGCGATATCCTCTTCGCGCAGAGTGGAGACGGGCTGAAAACGGACGCGGGGAATACGCTGTGAAATCGCCGCGATGACCGACAGGCCGAAGGCCTGGTAGAGATTGGTCACATAGTCGTAGCGGGGCAGTTCGGCGGCACTGCCGCGCTCAAGGGCGTTTTCAAACGGAGTATGCCAGCGGAAGTCGCGCTCGCCCCAGTAAAGGTTCTGGTTGCCGCGCCAGAATTCCTCGGCCTCGCGGAAGCGGCGGACGTACTGGCGGCGAACCGAATCGCATTCAAGTTCGTATTGGCGGACCAGATCGCGCAAGGCCGATTGCAGCGCCGGGGAAAGCGCCGTGGGCGGATGCGAAGATGAAATTCCCTCCGGCGGCTCAGGCGTGGGTGAAGAGGAATGAGGCGCCGCGGAGGCGCGAGGCGCCGAAGCAGTGGGTTCTTCGCCACGGTTAGCCGCCGGAGGAAATGCGGAATCCGGCAAGGCGGAATCGGGGTGGGCCGGATTAGAGTGAGAGGTCATAGAAGCTAAACGATGCGGTCAGGTAATGTGGCCAAGTGATGCGGAAGCCTGTCCCGGCACTCCGGGACGATGAACCACCTCCAGCTCAGGGCTTTTTACGCAGGCCGGAGATGTTCATGTCGGGATACAGGGTTTTCGCCTTGCGCCGGATGGCGGCCAGCTCGCCGGCGGGCACGTGGTGCAGTTTGGCCATGGCCAGAGCCAGCGCGGCATGGCGCTTGTCGGGCATGGGATATTTGCGTTCGGCGGGCAGGCCGAAATCGGAAACGGGAAGTTTTTGGCGAAGATCGTTGGTGAGTTTCATAACAAGCTAAGGGATGAATCGAATTTCAAAATCAAAAGCGGCGACGAGCAAAATCAGGCCACCTGGATTTGCGGCGGAGAAGGGGCGGGTCCACTGACGCCCGGAATGGGCCGCAACTGGCGGGCCTGGTATTGCGACCAGATGCGGGCGACATAATGCGTGACCTGCTGGCTATCCGGTCTGCGCCAGCGGCCGCTGATGAAGACCTGAACCTCGGGAAAAACCTGCGCCAGGCTGGACCATTGCGTGGGATTCAGGTTCTGGCGCAGGGCGAGAGCCTGGGCGCGCAAGACGTAGCCGATGCCGCCGTTGTAGGCGGCGAGAGCAAACTGCAGGCGATTATCGGCATCTTCGGCGTGAAAGGTGTCACGCAGGCGGGCAAGATAGCGGGATCCGAGGCGCAGATTGACTTCCGGATCGAGCAGTTCCTCGCGGGAGTGGCTGGGAAAGGTGGAAGGCATGAGCTGGAGCAGGCCGAGCGCGCCGCAAGGAGAAACGGCCTCCGGATCGAAATCGCTTTCCTGCTCGATCTGCGAGTAGAGCAGCCACCAGGGCAGACCGGTGTCGCCGGCGGCGGCCGAGAGCAAGGGAAAAAGTTCAGTGCCGGGGATCTTCATTTACTTCCTCCTTTCAGACGCTGATGCGATCGCCATTCGGTGACAACCTGCTCTTCGTTCTGGCCGAGATGGTTGAAGACGGCGAGCCAGAGGACATCCACTTTCTGGCTGAGCCGGCCATAGCTGTAGAGCAGGCCCAGCAGGCTGAGCAGGCCGGGAATGAGACCGGCGAGAAGTTCAGGCAAGAAACTGGACATATCACTCATAAGTCAGGGTCAGATCGGAGGCGGATGAATTGACGACGCAGATGCCAGTGGAGAAGATCTGGTCGTAGGTGAGAGAAAACGGCTGCGCGGCGCTGGGCAGGGTGATGACGCCGGCCAGGCCCGAAGCTGGGATGCCGGTACAAGCCGCGGCGGCCACGTTATAGAGCCGGATGGTGGCGCCGGCGACGGGGGTATTGACGATCAGGCGATGCAAAATTCCGGGTCCGGCCTTGATGACCGTGGTGGAGGCGGTGTTGATATACACGGCGGGAGCGGCCTGCGTGACTTCGAGCTGGCCAACGCGCGAGGCGCCATCGGCGGAAGAGGTGCGCAGACGATCGAAGCCGGTTCCATTAAAGCCATCGAGCTGAGAAGAGACGAGCGCCGCGCCGTATGAAGTGGCGACGCCATCGCCCCAGCCATCAATGCGCAGATCGGTGACGCCGCCTCCCTGATTGATGCCATCGGCGACGGTGATCAGGCGGCTGTTATTGACGGCCAGAGCGGCGCCGGAATTTTCCAGGACCACCGGCCAGCCATTGGCGACAGCCGCGGGCGCGCCCTGGGCGATCGGACCGCCGGCGCCAGCCGGACCGGAAACGGATTGCGCGGCCAGCCATAAAACCGGCATGAGCAGCACGAGAAGAAGCAGGTATCGCAGGCGCATAGGATTGAAGGATCGAAGCAGTGAAGAATAAAAGGATTAGGACTCCAACTCGAGCACGCGGACCAGGGTGGCGGTATTGGTGGCCGAGGTGAGCTGGCAATAGGTGTCGGCGGGACGGAAATTGAAGCTGCCGGGCGCGCCCTGCTGGGGCAGGCCGGCGAGACCGTCGTGGCCGGCGCCAGAGAGCGAGATGGGCTGGGTGGCGTAAGGAATGTTGTCGTTGACGGAAAAATTGTCGCCGGGAAATTGCGCAATCAGGCCCTGGGGCGGGACGGAACCATCTTCAATGATCTCGACCCGGCGGGCGGGCAGGCTGGAGACAATCGCGACCGGAACCGAATTGGCGGCAGGGATGTGAATGAGAGAGGTGCGTGGCATAGGCATCCAGGGAAACAGATGGAGTGATTTGAGGCGGCACAGCCGCTTTTTCGAAAAAGATCCCGGATAAGAACAAAATTCCGGTTATTGCGGTGGATCAGGCAAACCGGCGCGGCGGCGAAAGCAAGACCGCCGCGCCGGAGCGGAGGAGCGGGCCGGCTTTAACGCCGCATTCCCCGAAACGCGGCCCGACATAAACAGCCCGCACTCAACTCCGCAACCCATAAAAACCTCAGATTTCCGGATGATCGGGGACGGACTCGCCGCGCTGGGAACGGGCGAAGGCCTGGGCCTCGAGAAATTCCATTTCCCGGCGCCAGTCGCGCAGGCGGCGGATGGGACGCAACTCGCCGGCCGCGGGCGGCTGGGAGCGGGGATGGAAGACAGGGTCGGCGCCGGCGGCGGCCAGGGCGGCATCGGTGAGGCGGCGGACCTCATCCCGCGCAGCCAGATACTGAGCGCGCCAATCGGCGGCGGCGAGCTCGGCGGCGCGCAAAGCCGCTTCACGGCGCGCCCGCGTGGACGGCCGGAGCGAGGGAGCGCGGAACACGACGCGAAGAAATGCGGCGATTCGAGACATGGCAGGGACTCCGAAAATTTCACGCGGCGGGCCGGCGGAATGAGACCGGCACGCAGGAAGACGGCTCGATCACCGCGGCGCGGGCCGGACGCAGGGGCCGCAGCCAGGGCGACATGAGCAGGTCCTGGGGCGTGACGCGGGATTGCGGCGCGCGCAGCAGCGGCGTGCCGGCGGCCTCGAAGGCGGCGGCGACGAGTTCGGAACAGAACCAGTGGCGGGGATCGTGCCAGTCGCGGCGGATCGCCCAGCCGACGACGCCGGTCCAGTCGTACGGTTTGCCGAGCTGCTTGCGCAGAAACGCCAGTACCGGCCGGGCGGGCAGATCCACGGCATAGCGCTCGACCCGGCTATAGCCGCCGGCGGGAGGCTGATGCAGGCACACCCCGGGGGTGGTCAGGGCGCCGAGCAGCACGCCATTGGGCAGCACGATATCCACGTGGCTGGCCCAGGAAAAGCTGAGCCAGCGGATGGCGCGCGAGAGCAAGGCGTCGGTGGTGGAGAACTGTAGGGTGAGCATAGCAATCGTCCCAGATCACAAGTTCCGAATACGGCGCAGCCGGGGTGATCTTCAGGCCGCGGGAGTGGCGGAGGGCGGCAGGGCATAGCCGCGGTTTTGCAATTCCTTGACGATGGTGGCGTAGAGCGATTTCAATTCGGCGACGGTCTGGGCGTCAATCTGCAAATTCAAGCCATTGGCGGCGACGGCGCCGGAGACGCCGTTGGCGGCGGCAGCGGCTTCGCCCAGCAGATAAAACGCGGCGCGTTCGATGGCGACCCAGGAGGGATCAATCATGCCGGTAACGGCTTCGACCGCGCCGGCGATGCCGTTGACACCGGTGAGGGCGTTGGCCAGGGCGCGGGCGCCGACGACGATGTCATGGGCGACGGAGGCGATGGCGTGGGCGATGGATTTGAAACCAAAAGACATACAAAACTCTCCTTGGAATGGGTTATCGGGCAGTCATTTCGAGCGTGACCACCAGGTTGGCGGGCGGGGTGGTGTGATCGTCGGCGGTGACGGAAAGGGTCAGCGGAATGCCGGCGCTGAAGGAACAGGCGCCGGAGGGCAAACCGTTCGACGCGAAAGTGGAAGCGGCGGCGAGCAGACCGGTAAATATGCAGGTGTTTCCGCCATCGGTGACGGACAGCGTAGCGCCCGCGGAGCCGCCGGCGCCGGCGACGGCGGCGTAGAGACTGAGACGGCGGAGGATGACGGCGGCGTTGGGCGTCCATTCCGTGAGCGTGGCGGTGGGGTGGGGGAGCGCGCCGGCCAGGTTCAAGGTGTACAGACTGGGGCCGGCGTTGGAGGAGTCCTCAAGCGCAAAGCCGTTGAGATTGAGCGGCGACGCCAGGCTTTGCGGCGATGCCGAAGAGGGGCTGGCCAGAATGGGCTGGGGAAAACGAACGGAAGGGTTGGTGCTGAGCGGAATGAGCTGGCTGACATCCACGCTGGAGCCGGAAAGATACCAGCTCTGGGGAAAACCGGCGAGAAGATTACCCTGGGCATCGGTCAGCGTCGCCACGTAGTAGGTGGGTGCAGGCACGGTGCTGTCATTGAAGACGAGCGAGCAAAGCGAGCTGTTGACGGTGGGCGGGGCGGCGCCCGAGGCGAGCGCCGCGGATTGCGCATAAGACGTGAAGGGGCCGGAGTATTGCAGGCTGAGAGAACCGGCGGAAGAACCGATATAGATGGCGTAGCCGGTGGCGGCGGCCGGCTGGAGCGCAGGCGGGGAAATCAGCAGTTCGCCGGGCGAGGTGAGCACATAGGAAGCTGATGGCCCGGGAAGCGAAGAGCCGCCGGGGGAAATATAGGTCCACTGGACGAAATAGGTTCCGGCGGGCAGGGCGCCGATGCCCGATTGCGCGGTGATGGATAAAGCCGCAACAGGATCGGGCAGGCCCACGACCGATCCGTCACGGGTGGTGTAACAGGCAACGGTAGATGGCACCACGGCGAAGCTGCCGGGCAGCGTGGCGGCCTGGCTGAGGGTGAGCTGGAGCGTGGCGCCGGCGAGGGACTGGTTGGAAAGTGGAAGCTCGAAGCGTCCGGTCAGAGTGCCGGCGCGGAGCAGGGAAGCCAGCAGGATGGGCAGAGCGGCGAAACTGAAGATGCGGGTTGGGATGAAGTTGCGCATAGGGAGTCAGACCGCGTAGGCGATATCGGCAATGGAAGCGGATTCGTCAGCCAGCAATGGATGTAACCGCTCTTTAGATTGAAATATTTGTTTGCCCACGGATATTGCGGAAACTCGAGCTTCGCGTGTCAGAATGGCCTTTAATTTGTCAACCCGGCGCTCAGTCATTTCGAAATGGCTTTTCCCCAATTCTCTCGATAGTATTTCCAAGCCTTCCAGGGGAATACTCTGCTGCCATATCGTCTTATAGAGCCGCAACTGCAACCATTGACTATCAATTCCCAAACACCGGCATATCCATAAAAAGCTGAATGGATCTTCCGATGCGGAAAAAAACCAATCCTGCGCCTGGCGGCAAAGAGCGGAAATTATTTCATCGCGCGGAACAGGCGGGATATGACAGCAGAAAAGATCGCATAAAGACTGCTTCAACACAGCACGAAAAAGAGATTTTTCCGCATAGCCGAGCAAATGATTTTCCTGAAGTATGGACGCCCATGTGCGATCACAGTTGAGAGAAACTGCCTTGACCGGCCTAACCGAAGCCCCCTGGGAAATCAGAAAAATGTTATTCATTGCATTGCCCCCGGCCTCTTGTGGCATATCAAACGGCCGGTTTTTTTCTCACTCAAGACATTTATAACAAACGAAAATAGCTAAATCTGTATTTCCCCGTAAATCATTGATACTAATGGTGATATTTTTGGCCCAAAACGGGAAGAATCAAAAACCGCAATGACCCCCCAACTTAAAACATAG
>JAKAZV010000101.1 GCA_021826505.1 Acidobacteriota bacterium | reverse complement strand
CGCGGACCGGGTGCGGGAGCGAACGGAAAGCTGGAACGTTCGCTGGGTGCGGCAAGAACCCCAGTTAGGCACGGGCCACGCCGTCAGCCAGGCGCGGGAAGCCCTGGCCGGATATGACACGATTCTAGTTCTGCATGGCGATATGCCGCTGCTTTCGGCCGCGACCGTGCGGGCTCTGTCCGCGCGGCGGCAGGCAACGAGTGCGGCGGCGGTGCTGGCCACCGCCATCCCCGATCAGCCCTTGGCCTATGGCCGCATCCTGCGCGATGCGGCGGGCCGGGTCCTGGGGATTGTGGAAGAAAAATCGGCCACGCCTGAACAGCACGCGATCCGGGAGCTCAACGCGGGTTTTTATGCCTTTCAAGCCGCCGCACTCTGGCCGGCGCTGGAAAAAATCGGCTGCGACAATCCGCACCGCGAGTACTACCTGACGGATGTCATCGCTCTGTTAGCCCGGGCCGGCGAGCCGATCGCCACGTATTCATTGCCCGATGCCGATGAAATCATGGGCGTCAACGACCGGCGCGAATTGGCCGAAGCTGACCTCAGGCTGCGGCGGCGCAAACGGCTGGAAATGATGGATGCGGGCGTGACCATTTACAGTCCCGAGAGCGTGACCATCGATCCCGGAGTGACGATCGGCTGTGACACCATCATCGAGGCGGGCGCGCAAATTCTCGGCGCTTGCCGGATTGGCGATAACTGCCGTGTTGGAGCCGGCAGCATTCTCCGCGACTGTGATCTCGACGACGGAGTTCAAATTTTTCCTTATAGCCATTGCGAAAGCGCATGGGTGACGCGGGACGCGCGCATTGGGCCATTTGCCCGGCTGCGCGAAGGCGCGCGGGTGGAAACGGGCGCCCATGTAGGCAACTTCGTGGAGTTGAAAAAAACCCGGCTGGGGCCGGGCAGCAAAGCCAATCACCTGGCTTACCTTGGTGACAGCACCATTGGCGCGGGGGTCAATATCGGCGCCGGCACGATCACCTGTAACTACGATGGCCAAGCTAAACATCCGACCGAGATCGGCGATGGCAGCTTCATTGGCAGCAACGCCACTTTAGTGGCTCCCTTGAAGATCGGCGCGGATGCCTATGTGGGCGCGGGCAGCGTGGTGACGGAAACAGTGGAAGCGGGCGCGCTGGCGCTGGGCCGCGCCCGGCAAGTGCAAAAGCCCGGTTGGTCGGCTCGAAAAAGAAGCGGGCGGATAAAGACGCACGAAGCAAAAGCGGCGGCCCGGGACTCTGCCGGTAAAAGCTGATGATTTCTGGTTAGAACCCGCATCAACCCGTCCATTCGGATCATTTCGGCGGTGCCGAGGCTCGAATCATATTTTAATTCAGGAAAACACCTTAGTGCGGTCCGGGATTCAGGTATGATGCGCAAGTAAAGGTTATCGCGGTCAGAGTCCAGCAACTGTCTGCCGTTTCAATACATGGCAACTCCACGAATGGTTCCCACTGAACCCGGTTCGGTCGGAAGCGGCGAATCTATTCCCGGATTAACCCGATTGGCTGGCATGTGCCGCGCCCAGGGCCGGCTGCCGGAAGCCGAGCGCTATTTGCGCCAGGCGCTGATCCGGTTGGAAGCCAGCCGGCAGGATCATCCCGGCCTAGCGGAGGTGCTGCAGAAATTGGCGGAAATACAGGCCGAACAGGGAGAATTCGTTAAGGCCGAGGCATTGCTGCAGCGGGCCTGCGAACGGTTGCGGGAGGGCAGCCGGCCGTTGCACTTGGCACGCGCCCTGCGCAGTTGGGCCGAAATTTGCTGCCGTCAGAATCAAACCGATCGCGCTCGGCAGATGCTTGAAGAAGCACTGGCGATCTGCCCGCCCGATGCCAGCGATGAGACCGCGTATTGCCGGCTGCGTCTGGCCGCCATGCACGCCACCCAGGGAGAATATCAGAAGGCCTGGGATCTAGCCGCGCCGGCGCTGCAAGCGGGAGTGCGCGGTCATTGGCCGCCCGCTACCCGCCTCGCGGTGCTGCGCCAGATGGCCTGGCTATGTGAATTGCTGGATCTCGGGCGCGAAGCCGAACAATATTGGCGTTTATTGCTGGAATCCTTCCCTGCCCAGGCCGGAGGCGGCGAGATTGCGAAAGAGGCGATTCATTGCCTGCTGCGGAGTTATGAAGAACAGGGCCGGCATGATGAGGCCCTGGCGCTGGCGCGGCAAGCCGTACCCGCCCAAACTGGCCGCGAGGCGCCGCACCCATTACAGAGTTTGACGGAGCTCTTGCATCTGGCATTGCGGGCGGGGCGGTATATCGAAGCCGGTGACCTGCTGCGCCGAATCTGGCTGCAGCTGGAAAAATCGGCGCGGCAGAGCGAAAATCCTGAAAATCCCCTGCCCACGCCTGGCCTCTTTATGCGTATCGCGGCAGGCGCCCGGGAACTGGCCGGGCAGCAGTCCGCCCTGGAAGCCGCGGGTACGCTGCAAACTTTATTGCGCTGGCACGAAATCGAGCCCTGCGATGCTTTGGACCATGCCCGCACACTCGATCAACTCGGACTCCGGGCGCTGGAGATCGAAGCACCCGGATACCGGGAAGCAGCCGGACGCTGGCTGGCGCAGGCTCTCGCCCTCCGGCAAAAACATCTTGCCGAACCGCATGAGGAAATTGCCCTCACTTTATTCCATGTAGGGACATGGCAGGAGCGGAAACAGGACTGGGCGGCGGCGCTTGAAACTTACCAGCGCGGACTGGCGATGCTCGATGCCTTGCCTGCAACCACAGTTTGGTATTTGCCTTGGCTGGATTGTATGGCCCGGCTGGCGGCTGCATTCAATCAACCGGAACTGTCTGAAAGTTGCCAAGTTCGTGCCTTGACTTTGGCCCTGGAACGCAATGAAAGTCACAGTCCCGAGATCTTGCGCCGCCGCTTGTGCCTGGGTGAAATCCGGGAAAAGCTGGGCCGTTGGAGCGATGCGGAATCGGTATACCGGGAAGCGCTGGCGGAAGAGGAGTCTCCGCTGCCGGAGTGGCGCGCCATCCTGCTGCGGATGGCCGGCCTGTTGTATCGGCAAAGCCGCTTTTCCGATGCCATTCCCCTCTATGGCCGCTGCCTCGCCTGGCTGCGCCAGCATGACGAAAAAAATCCCGGCGAACAGCTCATGCCGCTGGAACGGCTGGGAGAGATTGCCTGGCGTGAAGGACAATACCAGCAAGCGGAAGATTGGCTGCAACAGGCGCTTTATCTGCGGCAAAAGCACCCGGCCGGTGATGCCCAGGGTCTGGCTCTTGTTCAGCTCCGGCTGGCCGAATCTCAGGATGCCCAGGGGAAACTGGCAGAAGCCATCGCCTCGGCGCGTCAGGCGATTGATCTGGACACGGAACAGCTTCTGGATGCGGCCACGGAAGCGGCAGCGCATGAATTGCTGGCCCGTGGCGCATTGCGGCAAGGGCAAAGGAAAGCCGCGCTCACGCACTATCGCCAGGCGCTGCGGGCACGGGAAGACGCGGGGGAATTCATACCGCTGGCCCGCATCCTGGAAGCGAGCAGCGAAATGCAGGCCCGCGCGCAATATCCGGAAGAAGCGGCCCTGTTGCAGCAGCGCGCTTTGCATTTCTGGCAGATTGCATTGCCGCCTGATCATCCCCGCCTGGGTCAGGCGTGGTGGGATTGGGCGCGGCGCCTGCGTCTGCTCGGGCAAATGAATGAGTGCCGCCGGGCTATGCAAACCGCGCTGGGAACTCTGACCACCGCCTGGGGAGCGGACGATTGGCGGTTGGCGCCGGTCTGGCGGGAACAAGCGGAACTGCTGGTGGAGTCTGATGATGCCGCCAATCTGGAAATCGCAAGCCAGTGTTGCGAACAGGCGATAAAGTTGACCGGGCGCGCCCCGGATCGTGAAGCGGTCCCCACCGCAACCGAAGCGCGCGATGTAACCCAGGCTCGGCTATGGCTGTTAAAAGCCGCAATCGCCCGGCGGCTGGGGCAGAATGAACCGGCGGAGGAAAGTCTGCGCAGGGCGCAGGCCGCATGCGCCGGCATTTGGTGGTCGGGCGCCGAAGTTGCCGGACAGGATGAAGTCCTGGAGAACCCGGGTGGCGAGCAATCGGAGGCGGTGTTCCGCAACGCGCTGACCATCTGGGAAAAAGCCCTGGGACCGGATCATCCTCATGTGGCGGCCAGCTTGTTCAATCTGGCCCAGGTCTGCGCCGGACAGGGCAAGTTGGACGAAGCCGAACAGCTCTTTCTCCGGGCGCTTGATATCCAGCGGCGGCTGTTGGGGCCAAATCACCGGCAGGTGGCCGAAACCTGCAATCAACTCGGCGGCGTCTGCCAGAAGCTGGGGCGGATGGAAGAGGCGGAAAACTGGTGCCGGCAAGCGGTGGAAATCTGGGAGCGGAGCCAGGAGAAGTGAGGCACTGAACCAGCGAACCCGGCCGCAATGGCTCTGATCTGAGACAATCAAGCCATGCTGGATTTAGCCTACGTACGCGAACATCTGGAAGAGATCGAAGCCATGTTGCGGAAGCGGCAGACGCGCTTTGATCTGGAACCGCTGCGCGCGCTTGATGCCGAGCGCCGGCAGCTTGTGCGGGAGCTGGATGAAATCCGGCAGCAGCGCAATCAAATATCGGAACAAGTCGCGCGGCTGAAGCGCGGGAAAGAAAAGGAAGAGCAAGCCCGGGCCGAGGCGCTCATGAACGAGTCGCGGAGGCTGAGCGCGGAAGAAGTCAAACCCCGGGAAGAACGCCTCAACCAGCTCGATGCGGCCATGGAGCCGCTGCTGTTGAACCTGCCCAATCGGCCGTATCCCTCGGTGCCTGAGGGGCGGAGTTCGGAAGATAATGTGGAAATCAAGCGCTGGGGAGAGCCGCGGCGCTTCGACTTCGAGCCGCTGGCGCATTGGGACCTCGGCTTGCAGCTTGGCATTCTGGACCTGGAGGCCGCGGCCCGGCTTTCGGGCGCGCGTTTTGCCGTGTACCGCGGCGCGGGAGCGCGGCTGGAGCGGGCGCTGGCCAACTTCATGCTGGATCTGCATACCCGCAAACATGGATACCAGGAGATTTTGCCGCCCGCGCTGGTCAGCTCGGCGGCGCTGCGCGGCACCGGACAGTTGCCCAAATTTGCCGGCGATCTGTTCAAATGCGAGGCGAGTGATCTGTGGCTCATTCCCACCGCCGAGGTTCCGCTGACCAATCTCTTTGCCGGCCAGACGCTCGACGCCGAAGCTCTGCCTGTAAGCGTGACCGCCTGGACGCCTTGCTTCCGCAGCGAAGCCGGCTCTTACGGTAAAGATGTGCGCGGCATCATCCGCCAGCATCAGTTTCAAAAAGTTGAGCTGGTCAAAATCAGCCGGCCGGAAGATTCCTACGCCGATCTGGAACGGCTGACGCTGGATGCCGAAGCGGTGCTGCAAGCCCTGGATCTGCCTTACCGCGTCATGGAGCTGTGCACCGCCGACCTGGGCTTTAGCGCCGCCAGGACCTATGATCTGGAAGTCTGGCTGCCGGGACAGCAGGCCTATCGTGAGATTTCGTCGTGCAGCAACTGTGAGGATTTTCAGGCGCGGCGGGCCAATATACGCTATCGCGCCGGCGGTAAAGGCAAAAGCAACTATGCCCATACTCTGAATGGCAGCGGCGTAGCGGTCGGCCGGACCTGGATCGCCGTGATGGAAAATTTCCAGCAGGCCGACGGCTCGATTCTGATTCCCGAAGTTCTGCGGCCCTATATGGGAATGGAACGCATCACTCGCTGAAAAATCGGCTTCGCGGTTGATTGCAGTGAAGGTCATGTTTTCACGGCGCACAGGATGGGAGTTCCATGCGGACGCTCTGGCCGAGGCCGCGGCGCGGCGGCGGGCCATGGGCGGGCTGCTGGATTTAACCGAAACCAATCCCACTCGCTGCGGCTTCGAGTATCCGCAATCCGCCATCCGGGCGGCGCTGGCCCAGCCGGATATTTTCCTTTACCAGCCCGAGCCGCAAGGCTTGCCGGCGGCGCGGGAGGCCGTCGCAAATTATTACCAGGCACGCCGGCAAACGGGGGCCGCGGAGCGGCCGCTTGCATTTGCCGGAACACCTCGCTCCGAAGCCGTCTGGCTGACCGCCGGCAGCAGCGAGTCCTATGCGCATTTGTTGCGGCTGCTCTGTGACCCGGGTGATTGCGTGCATGTGCCCCGCCCCGGGTACCCTTTGCTCGAAATGCTGGCCGGTTTGCAGGACGTGGAGCTGGCGCCATATCCGCTCTCGCCATGGTCGAACTGGGAAATAGATCTGCCCGCGTTCGAGGCCAGCCTCACGCCGCGCTCACGGGCGGTGGTGGTGATTCATCCCAATAACCCCACCGGCTCGTATCTGGGCCGGAAGGAGTGGCTGGAACTACAGACGCTGGCCGCCCGGCATGAATTGGCCGTGATCGTGGATGAAGTTTTTTATGATTACGCGCTGGAATGGCAGTCCACGGCCGGGATCGAATCAGAGCCGCTGCCCGAGCCCGCGGCGCTGACCTTCGTTTTGAATGGAATCTCCAAAATTACGGCTTTGCCCCAGATGAAGCTGGGATGGTTTGTGCTGCGCGGCCCGCAGGCCCTGGCCCAGGCGGCGGCGCGGCGGCTGGAGCCAATGCTGGATAGCTTTTTAAGCGTAGATACGCCCGTGCAGCTTGCGGCCGGTGAACTGCTGCGGGCGCGTCTCGAGGTGCAGCCTCAGATTCAGGCCCGGCTGCGCACGAACCTGGCTCTGCTGGATCAGGCGCTGGCAACCTGCCCGGCCCTGCGGCGCTGGAAAGTATCCGGCGGCTGGCAGGCCATTGTGCGCGTGCCGGGTATATTCAGCGATGAGGAGTGGGCACGCAAGCTGCTGGCGGAATCTGGCGTGCATCTGCACCCCGGACATTTTTACGGACTGGATCAGATGCAGGATGCCGCCGGAGCGCAAATGCGGGCCGCCTGTCTGGTGCTGAGTTTGCTGCCGCCAACTCAGGATTTTACCCGCGCGGTCAGTGCGGCCATCCACTTGATCCGCTCGCAAATAAAGTAAGACTGCTAATCCGCGAGCCGCATGGCGCCCTTTTGCGTCTGCCGTTTTATGCCTCCGGATCCTGGCCTTTCCCCGCTCCCTGGCTGTGCCGCCAGGCAAACAGCATGGGGAGCAAAATAAGCACAGCCAGGGAAGATGTCGCCATGCCGCCGATGATGGGCGCGGCAATGGGTTTCATCACATCCGATCCAATGCCCGATTCCCACAATATGGGCGCCAGGCTGGCCAGCACGCAAAATACGGTCATCAGTTTGGGCCGCAGGCGCAGCACCGCGCCGTCGAGCGTTGCGGCGATCGCATCGGCGGACGTCCAGGCCCGGCCGGCGGCGCGGCAATCCGCGCGATGCCGTTCCAGGGCTTCGCGCAGATAGACCAGCATGACGACCGCGGTCTCTACTGCAATCCCAAATAGGGCGATATAGCCCACCCAGCTGGCCACGCTGAACAGGTAACCCAGCCGCCATTGCAAAATCAACCCGCCGCTGAGGGCAAAAATCGTGGGCAAGACCAGCAGCAGGACATCCCCAGCCGAATGAAAAACCAGATACAGCAGCACGAAGATAATAAAAAAAACGATGGGCAGAATCATTTCCAGCCGGCGGCGGGCGCGCTGCTCAAATTTGTATTCGCCCGACCAGTGCCAGACGTAACCCGGAGGCAGGGCCAGATGGCGGCGCAGAACGCGGCTGGCGCGCGCGACGAAGCCGCCATAGTTGCTATGCGCCAGGCCGATATAAATGTAAGAAGTGAGCAGGCCGCCTTCGTCGCGAATCATGGCCGGGCCGCGGCGTATGCGCAGCGTCGCCACTTCCGATAAGGGAATCTGAGCGCCGGTCGGCGTAGCCACCAGAACCCGGCCCAGTGCGGGCAGATCGTTGCGAAAATCGCGGTTGTAACGCACGGAGACAGGGAAACGTTCGCGGCCCTCGAGATTGACCGCGACCCGGCTGCCGCCAATGCCGCTGGCCACGGCCTGCTGTACGGCCGCGACCGAAAGACCGTAGCGGGCGGCCGCGGCGCGGCGGACGCCGATATCAAGGTAATAGCCCTGGGCCGCGCGCTCGGCAAAAACCGAGGTAACGCCCGGGAGCGGGGTGAGCAATTTCGTGACCTGTTCTCCCAGGGCCTGCAATTCGTTCAGGCTGGCGCCCTGGAGTTTAATGCCCACTGGCGTTTTCATGCCGGTTAATTCCATATCCAGGCGATTTTCCACCGGCATCACCCAGTAATTGGCAAGACCGGGAAATTGCAGCTTCTGGTTCATGTCCGCGATCAGCCGGTGATACGTCATGCCCTTCGGCCAATGGCGGCGCCGATGCAGCATCACCGTGGTATCCACCATGTCCAGGGGGGCGTTGTCGGTGGCGCTATTGGAGCGTCCGGCGGTGCCAAAAACCGATTTGACCTCGGGAAAAGTGCGAAGAATACGGTCCTGTTCCTGAATCAGTTGTCCCATGGGCGTTATGCCGATGCCGGGCAGGGCGGTGGGCATATAAAGAGCCGAGCCTTCAAACAAAGGCGGCATGAACTGGCTGCCGATCCGTTCGGCCAAAGGCAGTGTGATGGCCAGAAAAAGCAGGCTCAGGCCCAGTACCAGCCAGCGCCAGCGCAGGCACCAGCGCAGCACCGGCAGATAGATGGCCTGCGTAAAGCGGGAAATTGGATTACGGCGTTCCGGCCGCAATTTGCCCCGGATCAGCAACAGCATGAGCGCCGGCACCAGCGTGATCGCCAGAACAGAGCTGATCCCCACGGCCAGGGTTTTCGTCCAGGCCAGCGGACGAAACATGCGGCCCTCCTGGGCCTGCAGCAGAAATACCGGCAGAAACGAAGCCACAATCACCAGCAGGGAAAAAAACAAGGCCGGACCGACTTCGCGCGCGGCGGCCAGCAGAATGGCGCGCCGCCGCGCGGGCGTTACCGAGTCGTTCCGCGCGGCGGCTTCGGCTTGCGCCTCGGCGAGATGGCGGTAGCCGTTTTCCACCATGACAATGGCGGCATCCACCATGACCCCGATGGCCAGCGCCAGTCCGCCCAGGGACATGATATTGGAGCCGACATGAAGCCAGTACATGGGCAAAAAGGAAATAACCAGCGCAATGGGCAGCGAGATGATCGGGATCAGGGCGGAGCGGAAGTGAAACAGGAAAATGATAATGACGAGACTTACAATCGCGATTTCCTCCAGCAGGTCGCGGCGCAAGGTGTGCAGCGAAGCTTCGATCAGGCCGGATCGGTCATAAGCGGTTTTAATTTCGACTCCGGGCGGCAGCGATGGCTTGAGCCGCGCGAGTTCGCGCTTGACCCCGCGGATCACCTGTAAGGCATTGCCCCCATAGCGCATGATTACGATACCGCCTACCGTCTGACCCTCGCCATTCCAATCGGCGACGCCCTGGGAGATTTCCGGTCCGTAGGCGACCTGGCCAAGATCGCCGATCGTGACCGGCACGCCCGCATGAACCCCGACTGGAACCTCCGCCAATTGGCGCAGGGAATGCAAATACCCCCGGGCGCGGATCATATAGCGGGCGCCGTTCAGCTCAAGCGCGCGGCCGCCGGTTTCCTGTGTGCTCTGGCG
>JAKAZV010000100.1 GCA_021826505.1 Acidobacteriota bacterium | reverse complement strand
CTCGCTGACAAGGCCGATTACAAGCCGCATGAAAAGTCCATGCCCCTGGGCAAGCTGGCCATGCACTGCGCCACCATGTCGCTGTTTGGCGCCTATATCATCGAAGACGAAGACATGGATATGGCCGCGCCCCGCCATCCCCACGTGCCGCTCGAATTCAAGTCCCGCGCCGCCTGTCTGAAGGCGCTGGAGGAAAGCGCGGCCCGCTGCCGCGCGGCCCTGGCCGCGGCTTCAGACGCCCATTTAATGCAGCTCTGGGATTTCCGCTTCGGCGAACATCCCATTTCCAAAGACAGCCGCCTGCTCAGCTTCCGCAATATGTTTTTCAACCATCTGGTGCATCACACCGCCCAGCTGGGAGTGTATCTGCGGCTGAATAATCTGCCCGTGCCCGCCCTGTATGGGCCTTCGGCCGACGAGCAGTGGTCGGCGAAATAAGTCACCACCGAGTGCTCCGCGGATCAACGGCAATGCAACGCAGCGGAATTGTCCGGCCTGACGGTGCGGTATTGA
The DNA here is from genome assembly GCA_021826505.1 of Acidobacteriota bacterium. Lineage (GTDB taxonomy): Bacteria > Acidobacteriota > Terriglobia > Terriglobales > SCQP01 > JAKAZV01. The sequence continues at coordinate 9,095 of JAKAZV010000100.1, read as the reverse complement.
TCGCCTCCGGAAGCCGGTAAAATAAAGGTTCATCTATGAGTGCTGAACTCCGCTCCGTCGTTATTCTGGGCACCGGCTGCGCCGGGCTCACGGCCGCGCTCTATACCGCCCGCTCCGGGCTGCAGCCGCTGGTGATCGAGGGGCAGGAAGCGGGCGGCCAACTGGGGCTGACCACGCTGGTGGAGAACTTTCCCGGCTTTGTCGAAGGCATACAGGGTCCCGAGCTGGTGGATAATATCCGCCGCCAGGCGCAGCGCTTCGGCGCCGAATACCGCTCCGGCAACGTGCGGAGGGCCGATTTATCCGCCCGGCCCTACCGGCTGGAAATGGAAGAAGGCCAGGACTTGCGGGCCGAGTGCCTGATTATCGCCACCGGGGCGCGGGCGCGCTGGCTGGGACTGCCCAGCGAGCAGGCGCTGATCGGGCATGGGGTTTCCAGTTGCGCCACCTGCGACGGCTTTTTTTTCCGCAACCGCGACATTATCGTCGTCGGCGGCGGCGATTCGGCGATGGAGGAAGCCACCTTTCTCACCCGCTTCGCCAGCTCGGTCACGCTGGTGCACCGGCGGGAGGATTTTCGCGCCTCGCGCATCATGCTCGAACGCGCCCGCGGCAACCCCAAAATCCGCTGGCTGATGCCGGCGGTGATCGAGGAAGTGCTGGACGCGCAGCAAAAGGAAGTGACCGCCGTGCGGCTGCGCGATCCCCGCGACGGCCGGCAATGGGAGATGCCCACGGCCGCGGTTTTTCTCGGCATCGGCCACGTGCCCAACACCGGCTTTCTCGGCGGCCAGCTTGAATGCGACGCCGACGGATACATCATCACGCACGAGAACGTGCTGACGCGCGCACCCGGGGTTTTTGCCTGCGGCGACGTGCAGGACCGCCGCTATCGCCAGGCCATTACCGCCGCCGGCAGCGGCTGCATGGCCGCGCTGGAAGCGGAAAAATTTCTCGCCGAAGCCGGCCACGGCGCCGGCCAGACGTAAGTTCATAACCCGCTCAAGATTCGGCTACGATAGCTATTCGCCGCTTCGTCCATGCCGGTGCTCAAATCCACATTGCTGAGCCTGTCGCGCAACCGGCGGCTGCGCCAAATACTGGAAACCAGCCGCCTGGGCCACCGGCTTTCCTCCCGCTTTGTGGCGGGAATCTCGCTGGAAGAAGCTCTGGCGGCGGTGGCGGGGGTGAACGCGCAGGGCATGGCGGCCACGCTCGATCATCTGGGCGAAAATGTGGAGCGGCTGGAACAGGCCGAAGCCGCGGCCGACGCCGCCGCGGCGAGCCTGAACGCGATCGCCGCGCGCGGCCTGCACTGCAATCTCTCCCTCAAGCTGACGCAATTGGGGCTGGATCTGGGCGAGGCAGTGGCGGCGCGCCTGCTGCTGCAGGTGGCGTCGGTCGCATACCGCCATGGGAACGGGGTGCGGGTGGATATGGAGTCCTCGGCCTATACGGACGCCACCCTCCGCATTGTGGAGCAGACGCACGCCCAGGGCTTTCCGGTGGGAACGGTGCTGCAGGCCAGCCTGTACCGCAGCGCGGCCGATCTCCAGCGGCTGCGGGAAAAAGGGATTACGGTGCGGCTGGTCAAGGGCGCATATCTGGAGCCGGCGAGCCTGGCCTGGCCGCGCAAACCGGATGTGGACGCCAGCTTCGACCAGTTGATGGAGCAAATGCTGCAGCCGGGCGGGAGCATGCCGGCCGGCCCCTTGCGCCACGCGCTGGCGACGCACGATCCCCAGCGCCTGCAGCGGGCGCAGATGTTCGCCACCGCCATGGGAATCGGGCCGCGGCAGCTCGAGTTTCAAATGCTCTATGGCATCCGGCGCGACCTGCAGCGCGAGCTGGCGGAGGCGGGCTGGCCGGTGCGGATTTATATCCCGTATGGGGCGGAGTGGTTTCCCTATTTCATGCGGCGGCTGGCCGAACGCCCGGCGAATCTATTGTTTTTAATGCGCAACCTGTTCTCCGCGTGAAACGCCGTACGCAATATAACTGGAGCGATACCGCATAATAAGCGATTAAAGCTTTGTCACGCCCCAAGCCAACCCAAGTCAAGGTACTGCGGCTGCTGCGCCGGCTGCACCTGGATGAAAACCGTTTGTTTGCCGTGCTGGCCATCAGCACGGGAGCGCTGGCCGGGATGATGGTGGTGCTCTACCACCTGCTGCTGCAGTCCATTTATACGTGGCTGTACGGCAACCTGAATTTTCAGCGCGCCTGGGACTGGCGGCTGCCGCTGTATGCCACCGGCGGCGGGGTGGTGGCGGCGCTGGTGCTGCGGCTGATGCCGGAGTCGCGCGGCAGCGGCGTGGCGCAGACCAAGATCGCCATCCTGGCCCGCAACGGCTATATCTCGCTGCGCAGCACGCTGGGTAAATTTCTGGCCTCCGCCATCGGCATCGGCAGCGGGCAGTCCATGGGGCCGGAAGGCCCGGCGCTGCATATCGGCGCCGGGGTCGCCTCGCTGATCGGGCGGCTGACGGCCAGCTCCAAGACGAAGATGCAGCAACTGGTGCCGGTGGGCGCGGCCGCCGGGCTGGCCGCCATCTTCAATGCCCCGATTACCGCCGTGCTGTTTGTGCTGGAAGAGGTGATTGGCGATGTCAACACCCCGCTGCTGGGCTCGACGATCATCGCCGCCGTCACCGCCGTGATGGTGCGGCGCGCGGTGCTGGGCGGCAAGCCGCTGTTTCACGTGCCCGCCTATACCCTGGGCGGGCTTTCCGACCTGCTGATCTTTGTGGTGCTGGGAGTGCTGGGCGGGATCATCTCGGCCGGCTTCGGGCGGGCGATTCTGTGGGGCCGGGCGCATATGCTGCGCTCGCCGCAAAAAATCCGCACCTGGATTCCGGTGACCGGGTCGCTGTTCTGCGGGCTGGTGGCGCTGCGCTATCCCCAGATTCTGAGCGTGGGCTATACCTGGGTGGACCAGGCGCTGAACGACCGCATGGTGCTGCACGTGCTGGTCTGGCTGGCGATTCTGAAATTTCTCTCGACCGCCATCTGTTACGCCACGGGAAACTCGGGCGGCGTCTTCGCGCCTTCGCTCTATTTGGGCGCCATGTTCGGCGGGGCGCTGGGATCGGTGGCGCACATTCTGTTTCCCGCCTCGCGGCTGAGCGACGCCGGCGCCTATGCGCTGGTGGGCATGGGCGCGCTGTTTGCCGGCATCAACCGCACTCCCATGACCTCGATCTTCATGATCTTCGAGGTGACCCAGGACTATAATCTGATCCTGCCGCTGATGGTGGCCAATATCATCGCCTACGGAGTGGCGGCGCGGCTGAGCCGGGAGGGCCTGTACGAAGGCCTGGCCCGCCAGGACGGAGTGATTCTGCCCTCGCGGCACAACGAATACGTGCTGCGGCGGCTGCGCAATTCCGATGCCCTGCAGGCGCACCCCCTGGTGCTGGAGGCCGGGGAATCAGCCGAACAGGCGCTGCAACGGGCCAGCGACGCCTCGGCCAGCGCGTTTGCCGTGCTGCGGGAGGGCCAATATCTCGGCATGGTCCGCGCCGAAACCCTGGCCCGGGCGGTGGCGGAGGGTAAAGGCGACGAACCGGTTTCGGAATGGGCCGATACCGACGCCGGATTACTGCTCTATCCGGACGAGCCGGTGGACCGCTCGCTGGCCCTGCTGGCCTCGGGACAGCCGCTGCTGCCGGTGGTCAGCCGGTTGAACAGCCGGCAACTGGTGGGGGTGGTCTCAACCGCGGACATCATGCATGCCTTTGCCCTGGCGGCCCAGAATGAGAAGGGCGAAGGGGTCAGCGTCGCATAGCGGCGTTGTGAGTCGCTCGGCAATCCTCATGTACTTTCGTGTACACTCCGGTTGCCTCGCTCCTCACGCCTTGCTCGGCTCGCTTCTCCCTTCGCTTCGGCACCGTGGAGAAAGATCAGGGCGAAGGGGTCAGCGTCGCATAGCGGAGAAATGAAGAAGCGGGCGGGTGAAGTCAAAAGCCCGGGTTGAAGAAAAAACATCAGGAGACGAACACAATGCATGATCCTCTGGGTTGGACGCTGGTCTTTCACATCATCGGCATCGTCATGTGGATCGGCGGCTTGCTGGCCGTGACGCAGATCATGGCGCAATCCGCCGCCGCCACCGAACCGGCCGCGCGCGAGGCCTATGCCTCCATGGCCCGCCGCGCCCTCAATGCCCTGGCGCATGCCGGCCTGGTATTGACGGTGGGCAGCGGGGTGATTCTGCTGTTTTTAATTCCGCCCGCGATGCGCATGGCGGCCTGGCTGCATATCAAGCTGACGCTGGTGGTGCTGCTGATCGGGCTGGATATCTGGCTGGCGCGGATGGTCAACCGCATGCCGGCCAAGATGCCGGCGCGCGGCCGGGCCGGCATGATGCATGGCCTGTTCGCCAGCCTGTTTTTTGTGATCCTGATTCTGGTGCTATTAAAGCCATAGCGCAAATCATTAAAGCCCAGGTTCAGTATTTGGGCACGTCGGGGTCCACTTCATCGGCCCAGGCCAGGATGCCGCCCTTCAGGTTCCAGATTTTTTCAAAGCCCTGCTGTTGCAGGAAGCGCACGGCTTTGGCCGAGCGGGCGCCGGAGCGGCAGTGCACCACGGTGGGGCGATGGGAATCGAGTTCGCGCCAGCGCTGGGGCAGATCGCCGAGCGGAATCAGCATGGTGTCGGGCAGGGCGCAGATCTGGTATTCATGCGGCTCGCGCACATCGAGGACAAAAACGTCGCGGCCGCGGTCGCGCCACTGCTTCAGTTCGCCGGGCGTGATTTCCTCGCCGGCGGGCTCCGGTTCGGCAGGGGCTTCCACGCCACGCATACCGCAAAACTCCTGGTAATCAATCAACTGATGGATGGACGGATGGTCTCCGCAGACCGGGCATTCGGGATTTTTGCGGAGCTTTAACTCACGGAAGCGCATGCCCAGCGCATCGAACAACAAGACCCGGTTTTTGAGCGGCTCGCCGATGCCGAGGATCAGCTTCACCGCCTCGAGCGACTGCACCAGCCCCATGATGCCGGGCAAAACGCCGAGCACGCCGCCTTCGGCGCAACTGGGCACCAGGCCGGGCGGCGGCGGTTCCGGATACCAGCAGCGGTAGCAGGGGCCGTCGGGCAGAGCCAGCACCGAGGCCTGGCCCTCGAAGCGGAATATGCTGGCATAGACGTTGGGGATGCCGGTGAGCACGCAGGCGTCGTTGACCAGATAGCGGGTGGGAAAATTATCGGTGCCATCCACCACGAGGTCATAGCCGCGAAAAATTTCCAGGGCATTTTCGCTGGACAGATGGACCGGATGGCCTTCGATCCGGACGTTGGGATTGATGGAGCGGATGGTTTCGGTGGCCGATTGCAGCTTGCTTTTGCCCACGTCTTCGGTGCCGTGGATGACCTGCCGCTGGAGGTTGCTGAAGTCCACCGTATCGAACTCGACGATGCCCAGGGTGCCCACGCCGGCGGCGGCCAGATATAAGGCCACGGGCGAGCCCAGGCCGCCGGCGCCGATGCACAATACCTTCGCCGCTTTCAGCTTGCGCTGGCCCTCGATGCCCACTTCGGGAATGATGAGATGGCGGCTGTAGCGCTGGATTTCATCGTGGCCGAGGGTGACGGTTTTGGCGCGCTCGGCCAGGTTTTCCGCGGTGGGTGGGGTGGTAACGGTTGCCATAAATCAATTTCCTTCCTGCAGCGGCGCAGCCGCTCTTCCTTTCAGCCGAAACACGGTTGCAAATTCCCGGCCGAATCACTTGTCCTACAGCGCGACTCGACCGTGAATATTGTTAGATGCCCGGGCCGGCCGTCCGGCTTCAGCAACCGCCGGCGACGGCGGGAACAATGCTCAGTGTATCGCTGGGCTGAACGGGCGTGGCTTCGCGGCCGGTGTAGCGGATGTCCTCGTCGTTGAGATACACATTCACAAAACTGCGCAGCTTGCCTTCGGGGGTGTACAGATGCGGGCGCAGGGCGGGATGCTCGGCGGTGAGGCGGGCCAGCACTTCGCCCACGCTGGCGCCTTCGACGCTCACCTGATCCTGCTTGCCGACAAAGGGCCGCAGCGGGGTGGGGATATGTACGGTGACGGACATAAGAATGATTCTCCTTCGATGGCCTTAGCTGATTGGCGAGGCCTGACCGGTGACGATGATTTCTTCCTGGATGAAATGCCCGCGGTCTTCGGCCAGCTCATAGGAATGGACGGCCGCGGCGCGGCCGCGGGCGACGGCGGTGATGAGGTAGGAAAACCCCGGCCAGCTCGCCTCGGCCAGATCGGTGACGGAGGGGCGGGCGGGGTGGTCGGGGTGGGAATGGTAAAAACCCACGACCTCGAGGCCGCGGCGGCGGGCCTCGCGCTGGGCGTCGAGATGCTCGCGCGGATCCAGGGCGAAGCGGCGTTCCGGCGCCTCCGTATTGGCGTTGCGCAGGGGGGTGACATCGGTCACGCGCCGGGGTTCAGCGCCCGCGCCCAGCAACAATCCGCAGCTTTCCCGCGGATATTCGCGTTCGCCATGAGCGCGGATGGTATCGAGGAGCGGGGATGGAATTGCCAGCGCCATTACGCGGACTCGTCTTCCCAGAAGCGGTCGCTCAGGTACTTATCGGCATTGTCGGGAAAGACGGTGACGATGACCGCCTCGCCGGACTGGCGGCGGGCGACTTCCAGCGCCCCGGCCATGGCCGCGCCGGCGCTGATGCCGACGAGCAGGCCTTCTTCCCGGGCCAGGCGCTGGATCATGGCATAGGCGGTTTCGGTGGCGATTTCAAGATTGGCATCGGCGAGGGCGGGATCGTAGATCGCCGGCACCAGCGCCGAGGACATGTGCTTGAGGCCCTCCAGGCCGTGAAAGGGTGAATCGGGCTGCAGCGAAATGCATTCCACCGCCGGGTTAAGCTCGCGCAAGCGCCGGCTGATGCCCATGAAGGTGCCGCTGGTGCCGAGAGCGGCGACAAAATGCGTGACCTGGCCGCGGGTCTGGCGCCAGATTTCCTCCGCCGTGCCCATGTAATGCGCCTGCCAGTTGGCGGGGTTCGAGTACTGATCGGCGTAAAAATACCGCTCGGGATCGGACGCCGCCAGCTCGCGCGCCCGGACGATGGCGCCGTCGGAGCTTTCGGCCGGATCGGTGAGCACCAGCTCGGCGCCGTAGGCGGCCAGGATGCGCTTGCGCTCGGGGCTGACGTTGGCGGGGATGCAAAGCTTGACCCCGAAGCCGCGGGCCGCGCCGATCATGGCATAGGCAATGCCGGTGTTGCCGCTGGTGGCGTCGAGCAGAATCCTGCCCGGCCCGAGCCGGCCGGCGCGCTCGGCTTCGCGCACAATCGCGCAGGCGGCGCGGTCTTTGACGCTGCCGCCGGGGTTGAACCACTCGGCTTTGGCCAAAAGCTGCATGTCGGGGAAGTCGCGGCCGATGCGCTCAAGGCGCAGCAAAGGCGTGTTGCCAATCCGGTCGAGCAGCGAATCGCCCAGCCGGAGATCGGAGGGTTCGCGCCGCGGCCGGCACCAGGGCAGGTAAGCGGGCTCAATCACATCAAGTTGGAGGGCATGGGCCATGGCTATCAAAAAAGCCGTCATGCTTCCCGCGGGCAGCCGCGGAAATACAGAGCGAAGATTCAATTTTCAGAGTAAAAAAGGGAAAACAGGGCGCCGGCGCGCGGGATCGCGCGTCCGCTCAACATCGGCCCAGGGGACATCGCTGGCTTGGGGTAGCCATGAAGCAAGTATAGCAGAAGTGCGAACGGCGGGGGGCAGGATCCAATTCACGGCAGGCACAGGAGGTTCATATACTTGCGCACCATTGCAATACCAAAATCATTGACTTCGGCCGGCACAGCGGCTCGTAGACCACACCTGTAATTTGAGTCGGCTATAGAGATAGACTGAAGGCTGAAAGCTGTTATCTGCGAGACCACAAGCTGCAGACTATCAGTTGTAAACTGCGACCTGTGAACCGTACCATGCGCCACAACCGCTCCGTTCCTCCCTGCCCCGTGATTCCCAATCTCTGCTACCCCGATCCAGCCGCGGCCGCCAACTGGCTCATTGAGGCCTTCGGCTTCACCGTCCGCCTGCGCATCGGCAACCACCGCATCCAGATGCGCGCCGGCGAGGGCTGCTTCACCATCCGCGAGGGCAATATCATGCCTAACCAATCCTGTTTCCTTCAGGTGCGCGTCGAAGACGCCCATGCCCACTGCGAGCGCGCGCGCAAAGCCGGCGCCAAAATCCACACCGAGCCCCAAGACTACGAATACGGCGAGCGCCAGTACGATGCCGAGGATTTCCATGGGCACAGGTGGAATTTCACCGAGTCCCTCCGCGATGTAAAGCCGGAGAGCTGGGGTGGCACATCGGTGAATCTGTAAGGGACACCACCGCCGCGAGGGAAAAGCTGAAAGCCGAGGGCTCATGGCTACTTGCCGCGAACGGAGAACCTCTAGCGGTCAGCTCTTCGATGCTGGATGCATGCTGCGAACTGTCTGGGATCTGGAGAAGCAGGTCTTGTTCATCCGAGAAGGAGGCCACGTGCGAGCTAACCATAAGCCAACCCATGCATTCCTTCCAGTGCGTGCGGCGCGTGAATAGAAATGTCCAACCCCGGAGCAAATGGTGACTTGGCCACGATCGCAGAACGTCTATAATGGATGCAAATGTTGGGTTAACCCACCAAATTTTTCCAAAATGAATGCCCGTCTCATCATTGACAAAGCCGGCCGTATCGTTCTCCCTAAGCCTTTGAGGGAGGAACTGCATCTGGAGCCTGGCAATTCGCTTGAAATCGAAAACGCAGGCGAGATGATCACCCTGCGCCCCGTACGCGGAACCGGACAGTTAAGGAAAGTGCACGATGTGTGGGTATTTCATTCCGGTGAAAGCCTGCCCGCCAGGACGACTGACGAGATGCTGCAGAAAATCCGTAATGAACGCGATAAAGCCAATCTCGACGAATAAAAATGAAGGCATTCTTTGACACATCAGTGCTGGTGCCGGTGTTCTACGGCAATCACATCCACCACCAAGCCAGCATCAGCCTTTTCATTCAATTCGACAAACTCACTGGCTGCTGTGGCGCCCACAGTCTGGCCGAAGTCTATGCCACACTCACGCGAAT
>JAKAZV010000099.1 GCA_021826505.1 Acidobacteriota bacterium | reverse complement strand
GCTGCAAGCGCTGGGCCGGGCGGAGACGTTGCCGGGCTACGATTTTGTCGCCCTGAAATGGTTTCGCGACGTTTATCTGCCGCAGGCGGCGCCCTGGGCGATCTCCGAGGTGGAACGCAGACGGGTGCTCAACGACGCGATTCGAGAGCAGTCCATTATTGTGGGCAAGGTCGCCAATCCGGTACGGCCGCAGTTTCCCACCACCACGATCCGGCTGAACCGCGCCAGCGCGCAAGTGCAGAAAATTCAACTGGAAACCGGGCTGATGCCGGCCGAAGACGATTCCATGCGCGAACCTGCGTAAGCACAATTCTTGAGGATTTTTTTATTACGGCCAGAGTGAAAGCACTCTGGCCGTTTTTGCTTCTTGGAATCAGTCGCCCTGCTAAACTTTGGGTCATGCCCGGCTCCTCATATACTTCCGACGCGGCCGTCCGCCATGAGATCGGGCCGAGGCTTACCCTGCTGCTGGTGGGGGTGTTGACCGGCATTAATCTGGTCAATTATCTCGACCGCTACCTGCTGCCGCCCATTCTGCCCCAGATTCGCCATCAGTTCGCTCTCGATGCCGCGCAGGCGGGCTGGCTGGTGAGCGCATTTTTTATCGTGTATATGCTGACGGCGCTGCCGGTGGGACGGCTGGCGGACCGGTGGCCGCGGAAATGGATCATTTTTATCGGCGTGGGCTTGTGGAGCGCGGCCACTCTGCTGAGCGGCTGGGCCCATAGTTACGGCTGGCTGCTGGCCGCGCGCATGCTGGTCGGCATCGGCGAAGCTTCCTACGGCTGCATTGTACCGGCGGTGATCGGCGATCTCTACCCTGCCCGCAGCCGCGCCCGCGTGCTGTCGGTTTTTTATGCCGCCATACCCGTGGGCGCGGCGCTGGGCTATGTGCTGGGCGGCTATATTGCCGCGCACTGGGGCTGGCGCAATGTATTTTATGCCGGCGCGCTGCCGGGACTGGCGCTGAGCCTGGCGGTGCTGGCCTTGCCGGAACCGCGGCGGGGCGCGGCCGATCAAGCGGCGGCCGCGGAACCAGCGCCATCGCTGGCATTGGACTCCGGCTGGACTCTCTATAAAAACCTGCTGCGGCAGCCATTGTTCATGGATGCCACGCTGGGGATGGCGTTTTCCACCTTCGCCATGGGCGCGCTTTCGGTCTGGGTGCCCAGTTTTCTGATCCAGACCCGGCATATGGACCCGGTGCGGGCCAACAACATCTTCGGCATCTTTACGCTGGCCAACGGAATCATCGCCACTCTTATCGGCGGATGGCTGGGCGACCGGTGGCTGCGCACCAGGCCGGGGGCGCTGTACAGCATTTCCGCCTGGAGCCTGGTGCTCGGCACGCCGATTGCCGCGTTTTCGCTCTTCAATCCCCATCCGCAGGTGTTTTTGCCGGCGATGTGCGCGGGGGAATTTTTTCTTTTTCTCAATGGCGGGCCGCTGAACGCGGCGGTGGTGAACTCGGTGCCGGCGCCGATTCGCGCCAGCGCGCTGGGGCTGAATCTGGTGCTGATTCATTTGCTGGGCGACGCGCTCTCACCCACGCTGGTGGGCTGGGCCACCGACCGCACCGGCAGCCTGGCCTGGGGCATGGCTCTGGTATTGCCGGTGATGCTGCTGGGCGCGGCCATTTTATTTCGCGGCGCCCGGCGCCTGGATGCGACACGGCTTGCCGCTTAATCATCATCCGTATCTGAATCGAGGTGAATGGTTTCCTCGGGCGAGAGCGGAGATGAAATGACGTAGGCGCCACTCGACCAGCGGGCCAGATCAATGGCGCGGCAGCGCCGGCCGCAAAAAGGAAATTCCTCCGCCTGGGCGGGCACGGAACCGCGGCAGATGGGACACCGGATCGAGGCGATTCGTTTGCGGCGGGATGCGGATTTTTTTACCGGAGCCATGCGAGCCGGGCAGAGCTGAAATGCGGGCTACAATACCCGCGCCACCAGGTCGTAATCATGCGCCGCGATGATCTCGGCGGTGACAATCTGGCCGGGGCGGGGCGCCTGATCACCGGGAAATTCACTGAGCCAGATTTTGCCGTCAATTTCCGGAGCCTGGCCCTCAAGCCGGCCTTCCCAGAGATAGTCCGCCTCGCGCGAGGGGCCTTCGACCAGAACCGGGACGCGGCGGCCCACCTCGGCGCGGCGGCGGCGGCGGGAAATTTTTTTCTGCATCCGCATCAGCCGGTCGCGGCGCGCGGCAACGGTCTTCTCATCCACTTTATCCGCCAGCTGATGCGCCTGGCTGGTGGCTTCGTCGGAGTAGCCGAAGACGCCCATCCAGTCAAATTCCGCGGCGGCGACAAAATCGCAAAGTTCGGCAAATTCGGCCGCGGTTTCGCCGGGAAACCCGGTGATGAAGGTGGTGCGCAGCGCCACGCCGGGAATCAGGGAGCGGATTTTTTCCAGCAGCCGCAGAAAGTGCTCGCCGGTGCCGCCGCGGCGCATGCGCTTCAGCACGGCCGGACTGGCGTGCTGCAGCGGCATGTCAATGTATTTGCACAGGCGGGGGTGGGCCGCGATCGTCTCCAGCAAACGGGTGGTGACTTTGTTGGGATAAAAATAGAGGGTGCGGATCCAGGCCAGCTCTTCAACCGCGGCCAACTGCGCCAGCAGGCCGGCCAGGCCGTCGCGCAGGCCGAGATCTTCTCCATAGCAGGTGGTGTCCTGGCCAATGAGCACGATTTCGCGCACACCTTCGGCGGCCAGACGGCGCGCCTCGGCCAGCACCGATTCCGGCCGCCGGCTGCGGAATTTGCCGCGGTAGTGCGGAATCACGCAAAACGCGCAGGGGTGGTCACAGCCTTCAGCGATCTTGATGTAGGCCGTGTGCCCGGCGGTGGCGCGCAGCCGCGGCGTCAACTCGTCATATAAATAGGGAGCGGTTACCGGCTCCGGCAGGGCGGCCGGCAACACCGGCAGCGCACGGCCCGCCGTTGGCAGCATCATGGCCGGAGCCGGTTGAAGGGTTTTTGATTCCGGGTTGACGGCGCGGAGAATATCCGGCAGCTCGTTGGTGCCCACCAGGGCGTCAATTTCGGGAATATCGCGCTGGATTTCGCTGCGATAGCGCTCGACCAGACAGCCGGCCACGATCAGGCGGCGGGCACGGCCGGATTTTTTCAGCTCGGCCATTTCCAGAATGGCGTCCACTGATTCCTGCTGTGCCGATTCGATGAAACTGCAGGTGTTGACCACCAGGACTTCGGCCTCTTCGGCACGGGGCGTGATTTCATAGCCCTCGCCGGCCAGAAGACCCATCATGACTTCCGAATCCACCAGATTTTTAGGGCAGCCGAGGCTGACAAAACCGATCTTTTTCATGAGTGCGGGACTGCCGGGTGGGAACTAAAATTCAATACGGCAATAGAATGATTATCGCATTACCGCTGGAACCAGAGCCAGACCAGCAGAAAAAGCCATACCCCATCCAGAAAATGCCACAGCGCCGCGGCCGAGCCGGGCAGCGCGGATTGCGCGCGCAAGCGCCCGACCCAGAGCAGACCAGCCACAAGAATCAACAGAATCAAGCCGGCAACAATATGCACGGCATGGGCCACCGTGAGCAGATAAAAGAACGCACTTCCGGGGGTGGTCGCGGCATAGTAGCCGGCCTGGCGTAACTCACCCCAGGCTCGCCATTGGCCAGCTAAAAACAGCCCGCCCAGCAGCGCAGCCCCCGACCAGGCCCAGCGCGCAGTGGCAGTTTTACCCGATTGGAATTGCCGCAGGCCGGATTGGAGACAGATGCTGCTGCCGAGAATGATGGCCGTGTTAAGCCAGAGAATGGATGGCCAGGGCAGCTCAGGAGTGCCTTGCGACGGCCGCGATAGAACCTGTGCCGCGCAAAGAGCTATAAAAAATACCGCAACCGCCGCCATGGCCAGCCGCAGACCCCAGCGCAGGCGGAAAAGGGAGGGCGAAGCATTCCCGCGGTTATGATCATTGCCTCCGTAATGCGGCGGGAGGGTGAAGTCACCCCGCCAAGGCAGACGCAGCACCGGACGGCTGCCGCTGGCTGGATTTGCCACGCTCGATTTCGAGTCTATTTCGGGCATTGGCCGCCTTCCCCTTAATTTAATTACGATACGCCCGTCAGTTGATTGAGTGGCAAAGCACTGCGTAATTTATTCCGTGCCTTCCGGTTTTTCGGCCTCAGCGGGCGGCCGGCGCTGGGTTTTGCGCGGTTGCCTGATGTTCAGATTCGTGATCACCTGCTTGAGGGTTTCAATATGCTGGTTGAAAGTTTCGAGCTGCTCATTCAAATAGCGCAGGCGCGGACCGCTTTCCCGGCTGGCCATGCGGTCAATGATGGCGGCTTTTTCAGAAAGAATGCGCAGACTGGCCCAGAGCGCGCCTTCCGTGGCAAGCGAAAGCTCGCAGTTCAGGGTTTCCAGTGAATAGGAATGGCCGACGCGGCAGCGGAACATGGGTTTGGGCAGGGATTCCACTTCCCATAAAACCCCATGGCATTCCGGGCAAGCGATGGGCGAAGGCCGGCCGCTGATGCGGGCATCGGATTCGGCTTCAATATTTTCCTGACTGGCCATGGCATGCTCTGACTCCTGAGCTGAACTTTCCGCGCCATGTTCACTCGATCTTCCATTGGCGGCCCATGCGGCGATTTGCGCGCCGATTTTAGCGGCGGGCAAGACGCGGTCGGGCCGGATCCATTCGAGCGCCGCCAGCGGCATATCCGGATGGGCGGCGTCCTGCGGGTCCTGCACGATGGTGAGACCGCCGGCCTGCTGCACCGCCCAGATGCCGGCCGCGCCATCATCCAGAATGCCGCTCAGCAGCACTCCGGTAACCTGCTTGCCATGGCAGCGGGCGGCGGTGCGGAACAGAACGTCAATCGCGGGCCGATGCCGGTTTTCGCGCGGGCCGTGATGGAGCCGCAAGCGGTCTTTGCCCAGCTCAAGATGCTGGTCCGGAGGTGCGACGTAAACATGCCCGGCGCGCAGCTTTTCGTCGGGATGGGCAAAGCCCACCCGCAGCTCCGTTTCCCGCTGCAGGATCTCCGGTAAAAGGCTCGGGTATTCGGCGGGCAGGTGCAGCACGACCATCACCGCGGCCGGCAGAGACCCGGGCAGCCCATTGACGATGGTCTTCAACGGCTGGATGCTGCCGGCTGAACCGCCGATCACGATGATATCTGGCCCGGACAATGAGTGACCTGCAGGGCATGGATGAAGCTTTTTACCCTCAGGTTCACCGGCTGCGAAGAACGCTGCTAACGGCTCTACTTTTTCCTTATCGGCGCGGGCCGCTGTCAGAACTGATAAAAGCTCAGATCTTCGTTGTGATTTTCCACCCAGATCTTGGCCTCATGCGGATTCTGGTTAATGCGCACCAGCGCGACCAATCCGGAAGCCGGAGGGCCCGGCGGGGCGGTGACCACAATGATTTTGTAGCTATGGACCACGCCCCACTCGCCTTTTGGACCCCAGTCACGCATGAAGGCGTCCATGGGATAGCTTTTCGGGTTGGCGTGCCAGAGATAGTAGGCCATCTGGTAGTTGCCGCTTTTGAGCGCGGTCATGAAATGGTTCACGCTCCGCCGCGCCCGCCAGTAGGGCAGGTAGAAATAGAGCGGGGTGCCGATCAGGATTACGGCGATTACGATGGAGATGGCCCAGATTCTGCGTTTGCGGCGCCGGTTTTCGCGCGCGGCGTCATAGGCGGGAGCATCGAGTAAGCTCATAAATCACTCTCATCCATAGCTTGCCACAGAGAGCCTCGTTCAAGGGCTTGCAGAATTTTTGCCACGGCCGTGAATTCCGGGTTGCGCGGACCGTCAAATTTACGGAATTTCATCAATATTGATTCTTGATTCAATCCAAAAGAGGCGATCGTTCGTACCTGAAGTGGAGCATAAATCATGACCGCTTCCTTCCCTGCCCTGGCACTGCCTGCCCTGGCTCCGCCCACGGTGATTCGCTTAAGCGACGTAATCTCGGCACTGTCCTATGCCCTGGATCTCACCGAAGGCCAGCCCTGGGGCCATACCGCCCGCGCCTGCGCTATTGGCATGCGATTGGCCGATCTGGCGGGCATTCAAGACGCAGAACGGAACGATTTGTACTACGCGCTGCTGCTGAAGGATGCCGGCTGCAGCTCCAATGCCGCGCGCATCCGCCAGCTATTTCAGAATGGAGATCAGGAAGTCAAAAAAAATCTGCGCCGGGCGGATTGGACCCGCATGAGCTATGCCTCGGCGCAATGCGCCTGGGAGATCATGGCGCCGCAACTGCCCCTCCGCCGCAGGCTGGGCCGCTATTGCCAGCTGGGGCTGCAGCGGCGGGCGCGAGCCGAAGAATTGATTGCTTTGCGCTGCGACCGAGGCGCCCGCATTGCCCGCCAGATGGGTTTTTCCTTAGCCACTGCCCAGGCCATTGCCTGCCTGGACGAACACTGGAACGGCCAAGGCGCGCCCAACGGACTCCGCCGGCATGAAATTCCGCTCGCCGCTCAGATCATCAACCTGGCGCAGACCCTGGAGGTGTTTGCGTGGGCGGAAGGTCCGGCGAAGGCCTTTGCGGTGATCGGGCAGCGCTCGGGCCGCTGGTATAACCCGGAACTGGTTTTACTGGCCCGCGGCTTGCAGGCGGAGACAAAGTTCTGGGAACGGCTGTGCGACCGCGAACATGACGCCAGTCTGCGGCAGGAGGTTCTGGAGCTGGCGGACGGCGGGCAATGGCAGGCCACAGAAGCGCAGCTCGACAACATCTGCGACGGTTTTGCCGCCATTATTGACGCCAAAACCCATTTTACTTTTCAGCATTCGACGGGCGTGGCCGAAGCCGCCCGGCAGATCGCGCTGCGCCTGGAATTGCCCTGGGAGGAACAAAAAATGCTCTGGCGCGCGGCCCTGCTGCATGACATTGGCAAACTGGCCGTGCCCAACACCATTCTCGAAAAACCGGGCGCGCTTTCACCCGCCGAATGGGATTTGATGCGCGAGCACCCGCGCCATACCGTGCGCATTCTCGAACGCGTGGAAGGCTGGCAACCGCTGGCGCGGCTGGCGGGGGCGCATCATGAGCGCCTCGATGGCAGCGGCTATCATCTGGGCTGGAGCGCGGAGCAACTCACCCGGCTGGACCGCACGCTGGCGGCGGCCGATGTCTATGACGCGCTTCAGGCCGAACGCCCCTATCGCCCCGCGCTGCCCAAGGAAAAAGTCGCAGCTATTTTGCGTCAGCAGATACCACGGCAGCTGGATGCGGAGTGCGTGGAGGCATTACTGGCATCAATCTAAAGAATCGCGCGGGCGAGCCGCGCGGGACGCGGCGCGGCGGCATCAGGCGCCGCTTTGGCCCGCGGCGGCGCCGGTCTGGCGATGCAGTACAACATGGGAATGAAACATCTGGCTGCTGATGCGCAGATTCAGGGTGTTGCCATGCAGCGCGCCCGTGTGCCGAATATCGCCCTGGCCAAAGTGCGTGACAAAGCTGATATGGCTGCCCTTGATCTTGAGCTGATGGACAGCGATGGCATTTCCACCGACGGAAATGCGGCCCCTCCATTGCCCGGCTTTTTGCCAGAGCTTTAAATGCATGGTCATGGCGCCCTGCGGCCCATTCATCCGGCCTTTCCACTGGCCGGCAAAACCGGCCGGAGCTTTGGCCGCCAACAAACCAACGCTGGCCAGCAGCACGACAACCAAGGCAAACCGGCCACTGCGCAGAGATTGAGTCATGGGAGTCTCCTAGTGAACTACGTTCCGCAGTGTGGCACAAATCCGCCCTTCTGACCCGCCGCCCCGCGCGATTTTACATTCTTAAAATTCAATAAATTACCGCACTGCCTGGCCGGCAAATTGCAGTGCGGCGGGCAGATGCGCGGCAAAATAGAGCCAGTCGTGCCCGCCGGGATAAAGGTGAAACTGGTGCGGGATATGGCGCCGGTTCAGCTCCCGGTTCAAGGCTTCCGCGCCGCGGTAAAACCCAAAGCCATCCTGGGCGCCGCAGTCAAAATAAATTTGCATGCCCGCCAGCCGGGCATGGCGGGCGAGCGTGAGCGGGCTGTTGCGTTTCCAGAAACCCGGCCGCGGCGGCCAGCCAAATACCCGGCCGAAAAATCGCAGCCGCAGCTTAAGGCGAGGGTCGCTGAGCTGGGCTGCCGGGGGGCGCCGCATCAGAGCCGGGCTGTTGACCGCGACGGCGGCAAACTCGCCGGGATGGGCAAAGGCCATGCGCAGCGCGCCGTAGCCGCCCATGGAGATGCCGGCCAGCCCGCGATGCCGGCGCCCGGGCAAGACCCGGTACCGGCGGGCGATGGCGGGCATGAGCTCATGGCGAAAAAAATCGGCCCAGCGGAAGCGGCCGTGGATGGAGTTGATAAAAAAGCTGCTCCAGCCATCGGGCGCCACCAGGATGAACTGCCGCATGCGCCGCCGCCGCCAGAGGTGTTCGATCAGCTCCCAGGCGTTCGTAGCAACCAGCTCCTGTTCATTGCCACCCAGGCCGTGAAAAAAATAGACCACGGGAAAACGGCGCCGCGGCTGCGCCAGATAATCGGGCGGCAAAAACACACAATAGGGAACGGCGCGATGCAAAATCCGGCTGGTCAGCGCGAGACATTCGATGCGGCCTTGCGGCAGCCTGACCGCATGGGTTCGCGCAGCCGGAATGGAAGCGGCGGGCGCGGGAACGGGCGGGGCCGGCTTTTGCGTGCGCCGGCCGGGGTGGAAATCCGGAGCGTCGTTGAGCAGCAGCAGGGCCGCCACGGCGATGCCAACCCAGAGCAGCAGACGAGTTCGGCGCGGCTGAACAGCCATCTCTCCATAGTAAAGCGCTGGATGCGGCGCCCGCAGATGAAATCCAGGAAGGGACAGACATTCCGAGTTATCGTCCGCCGCTGCCGCAATGAGCGATTACTCACATATTGCCAGCATGGCTTTTCCGAAACCGACTTTATGACGGGCGCATCTTATCCATAGCACGGCTTTTGCCGCGGTCATAAATGATTCCGGAGGCTCTATGCATCGCTATTCCTCTTTTCTGCCCGCCCTGGTTGTTTTGCTGTTCGCGGCCCTACCGGCCTGGGCCGCCCGCACTTACAGCACGCATTTAACCATCATGAATCCTTACCAAATTGCCGGCCATCGTCTCCGGCCGGGGACATACAAACTCAAAGTGAAGTCCGCGGCCACGCGACTGAGCGTGTTACATCACGGCCGTCTGGTGGCCAGCGTGCCGGTTCGCTGGCAGACTCTGACCCGCAAGCCGCATCATACCGAGGTGATTTCAGACCATCGCCAGGTGCAACAAATCCGCTTCCACAACCAGAAAATGGCGGTGAAGATCAATTCCAAATCCTGACACACCCCGCATACGTTCACTCGGGTTCCGGAAGCGGACCCGAGTGAATCGTTCCGCTAACTCCCGTTGCACGGTCCTTATGAAGCTTTATTCGTGACGCAGGGCTTCGACCGGATCAAGGCGGGCGGCGCGACGGGCCGGATACCACCCGGCCAGCAGACTGACGGCCAGGGCAAAAACAAGCGCACCCAGGCCCAGCCACCAGGGCACCTGGGCAATGCTGACATGGGGCAGATGGCGGCGGGCCAGATAGTCGTTGGTACCCCAGTTGAGCAGTCCGGCCAGGAGCCGGCCCAGAAGCACACCCGCC
>JAKAZV010000008.1 GCA_021826505.1 Acidobacteriota bacterium | reverse complement strand
TTGGCGTGATTATGTTCGCGGCTGTTGCGCGCCGTGGCCAGGTCGTAGCAGAGCGCGGCGCGGATGCCGGGGACTTTATTGGCCGCCATCGCCGAGCCGATCCCGGCGCCGTCAATCACAATGCCATAGTCTGCCTGGCCCGCGCGCACGGCTTCGGCCACCGCCAGCGCCTGATCGGGATAGTCGAGGGTGCGCGGCTCGTTCGGGCCCAGATCCAGAACCACATAGCCGAGATCTTTGAGAAACGGCAGCAGCTTCTGCTTGAGCTCGAAGCCGCCATGATCGCTGGCCAGCGCTATCCGCGTCCGCGCGGCGCGGGACGCGGTGGCGGCTTCGGCGGGAGCGGCGCGGCGCATGCGTATGCCCTGGCGGGCAGCCTGCTCGCGGGCCCAATCGGTGATTTCGGCGCCGGAGGGAATGACCAGCTCGCTACCTTCGGGCAGGCCCTCCAGATCATCGGCGGTGATGAAATGCTTACCCATGAGATTGAGACTATTTTCCCGGCGGCAGCGCCAGCACGCAGACATCGCCCAGATTGCGGTATTTTTCCGCATAATCGAGGCCATAGCCGACGACGAACTCGTCGGGAATTTCAAAGCCGGTGTAATCGGCGCGCAACGGGACCTGGCGGCGCGAGGTTTTATCGAGCAGCACCGCGATGCGCAAGCGGGCTGGCTGGCGGTCGAGCAGCAGGTCGCGGATATAAGAAAGCGTCAGTCCGGTGTCGAGAATGTCCTCGACCAGAACGACGTTTTTGCCGGCGATATCTTCGTTTAAGTCCTTGAGCAGGCGCACCACGCCGGAACTCTGCGATTTGCGGCCGTAACTGGTGACGGCCATGAAGTCGAAGCTGGCGTGCAGCGGGATGGCGCGGGCCAGATCGGCCAAAAAGACCGCCGCGCCTTTCAGGATGCCGACCAGCAGAATTTCCTGGCCGGCGAAGTCACGCGCGATCTCCGCGCCCAGCTCCTGAACCCGGGCGGCGATGCGCTCGCGGCCGATCAGGACGCGTAAATCGGTGGTGGGCGCCATAGCCGGAGCAGTCATATCCAATGATCATAATTGAAGATGATTCAAAGTTTCCGGCTAGCCTTCGGCGGCGGCAAAAATTTCGGAAAACTCATGCAGGCCGCGGCGATGCTCAATCCACTGCGCCGCGTGCAGGGCGCCCTGGGCAAAGCCGCGGCGGGAGCGGGCGCGATGGGTGAAGATCAGGCTGTCGGCTTCGGCATCGAAGCCCACGGTATGCTCGCCGGGCTGGGCGCCGGCGCGCACACTGGCCACCGGCGGCTGGGGGCGCCCGGCGTCGGCCAGCCGCCGCGCCAGCTCGCGCGCGGTGCCGGAAGGAGCATCGAGTTTGTGGCGATGATGATGCTCGATGATGTAAGCCTGATATTCCGCGGGCAGCGCCCGCGCGGCGGCGTTTACGGCCTGATAGAAGACCTGCACGCCGAGGGAGAAATTGGCGCCATAGACCACGCCGGCTTCCGCCGCGGCCACTTGCGCGCGCACGGCGGGCAAATGCTCAAGCCAGCCGGTGGTGCCGATGACCAGCGGAATGCGCGCTTTGAAAGCCGCGGCCAGATTGTCCATGACCGCCGCGGGGACGCTGAAATCAATGCCCACGGCAGATCCGGGCGGGACCGCGGCCCAGTCCGCCGGCCGGCGAATGATGCCGGCGATGCCATGGCCCTGCTCACGCGCCAGCTCCTCGACCAAGCGATTCATTTTGCCGTAGCCGATCAAGAGTAAATTCATAATTCCATTTTTGACTCAGAGTCGCAGTTTGAGCGCTCTTCGCCAAGCGATGCCAGGCTGGGCGCGGGGCGCACGTGCCGGCGAATGAATTCGACAATTCCGGAGGTGGGCGTGCCGGGAGAAAAGACCTCCGCCACGCCCTGGCGGCGCAACTCGCGGGCGTCTTCGCCGGGGACGATGCCGCCGAGAACCAGCAACACATCGGTGAGATGCCGCTCCCGCATGAGCCGCAGCAGACGGGGCACCAGGGCATTATGCGCGCCACTGAGGATCGAGAGTCCGATGCAGTCCACGTCTTCCTGCAGGGCGGCGGAGACGATCATCTCGGGCGTCTGGCGCAGGCCGGTGTAGATAACTTCCATGCCCGCGTCGCGCAGGGCGCGAGCCACGATGCGAGCACCGCGGTCGTGGCCGTCCAGACCGGGTTTGGCCACCAGAACGCGGATGCGGCGGGCGGATTCCACAATGCAATTATGCGCCAGATGATCAGCGCCCGCTGGCTTCACAACGCGACCACATCACGACAGAATTTGCAAAGCCCCCCGGCAATTTCCTGGAAATTATTGATCCTTGCGCCATAGCGTAACGCGCACGCCCATGCTATATGAGTTAAAAAAACCGAGGTTAACTAATTGAATACCTGCTCATGTTTTATGACTTGCAATGGCTGAAACCGTTTAGAATGATCTGGTTTTAAGATAAAACACTGTATATTAAGCTGTAAATCCATAGCCACCCTCATTGAGCGCGAACACTCAATGCCAAACAGTAAAACAGTGAAGGCAAAAGAAAACCCGGTTGCACACCCGGCAGCCGCCCTTCCCGTGGTGGATATTAACTCCCTGCCCATCGATCAGGTACTGGAGGGTCTGCCCGATTCGGTTTATATCAAAGACCGCCGGGGCGTGTTTCTCTGGGTTAATACGGCTTGCGCCCGCAAACTGGGAGTTTTTGACCGGAACGCGGTCATCGGCAAGCACGACCGCGATTTTTTCACGCCCGCGATGGCAGAACATTTCACCCAGGTTGAAGACCGGATTCTGCGCACCGGAATTCCGGTATTCCTGAGCGAAGAAAAGGAGAGTTGGGAAGATGGCCACGTCAGTTACGCCCAGGTTTCAAAAATGCCGCTGCGCGACGGGCAGGGGAAAATATTTGGCCTGCTGGGCATTACCCGGGATGTGACGGAACGTGTACAGGCCGAGCAGATTCTGCAGGCCAGCGAACTGCGCTACCGCAGCGTAGTGGAGCAGATTACAGAAGGCATCATGCTGGTAGAGCCTGACACATGGAAAATTCATGATGCCAATCCCGCTCTGCTGAAGCTGCTGGGCTATCGAGCCGAGGAAATACTGAACCTCACGATTTTCGACATTATTGCAGACACACGCGAAGAGATTCGCGAGCGGGGCGAACAAGCCCAACGGACCGGATATATGCCGCTCGAACGGCGCAACTTCCGGCATAAAGACGGCAGCACGATCGAAGTAGAGCGGGAAGCCCGCATTATTGAGCTGGATGCGCGCAAGATCATGTGCGTGGTGGTGCATGACCTGCGGCACCGGCGAGTGATGGAAGAAAAGCTGCGCGAAGCGCAGCAGGCGGAGACCGTGGGCCGGCTGGCCAGCGGACTGGCGCATGACTTCAATAACTTTCTGACCGTGATCAGCGGCTATTGCGAGATGCTGCTCAAGCCGGGAAGGCTTGACGGCAAAGCGGAAAAATCCGTACGTCACATCGCGGACACCGCGGCCAAGGCTTCGGCCCTGATCCAGCAATTGCTGGCTTTTGGCCGGAAACAGGTTTTAAACCCCAAAAAATTGCAGTTGGAGCAAACCCTGTCCGGCATGTGCGAGATGATCACGCGCATGCTGAAAGACGGGATTGAACTGATCTGGCAGGCAGAAAGCCGGCCGGGGCCGGTGCTGGCCGATCCACTGCAACTGGAGCAGGTGCTGCTGAATCTGGCGGCGAATGCCCGGGACGCCATGCCGAATGGCGGCACATTGTGGATGACGCTGCGGCGGCGGGAATTAACCGCCCATCTGGCGCTTACGCCCGATATCATTCTCGCGGGAGCCTATGCCGAAATCGAGGTGCGCGACAACGGCATCGGCATGGACGCGGCGACGATGCGGCATATATTCGAACCTTTTTTCAGCACCAAGGGCCAACGCGGCAACGGGCTGGGACTGGCCATGGTGCATGGCATTGTGCGGCAGAGCGGCGGCTATATAGGAGTGGAAAGCGAACCGGGACAAGGCGCGACATTTCACATATTTTTACCAGAAGTGTAAATGCCCGCATTATTCATCCGCCGCCGGCAACAGCCGGCGCAGCCATGCGGCGACTTCGAAGACCGCCTGATTGGAAACCGACCGGGCGCACTGGCGCATACGCTCCAAGTGGCTGAGCGTCAGGCGCGGCCAGAGATCAGGCAGTTGGCGCCAACTTCGTAAAACCAAGCCCGAACCCTGTTCCTGAAGCCAGTCGCCATTGAAGCGTTCCTGGGGCATGGTGGCGGAGTTCACCGTGACCACGGCCGGCAAGCCCAGATGCGTGGCTTCCTGCAGAACGCCGGGACCGGGTTTGCCGAACAGGACGTCGGCCAGGCGCATCCAGTAGGGAATTTCGCGGGTAAAGCCGAGAACACAGTGAGGATAGGGCAAGCACATCTGCCGCAGCCTGGCCGCAACCGGCTCATTGTAGCCGCAGATAAAGACGGCTTGCCAGGGTTGGGGCGCGCGGGCGAGATGGCGGGCGATTTCCGGCATGGCGCGCGAGCCCTGGCCGCCAAAAAATACCAGCGCCAGGGGCAGACCGGGGTCGAGATGATGGCGGCGGCGTTCGGCCTCGCGATCGAGCGGGGGCAAATCGTAAAACCGGGGCGACAGAATCATGCCCGAAGCGGCCAGGATGCGGGTTTCGGGAAGGCCGGCGGCGCGGGCCTGACCGACCGCATGCGGGGAGCCACAGGCGACCCAGGGCGGCGGGCCGGCGAGCCAGAAAGTGGCGGTACGGCGCGAACGCGGGGCGTGGCAGGCGTAATCGCGGGGCGCGGCGCGACCTGGAGGCGGCGCAGCCGGAGTATCGGCCAGATCGGTCAGCACCACGGCCCAGCGGGCTTGCGGCGCGGCCCGCGCCAGGGCCTGAGCAATGCAGCAATTAAAATGCGGCATCAGCACTACCACCAGATCGGGGGGATGGGATTGAAAAAACTCCGCCAGATAGCGGACCAGTTGCGGTTGGCGCCAGCGGATTAAAGCCTGCAGTATGGGCACCATGGCGCCCATGCCCCAGGTCCAGCCACGGGCCAGAAGCTGGTTGTAAATGCCCTGGGTATCGAGATGGAGATAGCGATGAAACAGGTCGGCCGGGCGGAGGATTTCCTGGAGGTCGCAGAGCTCGACCGCAGCGGGCGCCTGGCCGGAGGGCGGGGACGCGGAACGCAGGACCGCGGCCAGCGACTCAGCGGCGGCGCGATGGCCACCGCCGGCATTCACGTAAAATAATTGAATCCGCGGCATAGACAATAAGGATTTATGCACACCCGGAATAAGACTAACAAGCTGCCGGTACGGCACAGCCGTTTTTCTTTAAGACGAAACCATTTCGCAAATATATCCTGCCTGAGAATAAGGATGGGCTGTTCCTACCCGCCCCATCCTGCTTCGCAGGATAGGGACCCCGGCCGGGGTTTACGAACCCTGATGGAGGCTGGAATTCTATTGTTGTTCATAGGCGCGGGACCTAACAGGAAACCGAAACCCCCACGCTTCGGCCTTGGATCTCGCATTTATACTACAATGCGACTCGACCGTGAACGCTGTATGACGAAAGAAGAAATCAAACGGCAGAAACTGCGCTCGCGCAGCCAGGCCATGCAGCCGCCGACGACGCGCAAAGTTGCCGGGCGCAAACACAAACCGGGTCCGCCCAAACATCCTAAACGGCAGCGGCAGGAAGAAGAAATCTGAAGCGGCGGGACCAAAATCATTAAAGGCCGCGATACATGCCGCCATCCACCAAGAGCGTCTGGCCGGTGATGTAGCTGGCCAGTTCGGAACATAAAAATACCGCCGCGGCGGCAAATTCCCGCGGCTCGCCCAGACGGCCAAGGGCGGTGCGGCCGGCCCATTCGGCCAGTATGGCGGCTTCGGTTCCGGCTCCGGCCGCGGCCCGGCCCTTCGCCAATTGCCGCAGCCGGTCGGTGAGCGTATAGCCCGGACCCAGATTGTGCACCAGAATGTTGTTGGCGCCATATTCGTTGGCCAGACTGCGGGTGAGGCCGAGAACGGCGGCGCGGACGGTATTGGAGAGCACCATGTTTTCGATGGGCTGCTTCACGCTCATCGAAGTGATCATCAAAAACCGGCCCCATTGGCGTTTTTGCATGAGGGGCAATGCGGCCTGGGCAAAGGCGACATGGCTGATCAGATTTAACTCGCAGGCGGCGCGCCACTGGCCGAGCGTGGTCTGCGCAAAGGGAGCCGCGGGAGGGCCGCCGGCATTGCTGACGCAGATATCGAGACGGCCGTATTTTTCCGCCGCGGCTTGCACGAAGTCCGTGACCGCGGGGCTATCGGTGACGTCAAGTGCCCGCGCCCATACCGGGATGCCATAGGTCCGGGCCAGGTCCGCGGCGGTGGATTGCAGGCGGGCGTTGTCGCGGGCGCATAAGGCCAGATGAACGCCTTCGGCGGCCAGGGTTTCGGCGATGGCGCGGCCCAGTCCGGTGCTGGAGGCGGCCACGATAGCGGCGCGATTTTTGAGGCCTAAATCCATGATTTCTTTCTTATAGTGCGCTCAACCCGAGATTTTGCAAACGGCCGCTGGTTCAAGCCCAATGGTTTATGCTGGCAACATGCCGAAAACCAATCCTGGCACATCGCCGCCGGCCGGCAATGAAAACGCTGAAAACAGTTTCGAGCAGTGCCTGACGCGGCTGCAGGCCATTTTGAATGAGCTGGAGAAGCCGGAGCTGCCGCTGGAGCAGTCCATGCGGTTGTTCGAGGAGGGGATGCGGCTTTCCGATCAATGCCGGAAGCAGCTTGAGGCGGCGGAAGGCAAGATGGAAATTCTGCTCAAACGCAATGGCCAGATGACGGCGCAGGAATGGTCGCCGGATAACGAATCGTAAACAAAATTAAGAATAAATCCACACTTACATCCAGCCCTGCCGGGTTTAGCTAATTAAGCGGCGATCCTGGCTGAAAAAATAGCGATGCTTGCCGTTGCGCTTGGCCTGATAGAGAGCCGTATCGGCGGCACGCAGCAGGGCCACGGGCGAAGTGGCGTTCCGCGGCGCCAGGGCGATGCCCAGGCTCAGATCGAGATGAAGCGGCTGTTCCAAGCCGGGCGTGCCGGCTGCCTGGATGGGGGTCTGGCGGACCGCCTCGCGCAGCCGGGTGGCGACAAAGCGGGCGCCTTCGTGATCGGTATCGGGCAGAATGACGGCGAATTCATCGCCGCCAAAACGGGCGACGGTGTCAATTTCCCGCATATCGCGGGTCAGGATGCGGGCCAACTGGCGCAGAGTTTCATCGCCGATATGATGACCGTAGCTGTCGTTGATCTGCTTGAAATCATCAAGGTCAAGCAACAACAGAGCGCAACTGGAGCGGTTGCGCAGGGCGCGTTTGACTTCCTGTTCGAGCGCCTGCTCGAAATAGCGCCGGGTTTTGAGTCCGGTTAAATAATCATTAAAGGCGAAGCGCAGCAGGTGCTGCAGGGCCTGCGAATGCGCGATCTGAGTTTCGGCCAGCAGGCTGACGATCCAGAGCAGGTGGGCATCGGCGGGCTCGAAGGCCGGCGGCCGCAGCCGGTATAACTGCAGAGAGCCGGCCGGACCGTGGCCGCTAAAAAGAGGGATGGCGACAGCATGGGCCATGCCCAGGCGGGATAAAAAGCGATCGAGCCGTTCCTCCATTCCGGGCCGGGCCAGAATTGGCTGGCCGGCCGCCATGGCCCAGTGATGCAAGAGGTTTTCTTCCCGCGGCGGAGGCTCCTGCGGCCATTGACGGGGAATCTGCAGATGGGGCAGATGCGGATCGGAGGGATGGCCAAGCAGAACCAACTGACGGTCGGACGCGGTAATGCCGTCGGCGATATCGAGCACCAACTGGGCCAGGACGGGGAAACTCATTTCCATGCCGCCCAGCAAGGCCATGCGCAGCAAGCTGTTGAGCGCCGGCAGCCGCTGGGCAAAAATTTCCGGCCGCAGTTCACTGAAGACCTCAACCAGCAATTGCGGGGGAATGATTTCGGGGCTGACGTTTAGATCCGGCGGCATGCCTTGATTCAGGGAAAGCCCTATGGCCATGGGATTTGGATGCTGGTACGGCAGTGACATTACGGAAGACCATGGGGGATTTTTGCATACCGCAATCAGCTTTGAATGCCGGCGGTCAGAGTAAAAACAATCGTGTCGCTTTGGGAGCGATTCTGTTTTATTTCGCCTTAAGGACGACTTAAGGGAGACGAAAAATAAAACATCGCCGTTTCAGATTTCAGCCACGGCCATTTCCGGCCACTTGCTTCCGAACCCACCCCCCCCTTTTAGGGGAATTGCAATCGAAAACCGGCCGGGATAGGGTTGCACTACGGGTACGGAGTATCCGGGGACCAACCATGCCAGAAACCATTTATTTGCAACCGGTACGCAAAATTACGCGATTCCGCAGTCTGCCGGAGACAGGGGCCGAGGCCGCCGCATTGACAGCCCGGCCGGAGGCACCGCGGGACATACCCGGAACGGCGGAGAGCGACGGGATGGATGCCGGACTGCCTCCACTACGAGGAAATTCTGAGGCCATCATCGGCCTGCGGGGGCGGCTGCGGCGGCTGGCGGGAGTGGATACTCCGGTGTTGCTGACGGGTGAAACCGGGGTGGGCAAAGATGTGGCGGCGCGCTGGCTGCACCGGCTATCGCCACGGGCGGCGGGGCCGCTGGTGCGGATTAACTGCGCGGCGCTGCCGCAGGAACTGGTGGAAAGCGAGCTGTTTGGCTATGAAGCCGGCGCCTTCACCGGGGCGCAGCGCCGGCAGGCGGGGAAATTTGAAGCCGCCCACCACGGGGTACTGCTGCTGGATGAAATTTCGGAACTCCCGTCGCATCTGCAAGCCAAACTGCTGCAAGTGCTGCAGGATGGCGAGTTTTACCGGCTGGGCGGCATTCAGCCGGTGCATAGCGATGCGCGGATTGTGGCCGCGGCCAATATCTGCCTGGCCCAGGCGGTGAAGGAGGGACGTTTTCGCGCCGATCTGCTGTACCGGCTGCGGGTGATTGAGATCAGGATTCCGCCGCTGCGGGAGCGGCGGGAGGATATTCCGCTGCTGCTGGCGCATTTATTAAGCCACTACGCGGCGCAGCTGCGCCAGCCGGAACCGGTGATGACGCGGGAGATCGCGGAACGATGCGCCGGCTACGCGTGGCCGGGGAATGTGCGGGAGCTGGCAAATTTTGCCCAGCGGTGGATTGCTCTCGGCGAAGCGGAAGCCGCCGGCTGGCTGGAACCGGCGCTGGAAACAGGTCCGGCGTCCGTGCCCCTGACCGCCAACGGGGCATGGCCGAAAACAACTTCACTGCCATATCTCAGCCGCGAGGCCGCGCGGCAAACCGAAACGCAAGTCATGTTGCGGGTGCTGGAAAGCACTCGCTGGAACCGGCGGCAAGCGGCGCACCGGCTGGGCATCAGCTATAAATCGCTGTTGAATAAGCTGCGCAAAATGGATGCGGCTGGCGGCGCAGCGGAAGCGGTTTAAGCCGGCTTGAGAATCAGCAAACGACGGAGAATTTTGCGGGTCAGGCCGGTGAGCGGAAGCGCGGCGGCCTCGGCGGGCAGAAACCAGGCGCCGGGCGCGGGCTGAAGCAGCTGGCGGCGGGTAGCGGCATAGACGCGGGCATCAATGCGATACCGGGTGATCGAGTGGCGCAGCCGCAACAGCACCGGGTGCGGGGCGCCGTCGGTTATGGCCGGCAATTCCCATAATTCCGGCATCCAGTCCGCGGTGGATGGACGCTGGGTCAGCCAGATACGACGGCGATTTTGCAGCAGCCCGTAGTGCAAGTTCAGCGGTTCGAAAACCGGCGCCGCGGGAGAACGCGGCGGCGCGGCGCCGGGGCGTTTGCGGGCGCCGAGTTTATAGCGGCAAAGACGGCGGAGCGGGCAGGCGGAACATTGCGGGCGGGCGGGCAGGCAGATGAGCGCGCCCAATTCCATCAGAGCCTGATTGAAATCGCCCGGGCGGCGCGGGGAAAGTAATTTTTGCGCCTCGGCTTCCAGCCGGGCCGGAGACAGGGAGCGGCCGGCCAGCCGCTGCAGAACCCGCCGCACGTTGCCATCCACGGCGGGGAAGGCCTGGCCATAGGCGATGCTGAGCACGGCGCCGGCGGTGTAGCGGCCCACGCCGGGAATTTGCAGCGCGGCGGCATAATCGCGGGGAAACTCGCCATTCGCCTGCGTCAGCAGCCACTGGGCGCCGGCATGAAGCTGGCGGGCGCGGCGGTAATAGCCAAGACCGCTCCAGTGCCGCAACACTTCGGAGATAGGAGCGCGCGCCAGGGAGGAAAGGCTGGGAAAACGGGCCAGAAAACGCTGGAAATAGGGGACGACGACCGCGACGCGGGTCTGCTGCAGCATGATTTCAGAGACCCAGGTGGCGTAGGCATTGCCGCGCAACTCGGGCGCGCGCCAGGGCAGAACACGGTGATTCCGGTCGTACCAGCGCAATAAATTTTTCCGAATGCGGGATGAGTGCGAAGAACTCAGCATGGGTCGCGCAGGACGGCTTTGGCGATGGTCTGGAGCTGCATATTCGTCGTGCCTTCGTAGATGGCGCCGATTTTAGCGTCGCGATAGAGTTTTTCCACTCCCGCGTCGCGGGTAAAACCCAGGCCGCCCAGAACTTCCACGGCTTGCGAGGCGATATGCTCGGCGGCGCGGGAAGCAAAAAGCTTGGCCATGGCGGCTTCGCGCAGAAAATCCAGGCCCGCATCACGGCGGCGGGCGGCGTTGTAGACCAGCAGGCGGGCGGCTTCCAGCTCGGTATGCATTTCCGCCAGCTGAAACCGCACGGCCTGGAATTCCGCGATGGGCTGGCCAAACTGGCGGCGCTGGCGGGCATAGCCGATGGCCGCGGCGAGGGCCCCGGCGGCCAGGCCCAGCATCTGGGCGCCGATGCCGATGCGGCCCTCGTTGAGGGTTTCGATGGCGATTTTATAGCCCTGTCCGGTTTCGCCCAGCAGAGCGACGTCCGGCACGAAGCAGTTCTGCAGAATCAGTTCGCAGGTGCTGCTGGCGCGGATACCCAATTTATCTTCTTTTTTGCCAACTTCAAGACCCGGGGTGGAGCGCTCGACCAGAAACGCGGTTACGCCGCGGTAGCCGGCGGCGGGGTCGAGCGTGGCAAAAACGATGAACAATCCGGCTTCAAGGGCGTTGGTAATCCACAACTTGCGGCCTTCCAGGCGATAGCCGCCCTGGGCCGGGACGGCGCGAGTGGCGAGGGCAAAGGCGTCACTGCCGGCGCCAGCCTCAGACAGCGCATAGGCGCCGAGATATTTTGTGGCCAGAGCGGGCAAATACCGCTGCTGCTGCTCGGGCGTGGCCCAGCGCAGCAGGGCGCGATTGACGAGCGTGTTTTGCACATCCACGATCACCCCGGCGGCCGGATCCACGCGGGAGAGCTCTTCCACGGTCAGAACGGCATCAAAGAAACTGCCGTCGGCTCCGCCCCAGGCGCTGGGAATCTCGATGCCCATGAAGCCGAGCTGAAAAAATTCGGTCAGCAGGCCGGGATCAAAATGCGCGGCCTCGTCCATGGCGCGGACGAGCGGACGGAGCCGGGTTTCCGCAATGTCGCGGACGTTTTGCCGCAGGAGGGCTTCTTCATCGCTCAACTGGGTCAGCGGGGGGTGGGAGGGGGTATCGGCCATCTTAAACTCCTCATTGTATGGGGTATCAAACTAAGCAACACAAAAAAAAGAACAGACGGCTTGAGTGTTGGCCCCTGATGGGCTACAATGCTGGCTTTCCTTCCTCTTTTCGAACCGCCCAGCGGGGTGGTTGGGAATGTTTGCGATTGAAAACAAAGGCCGAAAAAGCAGCACCAGGTTCTGAAACTTTTCCAGGACTTGAAGCGTCCAATCTGCCGGAATGGAAGCCAAATTGCTCCAGGAAGCGGTGAGGATGAAAATTGCTGGCGGACCCACGGCAAGAAGCGCCGGTGCAACCGTTCCAGCAGCAAGATCGTAAAGAGTTGGGGAGCAAAAATGATGAAGAAAGGAGAAAACGCCATGCCTGCGGTATTGGAAGGATTGAAAGCGAAAATTCATTGCCCGATGTGCACCCGGACAGTGGATGGACTGGCAATTCCGGAAGTACGTCTGGGCCGTTCCCGGCTGCGGGTGATGCCCGGCCAGAAGTGTCTCCGCTGCCATGCATCGCTTGATGCCGGTTATGTGCTGGAATTACTGCCCGAGCCTGCTCCGGTCAGCAAGGGCGGCCGTCGCGCCGCCTGATCCGTCATTATACAATTCATACCCGCGAAGGCCCTTTCAGCTTGCGTTGAAAGGGCCTTTGCATTATTTGGAATGCAAAGGGATAAGCTTCGCATAGCTGCGTTGTTTGGCGCTCCGCATTCCTCATGTACATCCATGCATATCCACTCGATCATAAGCATGCCAAATCTCATAATAGAAAGAATGCGAATGTCCTCCACATTGATATTTGATCTCGGGCGCACGCTGGTGGATTTCGATCATGCCGGCTGGGGTGATATTTATCTGACCCACCGGGAGCCCATTCTGAAGCTGGCCCGGGCGTGCGAGCGGGGCGAAATAAGCGCGGAGGCATTTCGCGCCGGCATGGGGAAAATATTACCCTCCCCACCGGCAGATTTTGACACCTGGTGGTGCTCAATCTTCGCGGCAGAGCCGCTGGTGGAGGCGAGCTGGCTGCGGGGGTTGAGCCAGCGCCACCGGATGGGGCTGCTATCCAACACCGATCCCATTCATTTCAGCTATATTCGCCGGCAGTATGAGGAATTGCTGGCGCCGTTTGATTTTTTTATTACCTCGTTTGCCACCGGCGCGGCCAAGCCCGCGGCCGCCATATATGAAGCGGCGGAGCGGCAGGCGGAGTGCCCGCCGGAGCGGATTTTATATTTTGACGACATTCCGGAATTCATCGCCGCGGCGCGCGAGCGCGGCTGGCAAGCCGAACTGTTTCAGGGGCAAGCGGCGGCAGAGGCGGCGATCGAACGATGGGAAGCGAGAACCCGCGCGACAGTTAGCTAAATATCAGCGCTGGATGCGGGCCGAACCCCCGGCGGCGAGGGCGCGCACCTGTTCGAGCGAGGCCATGGTGGTATCGCCGGGAAAGCTGGTGAGCAGGGCGCCATGGGCCCAGCCCAGCCGGAGCGCCGCTTCCGGGCTTTCGCCCGCGAGCAGGCCGTAAAAGAAGCCGGCGGCAAAGCCGTCTCCGCCGCCCACCCGGTCATAGACGTCGAGCTCGGTCACCGGCGCCTGCCAGGTCTGGCCCTGCAGCCAGGCCACGGCGCTCCAGCGATGACGGTTGGCGGAGAACACCTCGCGCAGAGTGGTGGCGACGATCTGAATCTGAGGATGGCGCTGGCGGAGCTGGGCCATCATGGCAAAAAATGCGCTGGGGTCGAGCTTGGAGGCGGCGGAGGTTTCCGGCCCCTCCAGTCCCAGACCGAGCTGTAAATCCTCTTCATTGCCCACCAGCACATCCACGTGGCGCACGATGCGGCCGAGGCGTTCGAGAGCCTGGGCGTGGCCGCCGGAGATATTCCACAGCTTGGCGCGGTAGTTCAGGTCAAAAGAGGTGACGGCGCCGACGTCGTGCGCGGCCCGCATGGCTTCTTCGATGAGCGCGGCGGTGGATTCGGACAAGGCGGCAAAGATGCCGCCGCTGTGAAACCAGCGCACCCCGCCGGAGAAGATTTTTTTCCAGTCAAAGTCACCCGGCCGGAGCTGGGCCGCGGCCTCGTTGGAGCGGTTGTAAAAAACCACGGGCGGGCGCGGACCCTGGCCGCGGTCGCTATAGACGGTGGCCATATTGGGTCCGGTGACTCCGTTGTGGGCAAAATGCCGGTAATAGGGCTGGACTCCCATGGCTCGCACCCGTTCGGCGATGAGATCGCCGATCGGATAGTCCACCATGGCGCTGGCCAGTCCGGTGCGCAGGCGGAAGCAATCGGACAGATTCGCGGCGACGTTGAATTCCCCCCCGCTCACGTGGATCTGACAGGCGTGGGCCTTGGGAAAGGGAACAATGCCGGGATCCAGCCGGTGCACCAGCGCGCCCAGAGCGAGGAAATCGAGACGGGATTGCGCGGCAGGGAGAAGCGAAAGAGAGGAAGACATGGAAGTGGCTCGAATCTTTATTTTATGCCGGGCCAGCCGCGCAGCCGGCGCACATCGCGCAACTGGAGCGGGGCCGAGCTGGTGGTTTTGACCCGGATATGACTGAATTTCCAGCCGCGGGCATGGCGGATGAAGCCGGCCGCGCGGGCCGTCAGACTGAGATGACGAAAGGAAAAATTACGGAGCGGGGCGGCGGCGTAGGCCGAAGCCGCGAAAATGCGTCCGGCGTTGAGGGCGCGCAGGTTGGCGATGCGGACATCGCGGAACTGCGGCAGCCCGCGCCGGGCGGGCAGCACCGGCTGGGTGATGATGCGCCAGTAGAACGGGATATGCTTCCAGCCGGCGGGGAATTTGGCATAGCTGTAGCTGGGGTCCCAATTCATATTGAAGTCGAAGACCGTGCGCACGCCGCGCAGGATCAGGTTGCGAATCTGAATGCCATGAGCCAGCCCGCCGCGGGTATGGGCGGATTTGAATTTGATGCCGGCCGGCACCGGCGCGTAGACCCGCAAGCCGTCCACCAGAACGTCGCGGAAGCCGCCGGAGGTTTCGCTGCCGATGGTGAAACCGGCGGCGCCATCGCGCACCACGCAGTCGCGGATGGTGATGTGGGTGGTGGGGCGGTTGACGCGCAGACCGTCGGCATCGCGGCCGGCCTTGAGGCAGATGGCATCGTCATTGTCGGAAATATCGCAGCGCAGGACGCGGACGCGGGAGGAAGAATCAATGTCAATGCCGTCGGTGCTGGGGCCGCGGCCGCCGATATTGTTGCGGATGGTGAGGTTCGAGACGCGGACATGGCGGGAGTAGCAGACGTGCACCGTCCAGAAACCGGAGCGGATGAGCCGCAGCCCGCTGAAGCGCACCCAATGGGAGCGGTAGATCTGCACCAGGCGCGGACGCCGGCAGTCGTAGTCGGAGGCCCAGCGCAGGCCGAGAGGAGTATATTTGCGGCGCAGTTGCCAATAGCGTTTCCACCAATAGTTGCCCTGGCCATCGAGCACGCCATGACCGTAAATGCGCACCCGGCGCTGGCGATAGACGTTGAGCAGCGCGGCCGGCCAGCGCATATCAATGCCGGCGACGCGGGTGGGCAGAATCGGGTAGGCGGCCAGATCATCCACGCCCCGCAAGGTCACGCCCCGGCCGATGTGCAGCCAGGTATGGGAGCGGACAAAAATCGCCCCGGTCAAGTAGATGCCGGGTTGAAACTCGACAATCCCATGGCTGAGCGCCGCGGCGTTGAGCGCGCGCTGGATGGCCAGGGTGTTGAGGGTGCGGGCGTCGCCGCGCGCGCCATAGCGATTGGCCCAGATACGAGGGCGGGGCGCGGTCCATGCCGTTACGGCCAGAATGGAGCACGCCAGGGCGGAGGGCCAGATTCGCATTCCCGTTTTATAACAAGAAAACAGCGGACGGGAAAAGGCCGGATTGATAAAACGCAGATTTAGCGGCGAGCTGCGTTTCCAGACGGAATTTTATTCGGATTTTTGCAGCAGCTCTTCTTCTTCCTTGCCCTGCTGGCTCAACTGCAAAATCACCGCATAGTCTTCGAGCGTGGTGGTATCGCCCGCAACCCGCGCGCTGGTCACCAGCTCGCGCAGCAGGCGGCGCATGATTTTGCCGCTGCGGGTTTTGGGCAGGGCCTCGACCAGGCGAATTTCATCGGGACGGGCAAAGCCGCCGATTTCCTGGCCCACCCAACCGCGCAGTTCCTCGGCCAGCTCGGGCGAGCGCTGGACATGGCCTTTGACGGTGGCGAAGACGACCAGCGCCTGTCCCTTGAGCTCGTGCGGCCGGCCCACGGCCGCGGCTTCGGCCACGGCGGGATGGCGCACCATGGCGGATTCGACTTCCATGGTGCTGAGGCGATGGCCGCTGACGTTGATGACGTCATCCACGCGGCCCAGCACCCAGTAATAGCCGTCGGCATCCCGGCGGGCGGCGTCGCCGGTGAAATAGGCGCCGGGGAACCGAGCCCAATAATTTTCGCGGAAACGCTCGTCGTCGCGATAGAGCGTGCGGAACATGGAAGGCCAGGGCTGGCGCAGGATGAGAAACCCTTGCTGGCCGGCGGGCACGGGTTGGCCGGCCGCATCCACCACATCGGGAACAATGCCGGGCAAAGGAAGGGTAGCGGAGCCGGGTTTGGCCGCCACCGCGCCGGGCAGAGGAGCGATCAGGATGCTGCCGGTCTCGGTCTGCCACCAGGTATCCACAATCGGACAGCGGCCGCCGCCGATGGTTTCGTGGTACCACTTCCAGGCCGCGGGATTGATCGGCTCGCCCACCGAACCGAGCAGGCGCAGGCTGGACAGGTCGTGTTTTTGAGGCCAGCTATCGCCCTGGCGAATGAAACTGCGGATGGCGGTGGGCGAGGTGTAGAACAGATTGACGCGGTATTTTTCGATGATGCGCCAGAAGCGATCGGGTTCGGGCCAGTCGGGCGCGCCCTCGTACATCAAGGTGGTCGCGCCGGCGGCCAGGGGGCCATAAATGATATAGGAATGGCCGGTGACCCAGCCGATATCGGCCGTGCACCAGTAGATATCCTCTTCCCGCAGATCAAAGACCCACTGCATGCTCATCTGGGATTGCAGCAGATAGCCGGCGGTGGTGTGCACCACGCCTTTGGGTTTGCCGGTGGTGCCGCTGGTATAGAGGACATAGAGCGGATGCTCGCTGGGCAAAGCTTCGGCCGGGCACACCTCGGAGCTGCCGAACATGAGATCGTTCCACCAGAGGTCCCGCTCCGGCTTCATTTCGATGCCGGCGCCCAGATGCTGGTAGACGATGCAGCGCCGCACCCCGGGGCAGTCGGCCAGGGCCGCATCCACATTGCGTTTGAGCAGGATTTCGCGGCCGCGGCGGCGGCCGGCGTCGGCGGTGATGACGAGCGTGGCTTCGAGGTCGTCAATGCGGGTTTTGAGCGCCTCGGCGGAGAAGCCGGCAAAGACCACGGAGTGGATGAGGCCGATGCGGGCGCAGGCCAGCATGGCGATGGCGGCCTCGGGAATCATGGGCAGATAGATGATGGCGCGGTCGCCCGCCCGATAGCCGAGTTTTTTGAGGGCGTTGGCGAATTTGGCGACTTTGCGATGCAGCTCCTGATAGGTCAGGATGCGCTGCTCGAAATTTTCGCCTTCCCAGAGAATGGCGGCCTTGTTCCGGCGCCAGCCGGCGAGATGGCGGTCCACGCAGTTATAACAGGCGTTGATTTTGCCATCTGCAAACCATTGCGCATGGGGCGAATCCCAGTCGAGCACGCGGGTGAAGGGCTGCAGCCAGTCGAGCTGGCGGCGGGCCAGATCGCCCCAGAAGGCTTCCGGATGAGCGAGCGCCTCCGCATAAAGCTTCTGATATGCCGCGATGCCAGACACGCGAGCCTGGGCCTGAAACGCGGCGGGAGGAGCAAACGATTCATCCATCATGATTTATACCCGCATTATTTTGAAACCGCGGGGCGGGGAAGTCAAATGCCATTACCCTGAAAACATGTCTGCCGCTTCCCTGCCGCTCCGCGGTCTGCGGGTGCTGGACTTCACGCGCGCCCTGGCCGGACCCTACTGCACGCTGCTACTGGCCGATCAGGGCGCGGAGGTGATCAAGATCGAGCCGCCGAAGGGCGATGAAAGCCGCGCCTGGGCGCCGCCGCATGTGCGCTCGGGCGGGGCCGCGGTCAGCTCCTATTTTCTGGGAGTGAACCGCAACAAACGCTCGCTGGCGCTTGACCTCGGCCGGCCGGAAGGGCGGGACATTGCGCGCCAGCTCGCGGCGCGGGCCGATGTGCTGGTGGAAAACTTCAGCCCCGGGGTGATGGAGCGGCTGGAGCTGGATGAAGCACGCTTGCGTCCGCTGAACCCCGGCCTGATTTACTGTTCCATCACCGCTTTCGGGCAGACGGGGGATTGGAGCCGCTGGAAAGGCTACGACCTGATCGTGCAGGCGGTGAGCGGGCTCATGGAGATGACCGGCTTTCCGGACGGTCCGCCGACCAAAGTCGGCATTGCGATTGCCGATCTGGCGGGCGGGCTCCATGCCGCGGTGGGAATCCTAGCCGCGCTGCAGGGCAGGCGCGGATTGAAAGACCCGCAGGCGGCCGCTGATCGCGGCAGCCGGCTGGATGTGGCGCTGCTCGATTCCATCTTCGGCATGATGGGCACGCTGGCGCCGGCCGTGCTGGCTTCCGGATTCGAGCCGCCGCGGCTGGGCAATGTGCATGCGCAGATCACGCCGTATCAGGAATTTGCCACCGCCGAGGGCCGCATTGTCATCGCCGCCAGCAATCAGGAGCTGTGGCGGCGATTGTGCCAGGCGCTGGAATGCGCGGAGTGGGGCGAGAGCTATGCGGGCAACGAGGCCCGCTGCCGGGACCGCGACAGGGTCACGGCGCGGCTGGGAGAAATTTTGCGGCAACGCCCGGCGGCCGAGTGGCTGGAAAAACTGCGCGCCGCCGGCGTGCCGGCGGCGGCGGTGACGCCGCTGCCCGAAGTCCTGCGCCAGCCGCACGTGCGGCAAAGGGAGATGATCCAAACCCTGGACCACCCCGAGCTGGGCGCGTTTCAGACGGTGGCCAGCCCGCTCGCGCGCGGCGAAACTCCCAACCAGCCCCCGCCCCGGCTGGGCGAACACGGCCGCGAAATCCTGACCGAGCTGGGGCTGAGTCCGGAAGTCATTGATGAACTGCAGGCCGCGGGCATTCTGCTGTAAACGGCTGCGCCGCCGGGAAAAGAAATATAATGGAAGCCAGACGAGGAGTTTCGCATGCGGCGTCCGCGCGCGTGGATCATTTTGTGCATTTCCCTGCTGGTGGCCGGCTACGTGGTGGCCGGGGCCGTGATCGCGGGCAAGCCGCATCATCACACCCCGTACCGGCAGATGGGAGTGTATGCGGAAGTGCTGGAACACATTCAGCGCGATTATGTCAGCCCACCCAATCTGCGCAAAGTGACGAATGGCGCGCTGCATGGCTTGCTGAATTCCCTGGATGCCGATTCCAGTTATTTATCGCCGTCTGAATATCAGCAATATGAGGCCACGCGGGCGCAGCCCAGGCAAGCCGGAACGCTGGGGCTGGTGGTTTCGAAGCGCGGCGGATACGCCTATCTGGTGGACGTTGAACCCGGCAGCCCGGCGGCCCGCGCCGGACTGCACCGCGGCGATATATTAGAAACCATCGCCGGGCAGCGAGCGCGGTATTTATCGCTGTATGAAATTCGTCATCTACTGAGCGGAGCGCCGGGGCAAGCGGTTACCCTGCGGGCGGTTCACCTGCGCCGCACGCAGCCACAGAGCCTGACGCTGACCTTCATCGCCCGCAACCCGCGGCCGATTCTGGCGCAGCGGCTCGACGGCGCGATCGCATATCTGCGGCTGCCGGATTTGAGTCCGGCGCGGCCGGCTGAATTCGCTGCCCGGTTTCGCCGGCTGCGGGCGCGGAGCGTCCGCGGCCTGATTCTGGATCTGCGCGGATGCGGCTCGGGAAGCTACGCCGCGGCGGCCGCGCTGGCCAATGATTTTCTCCGCCAGGGCATTATGATGCGATTGGCGGGGCGCCATTTTCCGGAACAGATCTTCCGCGCCAGCCCGGCGCAGACGTTATGGCCCAAAATCCCCATGGCGGTGCTGGTGAATGCGGGCACGTCCGGACCGGCCGAGGCGCTGGCCGCGGCCCTGCTGCAAAATCACCGCGCCAATCTGGTGGGAGATAAGACGTTTGGAGAAGGCGCGGTGCAGAAATTATTTCCCCTGCCCCAGGGCGGCGCCCTGTTGCTGACGGTGGCGCAGTATGAAGCGCCGAACGGCAAGCCATTCGAGACCACGGCCGTCACCCCCAATATCGAGCAAGTACGTTACCCCGGCGCCCTGCCGGACTTTGATGTGCCGCCTTTAGGCGTGCTGCCACCCCGGCGGGATCTGCAGTTGAACCGCGCGCTCGAACTGCTGCACGCCGCGCCCTTAGCCAAGAGCCTGAGTCTTATGGCGGAGATCAAACAGCCCGACCACGCCGGCATGCCATAGCCGCGGACCACCCTGCCAAACCAAATCGCACCTTTTATCAGGCAGGTTCTCCACTAATATCAGAAGTGCGGAAGTGGAGCGGCGCATCGGCTGGGCATGCGGGAATTTCAGCGGCAATTACGGCACTTTGTCAGGATGGCCCCTGGGCGCCCGCAGTGCGCCCTCGGGCTGGCCGGATTTTTTTTTGTGGCCGGCGCCGGCGCCGCCAGGCCGAAGCAGCCCATGGTGCGCGCGATTCATGTGCAGCCCGCGCCCGGCCGGAAAGCCAGCACATTTCTCCCGTATATCACGCAAAAGTCCGGTCAGCCGCTCAGCCAGCGCGCGGTGCGGCGAAGCATTCAGAACCTGTTTGCGACCGGAGTCTTCGCCAGCGTGGAAGTCCGGGAAAAAAAGGCGCCGGGAGGAGTGGCATTATACTTTCGCACGCGGCCGAATTATTTTATTACCCTGGTCAGGGTCAAAAACGGGCCTAATCCGCCCAGCGATACCGAGTTGGCCGACATCAGCGGATTGCAGATCGGAGAACTATACACCCGCGCCCGCCTGAAGCAGGCCGCCGGACGCATTCTTGACCGCATGGCGAATTACCAGTACCGGCAGGCAAAAGTTCAGCCCGAAATCGCACGGCACCCGGGACAGGCGGGGGTGCAGATCACGCTGATTTTACAGGCCGGCCCTTTGGCCCGGCTCGGCCAATTGAGTTTTACCGGCTATGGCCTGGTGGCGCCGAAACTGCTGCGCAAAGCAGTGAAATTGCGTCCGGGAGAACGGCTGACGCAAAAACGCCTGCTGCAGGCGCGGGCCGGTCTGCGCAAGCTATTCGCCCGGCTGGGCCGGCTGACGGCACAATTGCGTTTGCTCACTTCCTATAATGCCCCGGCCAATCGGCTGGATCTGAAGTATGAAATCAAACCCGGCCCCCTGGTTACCGTGGCAGTCGAAGGGAACGTGATTTCCCATAGCGTGCTGCGGCGGGAAGTCCCGATTTTTCAGGAGCATGCCGCAGATGAAGAATTAATGAACGAAGGCCGGCGCAATCTGCGGGATTATCTGCAGGGCAAAGGCTATTACGAAGCCCGGGTGGAGTTTCGCCGCATACATCCCAAACCGGGCTGGCTGGAAGTTCTGTATACCGTTCATACCGGGCCTAAAGAAGAACTTCGGGCTATTCTATTTCGCGGCAATCATTATTTTTCCAAAGATCAGCTTGAGCCCCAACTGGCCGAACGGCCCACCGCGCCCTTATTGCCCAATTTCATTCCCGGCGTGCGGGGGCGATTTTCGCATCGCCTGATGGAAGGCGATGCGCGCGCCATCACCTCGCTCTATCATGCCAATGGGTTTGCGCAGGCGCGGGTCACGCCCGTCATTCTACGCCGTTACCATGGCCAGCCCGGGCATCTGGCGGTGCGATTTGATATTCAGGAAGGCCGGCAGACGGTGGTGCGGCGGCTGACGATCACGGGAAACCGGCGATTCAGCGTGGCCCGCATCGAGAGCTGGCTGAATACCGCGCCGGGAGAGCCCTATTCGCCGTACACCGTGGCCGCCGACCGCAATCGCATTTTAGAGCGCTATTACAATCACGGCTATCTGCAGGCGCAATGCCGCAGTCAAATCCATGCCGTTGCCGGCCGGCCATTCGAAGATGTGGCTTTTACGATTTATGAAGGGCCGGTAGACAGCGTGCACCAGGTTTATATCAGCGGCGAGCGCTTCGTCAAACCGGCGGTGATTGCACGCCAGATACAGGTCAAGCCCGGGCAGCCGCTGAGCCAGACGAAGCTGCTGGCGACCCAGCGCCGGCTCTATGACATGGATCTGTTCACCGGCGTGAGCGTGGCGGTGCAGAACCCGAGCAGCGATTTGCCGGCCAAGGATGTGCTGGTGGTGGTGCATGAGGCGCCGCGCTATTCCTTCAGCGAGGGCGTGGGGATGCAGTTTCAGGGCGGGACGGGAGTCAACCAGATTCCCTCGATCAGCGGCAGCGGATTCAGTCCGGATGTATCGTTTCAGTTGACCCGGCTGGCGGTTACCGGGCGGCCGCAGACGCTCTCGCTCGACACCCTGTATGGCTCAATCGAGCGCCGGGCCGGTCTGGATTACCGGCTCCCGTATTTTCTGACCCACCGCAAATGGAAGCTGGATCTCAGCGCGCTCTATGACGACCGGTACGATCTGGTCACCTTTCGCGCCATTCGCGAGCAGACAGCGGCCCAGCTCTCGACCCAGCCGGCGAGTGATTTGCAGGTTTTATACCGGCTGGTGTACCGCCGGGTGCAGGCCATCATATCGCCGGGCTCCTTTTCAGCCCAGCAGGTGCCATTGCTGAGCCGGCCCGCCGAGCTGGCGATCGCGGAAACCAGCCTGGTGCGCGACCGGCGCGACAATCCCACCGATACCCATGCGGGAACCTACGACACCGCCTCGGTGGCCATCGCCAAAAGCTACGGGGCATCGAATTTTGTGCGCCTGATGGGCGAGCATGCGTTCTATATTCCGCTCGACACGCGTCGGCACTGGATACTGGCCAACGCCACGCGCGTGGGGGAAGAGCTGCCCTTCGGCGCCCGCGAGCCGAGCACGCTGGCGATTCCCGGGCAGAAGCCGGTGACGACGCAGGTTTATGATATTCCGCTGCCGGAGCGGTTTTTTTCCGGCGGAGCCGATTCGCTGCGCGGCTTCGCCTTTGACCAGGCCGGGCCGC
Source organism: Acidobacteriota bacterium (assembly GCA_021826505.1). Classification (GTDB taxonomy): domain Bacteria; phylum Acidobacteriota; class Terriglobia; order Terriglobales; family SCQP01; genus JAKAZV01. Next base: position 18,657 of record JAKAZV010000008.1, on the reverse strand, counting down.
GCGATCCGGTGACGGGCGTGCCGGTGGGCGGGACGGCGCTGTTCATCAACAATCTGGAACTGCGGTTTCCGCTGATCGGGCGGGACATCGGCGGAGTCTGGTTTTATGATGCCGGCAACGTTTACAGCTCATTCCGGTCTCTGCTGCGCGGTCTGGGAAGATATCATCCGCCCTCACTGACGGATCTGAACTACACCTCCGACACGCTGGGTTTCGGCTTGCGCTATAAAACGCCGGTGGGGCCGGTGCGGCTGGACTTTGGCTATCTGCTCAACCCGCCGGCGTTTCAAACCTACAATAAAACCAAGCTGGTGCAGCAACAACTTTCGCATTTTCAGTTCTTTTTCAGCATAGGCCAAACCTTTTAAAGTGAACCCAAGACGCCCATCCGCATTTGTACATTACTGGCTGCCGGCGTCCATCATCCTGCTCACCACGGCCGCGGCCGGGCAGTGCGCATTTCATCCCCGGCGGCGATCACAGAACAACGCACATGGGAAGACCCTGGACCGGGTCGTCGCGGTGGTGAACCGCCGGCCCATTCTCGACAGCCAGGTGCGGCAGGCGGCGTGGTATCGCCTTTTTTCCACCCCGAATGAGCACAGAACGGCTCTGCGCAATCTGGACTGCCGCGCGGCGCTGCATCATCTCATCCTGGAGCGGCTGATCGCGCAAGCCATGCCGAGAGGAGCTTCCAGTCCGCTGCCGGAGCCGCAATGGAGGGCATGGGCGCGGCAAATGGGCGGAATGGAGCATTTGCGGGCGCAGGCACGAAAATACCACTTAACAACCGGCCAACTGCGCCGGCTGGCGGGCCGGCAATACGCGATGCTCAGGTTCATGGATGGCAAGTTCAACCCGCAAATTCACATTTCCGCGGCCGCGGAGCGGAAATATTATCAGCAGATTTATCTGCCGATGTGCCGCAGGAAGCATGAGCCGGCAGCGGCGCTGATGCGAGTCCGGCCGCTGATCCGCACCATTCTGCGGCAACAAGCGCTGGGGCGGAGGGAACAAGCCTGGATCATGCAATTGCGCCATCATGCCCGGATTGGCAAACTCGGCCATTATGGCGATGGAAAGACGGCGCGGCAACGGGTGACGGCGCGAATCCACGGATGAAGGAAGAACTCCAGCCCGCGCCCGCACACCGTCACCGGCCCCGATGGCTTTGGTGGCTGACGGGGCTGGCCCTGATACTGCTCGCGCTGGCAGCATGCGTCTGGTGGTACGTGCATACGCAGAAATTTCAGCGCCAGATGCAGGCCCTGGTCCAGAACAAGATCACGGCGGCGACAGGGGCGCGAGTGGAGATGAAGTATTTTCATCTCCGCTTGCGGCCGCTGGCGATTGAAATGCGGGGGCTGGTCCTGCATGGGCGGGAAGGAGCGGGTCAGCCGCCGCTGGCGCGCATCGGCGCCGTGCGGCTGGGCCTGACGGTGCGCTCGCTGCTGAGCGCCCAAGTGGATTTAACCACGGTCCAGATTGAGCGGCCCGCGATTCATATTGAGTGGCTTGCGTCCGGAGGCACCAACCTGCCGCATCCAACCGGCGGCGCTCACGGAGCACCGGCCGCAGGCTTATTTCAAATGGGAGTGCGGCGATTGCTGGTGCGGCAAGGCATGCTGTATCTGCGCAACCAGCGGATTCCGTTTTCGGCCCGGCTGCGCCATCTGCATTTACGGATGCATTATGCGCGAGGACATTACCGCGGCCGGCTGCGTTTCAGCGGGAGGCAGTGGCGTTACGGCCAGCATGGACTGGGACGGCTGCAGGCGAGTTTGCGATTTTCGCTATGGCCCAATGACCTGAAACTACGCCGCTGGAAGCTGAACGGAGCGGGATGGCAAGCTCACGGAACGGTGATGGTGAGCAACTTAACCCATCCGCATATCAGCGGGCAGGCCTGGGCGCAACTGGAGCTGCGCCAGTTATGGCAGCAGTGGTCCGGAACGCGCCCGGCGCCTTTGGCCGCGGGCGCCGCCATGGCGCATATCCTTTTTACCTGGCAAGCAGGGACATGGTCGGCGAGCGGGGGATTGGCGGCGCAGGGATTGCGCCCGTCCGCTCGCAGCTCGGAGCTGGGCGTCTGGTCGGCCCTGGCGCAGTTCAATGCCAATCCCCGCCGGGTGAAGATCGCACCCTTGATCGTGCACGGCCTGGCCGGGCAAGCCCGGCTCAGCGTGCGCTATGGCCTGAGAGCGGGTCGCGGGAAATACCGGGCACAGGGCGAGATGACGGGCCTGCGCATTGGGCCGCTGGCGCAAAGCGCGTTCGCGCTGGCGGAAAACCGGAAATCAAAATCCCATGCGGGGCCATTACCCGCCATGCCGCGGTTGACCGGCCGCATGAGCGGCAGCTTTGCTTTTCGCGCGGGCGCCGATGTCGCACGGAGCCTGCGGGGCCAGATGGCGGTCCATATTGTTTCGTCCCGGAATCCCGTGCCGGTGGCGGCCCAATATAAGGCGAGCCGCGCCCATGTCCCGATTCCGCTGCGGGGCGTCATCCAACTGCGGCTGGGCCCGGGATTTGGAACCGGCAAAATCCGCCAGATAAGGCTGGCGCTCCCGGGCGCCCGCCTGCATGCCGCGGGGGCCTGGCGGCGAGCCGGGATGCGGATAGGGATTCAACTGCAAAGCCGGCATGTGCGGGCGTGGCCGGGCTGGCTGCGGATTGCCGGTCTCCACCTGCCCGCGATGAACGGAGAGTTGCAATTCAGCGGGAGCCTGAGCGGCAAGCCCAGCGCGCCTGCCTTGTCGGGCCGCTTGCAGGCTCACCATTTCGCCCTGGGACGCTGGCGATTGGACGAGGCCTCGATCACAGGCAGGCTGAATTCCAACCGCATGCAGATCGCAGCCGCGGAACTGCGCCTGGGCAAGGCCCGCGTCACGGCGCAGGGCTCGCTGGCCTTACGCCGATATCATCCCCTGCCCGCAGGAGCAGTGGCGTTCACGGCCGCGGCCCGGCAATTACCGGTCAGCGAGATCGAAGCCCTGCTGCGCCGCCATGATCCGGTCAAGGGGCTGATCAATATGCAACTGCGGGTCCGGGGCAATCTGGCGCATCCGAAAGGACAGGGGCGCCTGCAAATTACCCAGGCCGCCGCATGGGGCCAGCCCATTCGCTCCATCAACGCCGGACTCAGGCTGCGGGCGGGGACATTCACGGCGGCGCCCCTGCAAATCATATTGCCCGCCGCCGCGATCAACGGCCGGATCAGCTATAACCTGAGCCGGCAGCGCTATCAGGTGGCACTGGCTTCAGCGGGCATTCAACTGCAGGATTTGCCGCCGCTGCAATCGGCGCGGCTGCATGTCAGCGGCTTGCTGCGGTTTCATCTGTCCGGCGCGGGCACGCTGGCGCACCCCTCCGGCCAGCTTCAGGTGGAAGGCGTGGATATGCGCGGCAACGGCGAACCGATGGGACAGCTGCACGCCAGCTTCATTCTGGCCCACCAGATCGCGCGCCTGGACGGCACCGATACGCTGCCGGGCGGAGACCTGCATTTGACCGCGGTGCTGGGCATGGGACCGCAATATTTAATCAATGCCCGGGTCGAGCTTAACCACTATGACGCCGATGCCTGGCTGCGGCGCTTTACTCCGCTGCATCTGACCGGGCACAGCCAGTTCAGCGGCGCGCTCACGCTCCAGGGGCCGCTCCGGCAGCCCAATGCATTGGTCGCGCAGGCCAGCTTTACCCAGGCGCGCATTGAAGCGGAGGGGATGGCGCTTTTCAATGCCGGTCCGCTCGAGTTTTCACTTGATCGCGACGTGTTCACCGTCAATCAGTTTCATCTGCTGGGCACCGACACCGATCTGCGGGCCGCGGGCACGATCGGCTTGCATGGCGTCCGGCCCATCCAGGCATCGCTCAAGGGGGATGTGAATCTGGCGCTGCTGCATGTGCTGAATCATCATGTGCAAAGCGCGGGACGTTTGCTGATCCAGGCGCGCCTGCAGGGCGATCTGAGCCATCCCCGGCCCGAGGGGACGGTCCAGATCCGGAATGGCAGCCTGGCGGAAACGGGAGTGCCGATCGCCTTCGATCATGTGCAGAGTCGCATCCGGCTGAGCGGGAATCGCGCAACCCTGGAACAGTTCACCGCTCATGCCGGAGGCGGCATGCTCAAGGCCTCGGGGTTCGCGGCGTATACCCCGGCGGGCTTGAACTATGATTTTTCACTGACGGGGAGCCAATTGCGCGTGCTTTACACCGGCATCAGCGCCTCGGGCGATGCGCGGCTGCATTTGGCCGGCACCGGCAAGAGCGGATTATTGAGCGGAGATATTGTGCTCAACCGGATGGCGCTGACCCCGAATTTCGATTTGGCGGTCTTTCTCGCCAACCAGCGCGGAAGTGAAACCGGTTCCACGGGTCCGAGCTCGCTGGGGCGGCTGAAGCTGGCGATCCATCTGATTACCGGGCCCGGACTGCAGGTGGCCAGCTCCAGCGCGCAACTGCAGGCGCAGGCCGATCTGCGGGTCCAGGGAACCCTGGCGGATCCCATACTGCTGGGCCATATTTCCGGAACCGAAGGCAGCTTGCGCTTCGCCGGCAACCGGTTCAGCGTGGATCGCGCCAATATAGAGTTCGCAGATCCGTTTGCCATCAACCCCCTGCTCAATATTGTGCTCAGCACCACGGTGCAGTATTACAACATCACGCTCAGCATTTCCGGGCCCATGGATAAGCTGAATGTGAGTTATCGCAGCGACCCGCCGCTTTCCAATTCCGATATCATCGCCCTGCTGGCCACCGGCCAGACGGCGGAGCAAAGCACCTATGCCAGCATGTCGCAGCAGGCTTCGAGCGGCTTCATGGGGCAGTCGGAGCAGTTATTGAGCGCCGCCCTGGAAAATGTCGCCGCCAGCCGGGTGCGGCGGATTTTCGGCATTACCCGCATCAGCGTGAACCCGAATGCGGCGAATGTTTATACCGGCGCCAGCAGCGGGGCGATTACGATTGAGCAGCAGATTTCGCCCCGCTTGAGCTTTACCTACACGCAAAACCTGAGCTCCAGCTCGCAGAACATTGTGCGCGTGAGCTGGAACATCAACTCACATTTCAGCATTCTGATGAGCCGGAATCAGTTTGGCATTTACGGCATCAGCTTTCATTTTCGCCAGCGGGCCCGCTAAGATTCGATGGCTCCGCGTTTACCGCGCAAGATGGCTTCCGCTTGTTCGGCGGCGGCCCGGACCAGGAAACCCATGTGGGGATGGCTGGGCTGCAGATCGGGAATCAGGCCGTGATCGCGCAGGGTCTGGGAGGTGGTGGGCCCGATGGAAGCCAGCACGCAACGCGCGAGCGCCCGCCGGAGCGCGGCTTCCAGGCCCATATCCGCCGCCACCCGCAGCAGATGAATGGCCTGCTGGGAGCTGGTGAACAGGATAACGGCAATATTTCCCGCCACAATTTCCTGAATTGCGGCGCGCAGCGGCGCCAGATCTTCCGGCAACTGGTAGGAGTACAGGCGCAGGACATGAATGCGGGCGCCGCGCCGCTCCAGTTCCCGCAGGCAGTCGTCAGCGGGCTGGCCATATTCCTGCACCCCCACGCGCAACCCCGGCCAGGAAGGCACTGCGGCATCCAGGCTCGAAATCACCTCCCGCCAGGTATGGGGTTCGGGCACAATGAGGGTGGGTTCAACTCCCAGCCTGCGCAATTCAGCCGCGGGTTTGGGGCCACGCGCCAATACGCGGATGCGGCGCATGGCGTGGGCGAGCTGGGCGGGAGAATATTCCGGCCCCGCCAATTCCAGCGTGCGGCGCAGCCCGGCCCCGGTTAAAAAAATCATCCAGTCGAGTTCGCCGCCGCAGAGCCGGCCCAGAAATTCCCTGACCTCAGCCTGATTTTCGAAGGCGACCTCGCGCAGAGCGGGAGCGGCAACCGGCTGTCCCCCGAGAAGTGAGATCAATTTCGCCATTTCCGCCGCGCGGCGGGATTCCAGCGAAAGCACGCGCAAGCCTTGGAAAGCGGGACTGGTCATGGGAAAACACCGCGCAGGTTCGGGTTCAGCCAGTATAAATCACGGCATTCACAAAGGTTCCGGCCGCGGCCCGGCTTTGTGAGTCCGGCGGGTTTCGCACGAAAACGGCCGCGCACACCGATGTCAGAATATATAGGCGTGAAGGCGAAAACCGCTATTATCGGCGCGGGCGTGACCGGACTGAGCGCGGCGTGGGAGCTGACGCGGCGCGGGGAAGAAGATTTTGTTTTGCTGGAAGGCGAAGCCCGGCCCGGAGGCGTGATTCAAACCCTGGCCGCGGGAGAATTTCTGCTGGAACTTGGGCCCGATGCATTTCTGGCCCACGATCCCCGGGCCGGCCATATTTTGCCGGAGCTGAAGCTGCAGGAGGAAGTTCCTCCGCAAAAAGAGGGTTCGACAACATATATATGGAAGCAGGGGCGGGCACTGCGCCTGCCCCGGGGCTGGCTGCGCATGGCGCCGGAAAGGGTCACGGAAGTTCTGACGACACAACTCATATCCTGGCCCGTCAAGGCGCGCATGGCGCGGGAATTTCTATGGGGCGAAAAGCCGAACGGCAAACGCGCGGGCACCAGGTCGGATGAATCCGTGGCGGATTTTCTTAACCCCCGGTACGGGCGGGAATTTACGGAACAAGTGGCCGAGCCCATTCTGGGGGCGCTGTTTCATCTGCGTCCGGAAGAAGCCAGTCTGCGCGCATTGTTTCCGAAACTATGGGAATATGCCGGAAGCAAAAGCGTGAGCCGCGCGCTCTGGCGCGAGGCGCGAGCGCGCACCCATCCAAACCCGGGGCGGGTGGGAATCCAAGGCGGGATGGCGCGGCTGACGGATGCGCTTGCTGCGAAGCTGCGGCCGGGACAGCTGCAATGCCATCTGCGCATTGAAAGCATTGCGCCCCGCAAGGAGGGATTTCGCCTGCGCACCAGCCGCGGCGCGGCAGAATGCGAACGTCTGATTCTGGCGGCGCCGGCCTGGAGCGCGGCGGCCATGACCGAAAATTTCGATCCGGAGCTGGCCGGGGCGCTGCGGGGCATTGCATACGCACCCGCTTGTCTGGTTCATCTGGGTTTTGAAAAAGAACCGCGGCTGACTCCGGGCCATGCCTTGTTTGTGCCCGCGGCGGTGAAAACCGCGACCCGGGCCATTACTTTTGTCCACCGAAAATATCCCCACCGGGCGCCGGCCGGCGCGGCCCTGCTGCGCCTGGCGATGGATGCCAGCAAATTACGGGATTTCAATGAGGCCCAAATCATTCTCATGGCGCGAAATGAACTCGGCGCAATCTTTGGAGTTAAAGATGAGCCCTGCCTGAGCCACGTGCAACGCTGGCACCGCGCCGCCCCTTTGCTGCAAGCCGGACATCTGGAACGGACACGGGAAGTTTTGCAACGGGCGGAAAAATATTCAAATTTAGCGCTGGCGTGCAATGGGGTTCATGGCGCCAGCGTGGCGGCGTGTTTGCAAGCCGGACGGATGGCTGCCCAAAAGGATCACGCTCAGCGTCATTCGACGGCGGAGGGCCGGGACACCTAACAGGCTTCAGCGCGAGATGAGGCCGTAGATGAGCTGCTGGCCGGTGGGACGGGTCACCTGGGCTGAGGCTTCAGCAGTGATGAATACGTTTAAGACCCGATAGGGTGAACGAAGCATAATGCTTCCATGATGATTACTATTTACGCGTAATTTACCTTTGTTTTCGGGGGCATGTCCACGCGGCTGGACCCAAACCACATAGTTCGTTTCCGCCGGGGTCAAAGTGCTGGGATTGGGCATAAATTTAACGTGCAAATCAACGGTGGTGTTGCCGTTTTTATCATGACCGACATTGGCATAAGCCGAGGCGCCGGGAATCGTGCGGGAGACGGTCAGGGTCTCGCGCTTGCCGCCTGAGAACGGCCAAATCCATAAACAGGCCAGCAGACAGACCCACACGGCCAGGTTCTGAGTATGATCATTTGCCATAGGGGGATAGATGCGGCAGGAAATAAGAATGGAGACCTGCGCAGCTACGGCAAATGTCTTTTACCGCTCACTTTCAAGTTGATAAAAAGCCGCGAAACTGCCGGGGATCGGCATTAAATCCGGGAAAAACCGGCTCCAGGCCACTCACGCCCAGATGATTGCGCACTGCTTCGGCAAGCACGAGGCGGAAATCGGTGGTCAAGGCCAGGTCGCGTCCCTGATAGAGCTGTTCAGGTTCCAGCCCTGGCCAGCGGCCATAGACCTTACCGCCGCGCACCGAACCGCCTAAAACGAACATGACATTGGCATGACCATGGTCGGTGCCAGCGCTGCCATTTTCATGCGCGGTACGGCCGAATTCCGACATGGTAACCACCAGAACATCTTCGGCGCGATCGCCGAGATCGGTCCAGAAGGCGGCCAGAGCGTCGCCGAATTCGCGCAGCCGGCCCGCAAGCTGGCCTTCGGTTGAGCCTTCGGCGACGTGATTATCCCATCCCCCAATATCGGCAAAGGCGACTTCGACACCCACGCGGGCCTTGATCAATTGCGCGATCTGGCGCAGTCCATGGCCGAGACCGCGGCGGGGATAATGGGCGCCGGGAGCGGGCTGGTATTGATGCGGATTCAGATGCCGTAACAGCTTCAGAGCGGCGAAGGTATCGCGGCCGGCCGGCTGCAGCAGCGCGCCGCCATCCTGGTCGTAAAGCGACTGCAGGGCTTCGGCGCCGGCGGCGCCGAGGGGGCCATAGCCAACCCGGAAGGCGGCCAGGTCGCTGATGGCGACAGCGGGAGCGGCGCCGCGCAGGGTGAGCGGCATTTGCGCGTCCATGGCCACGGCCCGCAGAGGCGATTGGCCGTGGTTATGTCCGGCTTCGCAGTCGGGACATTGCGCCCGCAGAACCCGATTGAGCCAACCGGTGGAGGTGTCGGGCTGGCCCGGCGTGCCGGCTTCCATATAATCCTGGGCCTGAAAATGCGAACGGCTGGGGTCGGGCGAGCCGGCGGCATGCACAATGGCGAGATGATGCTGCTTCCAGAGCGGCTGCAAGCCGGAGAGCGCGGGATGCAGGCCGAAAAAGCCGTCCAGATCCAGAGCCGCAGCCGTGCGCGGAGTCTTGCCGCGCGGGCGCGGGATGGCAATGGTGGGACGATAACGGTAATACGCCGCTTCGCCATGCGGGACCACGATGTTGAGTCCGTCCGCAGCGCCGCGCTGAAAGATCACCACCAGAATTTTGCCGCGCCGGGCGGCTTCCGCCGCCCAGGCGGTGCGGGTGAGCCAACTGGGCAAAACACCCACGCCCACCATGGCCAGGGCGGAGTTGCGAAGAAAAATACGGCGAGTGGGCATGGGGTTCTCCTTCGTCTTCTTCAAAGAACGATTAATAATGCTGGAAACCGGGCGCGCCCAGCAGCAGCCCGAGAGACAGTTTTTCCTGCGCCGGGCTGAAGCCGGAGAGCGGCCGGGATGAGGCGAACGAACGCCATCCCGCGCCAGCGGGGCGAGGCAGGCGGCGCAAACTCACGAGCATATTTTTTTCCACCGCGGGCGCGGGAGCCGGCTGCTCTAAAACATGCGCAAGGGCGATCAGTGCCGCGGCCCGGCTTGCTTCCGCGGCAGAAGGAAGTACGGGCATGGTCATGCGCAAGCCGGGAACCCAGCCGGCGCCCAGGGCGAGGGCGAAGTTCATGCGATCCACCAGCCCGGTGCTGGAGATCCAGTCGGGATTGCGGTTGGAATAACCGTTCGGCGTGAGATCCAGATATAACGGTTCGCCCATTTGCGCCACCACCTGTACCAGATGCTCGGGATTATAAACCCTGGCCTGAACCGCACGCACCGCGCTGGCGACCATTTGCAACGGCGCCTTGAATTTATCGCCGGCGTAGCGCGGGCTCCAGAATTGGGGCGCAGCGATCATGGCCGCCATTACCTGCCGCAGGTCGCCATGGCTGCGCAGCCAGACCGCAACCATCCGGTCCACCAGGGCATGCGGCGGATGGTCACTGACGAAGCGCTGGGCGAGTTCATAGCTGATATGCCGCGCCGTGGCGGGATTATTGGCCAGCAACTTTAAGACCGCGATGCCATCCTGCTCTCCGCCCGCATCAATCGGTCGGCCCAGTACGGTTTTGGGCCGCCGGGCGTGCAGGCGCGGGGCAAAGAAAAAAGCCGGATTGCGGAAGGGCGTGCGGATCGTCCAGCCGGTGAGGCAAAGCGCGACCTGATCCACATCGCGCTGGGTATAACCGCCGTTGACGCCCAGCGTATGCAGCTCCATCAATTCGCGGCCGTAATTTTCGTTGATGCCGGGAGGGTTAACTTTGCGCCGCGGCGCGGGGCGGGAAGCGGGCAGAAAGCCGGCCATGATGCCCATGCGCGCCATGTGAGCGCGGCGGCGGGCTTGCATGCGGGCGCGAAAGGCGGCCAGACGCGCGCCGGCGCCGGGCGCGACCGAGCGCCAGTTGTCGAGATAAAACAGCATGGCCGGGCTTTTGGCCGTGGCCAAAAGCAGGGTATAAAAGTGCCCCAGAACATGGGGGCGGATCACCTGCTCGGCATATTGCGTGGTGAAGTAACGGTCGGCGCCTTTATATAAATAGACATTGAAGTGGTTAAACCAGAAATCGGTGAGCACGTCCTGAAGCTGGCGCGTGCCGTAGATGGCGCGCAGCATTTTGGCCTGCTGCAGATCGGTCACCGGAACCATCATGGGAGCCTTTAATTGCTCAATGGCCCGGGACTGTGGCAAGGGCAGCCAGAGCGCCAGTTGCAGCGCCTGGCCGCGTGGTAGCAAGGCGATGACTTTTCGCCGCACCGGGGCGGGAAGTTGTTCATAAACCGCGGCGCGACGCGGCCAGGGCGCGTGAGTAAGAGCGGCAAATTGACTGCCCAATAGCGCCCGCAGCCGGCGCCCGCGCCGGAGCAAACGGAGTTTTCGCGCGGCCTGGATCGCGGCGGGAGAGAGATTTTTTTGCGCAATTTGCCGGCGCAAGCGGGCTATTTGAACCTGAACCCGGGCGCGTACGGCGGGATCGGAGGGCAAAGGCCGCCGGCCCAGAGCCATTTGCTTGATGAACTGCGGCGGCGGGTAGCGGCGCAGCAATTGCCGTGGAGACATGCGCAGAGTGGTCAGAAGCCGCAACTGCCGCCGTAAGCGGGGATTTTGCCGGATCCGGCCAGGATGCAGCTCAAGGGCGATCCATTTTTGCAGGCCGAGAGCTTCCACCCTCCGGATATCGCCGGGGCGCGGTCCCCAGGTCAGCCGATCCAGCGCCAGCCGGATGCGCTGGCGCCGGGTCAGCGCCGGGACTAAAGGCCGGCGTGGCGCGGGCGCCAGGCCCAGGCCAGTGGCCGCGATCAAAACGGCGGTCCATTTCAATATTTCCGGCCAGCGTTGATTCCGCAATTGCATAAAACAGAGCCTGTAATGCAGCAACCCTCGGATTGAATAAAAGTTGCGGTTTAAATTTCATGCGGATGGGTCAAAAAGATGGAATGTATTTAGTGATACACTCTGGCCGAAGTATCCAAAGATCACGCTCAGGGATCAACATCGCCTCGCAGCTTCCGCCTGGCTCTGCTCGTTTTTCCCTGAGCGCGCAGCATCATTTGACGGCGGAGGGCCGGGATCTAACAGGCAAACCCGGCCTTCCTACTCGATGCGGTTTTAATATTCTTGATGGTGGACTCGTAGGCCGCCGCTCGGAGACGGAGTGATGAAAATAAAATTCGGGTTCATTGTTCTGATTTTGCTGCCCCTGGCCGCATGGGGTCAGGATGGGATGATTCAGTATACGAACCATGTCCATTCCATATTGATGAGTCTGGCGGGGAAAAAAGTTCCTCACCAATTGGCCCTGGGCACGACTCAGTTCATTGCAGTGCATGGCCATCATGCGCGGGTGCAGATGGGCTCCATGGTCATGTTATTTAATTTGCAAAAACAAGAAGTCAGCTGGCTGAATCCGGTCCAAAAAACCTATACGAAGCTTCCCATAGCACATCTATTCGCCATGCTGCATCAAGCCCTGGCGAAGGTTGAAGCCCAAAAATCATCCGCCGGACAGGCAGCGCTCAAAAACATGCGGATTCATACCGAACTCAGCCGGATCGCCGCTCATCCGGCCCGGATCCTGGGCATTCCGGTGATTGAACGCAAACTGATGATGACCATGGCCATGCCTCTGCCCGCAAGGCCCGGGACGCCGGCGCCGCCAGCGGCGATGGCATCTGGCCTGGATATGCGGATGGTCATGCGATTTTGGTTCGCCCGGCAGGATGCCGTGGCCGCGCATCCCGCGCTGGCCAGTCTGGAGCGCATCAGCCGCGCTTCCGCCCGATTATTTGACCCCACTTCATTGCTGGCGGGTCTGCCCGGCTTGCCGCCGGAATTTACCCAAATCACCCATATTTATGCCCAACTGGCGAAGCAACAGACCGTGATGCTGCGCATGCAAATGAAGTTTTATTCCCCCATGCTGACGATGCTGCTGCCCATGATTCTGCAGCGCGAGCACAAACCGCTGCCCGCCGGCTTCGATCCCAACGGACCGATCATGAGCATGACCAGTTCAGCGACGAAATTATCATCGCGGCCACTGCCGGCAGCGCTATTCCAGATTCCCGCCGGCTATCACGCGGTGGCATTCCCGCCGCAAAAACTGCCGGGATTTTCATCGCCTCAACCGCCCGCGGCGGCAACCCACGGAATGCTGGAAAAAAGCTAAACGGCGCAGCCGTTGTCTATTTAAATGCCACAAAGAAGCAAAATACAAAAAAGTTGAATTTTTACCTACAGTACCTACAGGAACGATCTAAATCCATGAATACATTCAACTTAAGGCTGTAGGTAGCCGCTTTTTTTTACCTACAGCCTACCTACAGCTACCTACAGCCGCCACCACACGCACCATGCCAAAGCGGCAGGGGAAATGGCGGGGCCACGTTATTGTCTTGCCGTTCGAAGGACCGGCCTCATGCTGCCAGTCACTGCCACCAGGCCGCCGCTATGGCCGGCAGAACAAATCAGCGAAAAGGCATCATTGACATCCTGATGGCATTCAATTAGCATCATGATGTGCGCACAACCCTGACTCTGGACGATGATATTGCCGCCAAATTGCGGCTGGAGGCGCGGAAATCGGGCCTGCCATTCAAGCAGATCGTGAATCATTTGCTGCGCCAGGGCTTAAATGTTTCCGCGCGCCCCCAGCCGAGGACCTCATTCCGCGTTCAACCCAAACCTCTGGGGTTAGCTCCTGAATTGTCATACGACAACATAGAAGCGCTATTGTCCCGGCTGGAAGGGGATTTTCATCGTTGACCCTGATTGACGCAAACCTGCTTTTATATGCCTACGATTCCACGTCATTGCATCATCATGAAGCTAAAAAGTGGCTGGAAGATCTCCTGTCCGGCGCCGAGACCCCTGCGTTTGCCTGGATTGCGATCCTGGCATTTATGCGCATTGGGATGAATCCGCGGGCCCTGCGCCGGCCTTTTACTTTTCAGGAAGCCAGTGGAATTGTCTCTGAGTGGCTGCAACTGCCGCAGGCCGTGATTCTCAATCCTTCCGAGCGGCACTGGCCAATTTTTCTTGAACTCGCCGCGAAAGGCCAAGCCCTGAGTTCGCATATTTCTGATGCCCATCTGGCCGCGCTGGCACTGGAGCATGGCGCGACTTTGGCCACCGCGGACCGGGGATTTGCGCGATTCCCCGGATTGCGCATGGTGAATCCTCTGGCGCCCGCATAAACTGACGTTTCAGGGTTAGAAGCAGCCTGGAACGGGGTAAAATAATAGAGGCTACTCCTGACACCGTTTAAGCCGCGCAAACCCCCGCGGCGGCGAAAAATCAGCGAAACTTTATGGCCGATCACGACAATCTCACCCTGCCTTTGAGCGATGACGGAGGCGGCAAAAACCTGCTGCCCATCAATATCGAAGACGAGATGCGGCGCTCGTATCTCGACTATGCCATGTCGGTGATCATCGGCCGGGCCCTGCCCGACGTGCGCGACGGCTTGAAGCCGGTGCACCGGCGCATTTTGTACGCCATGTTCCGCGAAGGGCTGCTGTCGAACAAAAAATACTCCAAGTGCGCCGGCGTGGTGGGAGAAGTGCTGAAAAAGTACCATCCGCACGGCGATATGGCGGTCTATGACGCGCTGGTGCGCATGGCCCAGGATTTCAATCTGCGCTATCCGCTGATTGACGGCCAGGGCAATTTCGGCTCGGTGGACGGCGATCCGCCGGCGGCCTACCGCTATACCGAGGCGCGGCTGGCGAAACTGGCGGAGGAGATGCTGGCCGATATTGACCGTGACACGGTGGATTTCGTGCCCAACTTCGACGAAGCCACCGAAGAGCCGACGGTGCTGCCGACCCGCATACCCAACCTGCTGATCAACGGCTCCGAAGGCATCGCGGTGGGCATGGCGACGAAAATTCCGCCCCACAATCTGACCGAGATTCTCGATGCCGCGCTCATCCTGGTGAACAATCCGCAGGCCACGCTGGACGAGCTGATGCAGCACGTGCAGGGACCGGATTTTCCCACCGGCGGCACGATTTTCGGCAAGGCCGGCATTCGCCAGGCCTATGCCACCGGCCGCGGTTCGTTTATCGTACAGGCGCGTTCGGCGGTGGAAGATATCGGCAAAGACCGCCAGGCCATCATCTTTACCGAGATTCCCTATCAGGTCAATAAAGCCAGACTGATCGAGCGGATCGCGGAGCTGGCGCAGGAGAAAAAAATCGAGGGCATCAGCGATATCCGCGATGAGAGCGACCGCGACGGGATGCGCATCGTGATCGAGCTGAAGCGCGGCGAACAGGCCGAGATTATTCTCAATCAGCTCTATAAACACACCAACCTGCAGGTGAGCTTCGGCATGATCCTATTGGCCGTGGTGCAGGGCCAGCCGAAGGAGCTGGGGCTGGTGGAAGCCATCCGGCTGTTTGTGGCGCACCGGGCCGAGGTGGTGCGGCGGCGCACGGCATTTGATCTGGCGCGGGCGCGCGACCGCGAGCATCTGCTCGAAGGCTATAAGATCGCCCTCGATCACCTGGATGCGGTGATCCAGCTGATCCGCGCCGCGGCCAGCCCGAAAGAGGCGCGCGAGGGTTTGGTGGCCAAATTCGCGCTCAGCGAAAAGCAGGCGCAGGCGATTCTGGATTTACAACTGCATCGCCTGACCGGGCTGGAGCGGAAAAAAATCCTGGAAGAGCTGGAACAGATCCGGCTGCGCATCGCCGAGCTGGAGGCCATTCTGGCCAGCGACAAAAAACTGCGGGGCGTGATCGCCAGCGAGCTCAAGGAAATCCGCAAGGACTACGGCGGCGAGCGCGACCCGCGGCGCACCCGGATCGAGAACGCGCTCGAGGAAGTTTCGCTGGAAGACCTGATCCAGGAAGAGACGGTGGCCATTACCGTCACCCACGGCGGCTACCTCAAGCGCACCGCCGTCTCCACCTACCGGCATCAGCGCCGGGGCGGCAGCGGGCGCATCGGCGCGGGCACGCGGGGCGAGGACTTCGTGGAACACCTGTTCATCTCCTCCACGCACAGCTACATTCTGGTCTTTACCCAGACCGGAAGGGTGTACTGGCTGAAGGTTTATGAGATTCCCGACGCGGCCGCCAACGCCAAAGGCAAGGGCATTGCCAATCTGGTGGCCATGCAGCCGGGAGAAGTCATGCGGGCGGTGCTGCCGGTGCGCGATCTGCAAAGTGAAAACGAATATATCGTGATGGTCACGCGCCGGGGCGTGATCAAAAAATGCGCGGTGAGCGATTTTTCCAATCCCCGCGCCGGCGGCATTATCGCCATGGGGATTGAAGAGGGCGACATGCTGATCAGCGCCCGGCTCTCGGACGGCCATAACCAGATTTTTCTGGCTTCGCGCGAAGGCAAGAGCATACGGTTCGAGGAAACCGGCGTGCGCGCCATGGGCCGCACGGCATATGGGGTGCGCGGCATGACGCTGGCCGATGACGACTCCATTGTGGGCATGGAGATCGCGCGCCACGAAAAACAACTGATTCTGTCGGTCACCGAAAACGGCTATGGCAAGCGCACCCGGCTGAGCGAATACCGCCTGCAGAGCCGGGGCGGCAGCGGGGTGATCAATATCCGCACCAGCGAGCGCAACGGCAGCGTGGTGGCGGCGATGGCGGTGGAAGAAGACACCGAAATCATGCTCATCAGCCAGCAAGGCAAAATCATTCGCGTCGGCAGCGAGGAAATCCGGCAGGTGGCGCGGGCCTCGCAAGGCGTGCGGCTGCTGCGCATGGAGGAAAGCGACAAGGTCGCGGCGGCCTCGACCATTCCGCCGGAAGAAAAAGACAATGGATCGGAGCAGGGCGAGCTGGGCGGAAAGTAAGCGCAGCGGAAAAGCAGCAGCGGCGCCGCCAAGACGATAGTTGTCTCCCGGCCGTTCGCGGTGAGTGGGGATGAGCCGAAGGCTTTAAAGTTGTGAAGCGTAAAGGTTGGACGTGAGGTTTTTAGCGCAGCACGCCCATCTGTTCAACCTTTTCCTGGCAGGAGATGCAGTAGCGGGCCCAGGGCACCGCGTCAATCCGCTTGGGGTTGAGCTCTTCACCGCAGGTGATGCATAGGCCGTAAGTGCCGTCATGAATGCGCTGCAGCGCCTCATCCACCATTTGCAGCAGACCGCGGTCGGCATTGCTCTGGTGGAAAAGAAATTCCTTGGTATAGGAATTGATGGCCTTGTCGGCGATGTCCTGGGTGGCTTCTTCGTCAGCCACGCGGCCATCCTGCTCCGTGCGCGAGACGGTGCGCATCAAATCCTGCTGCTTTTGCTCGAGTCTTTTGCGGAACTGCTCCAGCTTGCGTTTGTCCATGCCTGCAACCTCGCCCTCAACCTCGTTTCGGCGAATCTTGTTATTATAACAGTTTGGCCGCCGTTGGCGGGCAACTGCGCAAGCAAATACGATGCACGGTGCGGCGGAAAAGATACGCCGCGCGTGATCGCGCCGCAAATTCATTTCGGGAGCACCCCCCTTGGCACGCATTAGCCGGCATGAATTGAAAACCGATGAGTTCGTCAGCGGCATGGATGCCGCTTACGAATATTATTTACAGCATCAGAAGACGATATGGATCGTAGCCGGCGTGGTGCTGGCGGTGGTGCTGGCGGGATGGGGCGTTTGGCATTGGCGCACGGTGCGGCGGCAGCATGCCCAGGCCATATTGGCCAGCGGGATGCAAATTTATCATGCCCCGCTGAGCACGGCGGCGAGCGCCGCGCCGGGACAAACGCTCTACCCCAATGCCAAGGCGCGGGCGCTGGCGGCGCTGCCCAAATTGGAGACGGCTGCGCGCTATTCCGGCCGCACCGGCCGCATTGCGGCCTATTATGTCGCCCTCGCACAACTCGATGCCGGGCAGACCGCGGCCGGGTTGGCGGGCTTGCGCGCGCTGCGCCAGGGCAGCGACCCAAATCTGGCGGCGCTGGCCCGGGCCGCACTGGCCAACTACCATGTCAGCCAGGGACAAAATGCCCAGGCCGCGGCCGATCTGCGGCAAATTATTGCCCACTCCGCGCCAGCCTATCCGAAAGCCGTGGCCCTGCTGGAGCTGGCACGGCTGGAAAGCCATACCCAACCCGCCCAGGCAGTGGCGCTGTACCGGCAGTTGATGCAGACCTATCCCCAGGGGCAGATCGCGCAGACCGCGGCGCAGGAAATTAAAAAACTGCAACCTTAGAACAGAGCCACATCCAAAAATCACTGCAATCATCCGCCCCATGGCAGAGCTGGGCCGGCCATCCCAATCGCGGGAGATAATTTTTCTTCATGCCGCGCGCGCTTTATCGGGTGGGGTTGGGAGCGGCGGCCATCCTGGTCCTGGCCGGATTGTGGCTGCATTGGCGGCGTCATCATCTGCCGGCGGGAACGGACTGGAAGCTTACACTCAGCGCCCGGCATCTGGAAGCCGGGGAAAAAGCATGGGTTCAACTCGCCGCCCCGGGCCGGTTTGAGGCAACGATTCACTTCCATATCCGCGATGCCCGCGGCGCGCTCATCTGGAAAAAACAATTCGCGGGACTGCGCTGCGCGCGGCCGCGGCCGGGCATGCCCCGGCAATGCCTTTCACCGGCGCAGCCGTTTGCGCTGCCGGCGCCGGGACACTATGTTTTCAGCGCACGGGTAGAGCAAAAACACTGGCGGCAAAATCTGACCGCCGTGCAGCCGCCGGTTCCCTATTTTGGCGGAGTGCTGACGGTTGCCACGCTGGGGCTGCCGGAAAATGTGCGGAATTATTTAAGAGCTCACGGCTTTGCGGTTTCGCATGGTCTCGGCCGCGCCGCCGTTCGAGTGATTGTATTAGGGCGCACGCGGTTATCCCCCGCCGGATATCAGCGGCTCTGGAAGAAAACGGCCGCGGGAAGTCATCTTGTGCTCCTGAAAAAACCGGCGCCGAGCGCGGCCCGGTACTGGCCGCTGCAGTTTCGGGTTTACCCCTGGAAGGCCGGCTGCAACGACAATCTATTTCCCGTTCCGGAATTGGCCCGAGGCGTGGCCAAGCGGTTTTTGACCCGGCGTCTTCAGCCGGCATACGGCTTTGATCCGCGGCTGCCCAGCCACATTACGCCGCTGGGCCTGAATGGCCGCAAACGGGCCGGCGGCGCTACAACGAAGCGATCTCAGCGATGCCGGGCGTTGTTTGCAT
>JAKAZV010000098.1 GCA_021826505.1 Acidobacteriota bacterium | reverse complement strand
TTTTCAACCAGATGAAAAGGCGGCCAAAAGCGCCACGTAGTGGAAGGGCGTTCGATTTTAGCGGAGGGTTGAAACACTACGGGGAAAATTCACACATAATATGTGTGCACAACGAGCGGGAAGGCCGAAGTTTGAGCGCCCGGCTCTCCGCCATCAAAAGACGCCCTCCGCTCAGGCAGCAGGATTCAATCAATACGTGATTAATTCAAAGTACACTACAGTACGGAAATAAACCGCAAATGATCGGGCAGATTTTCGGACAATTTCGGATTGTGGAGCGGCTGGGGGCGGGAGGGATGGGCGAGGTCTATAAGGCCGAAGACGCCCGGCTGCACCGCGCGGTGGCGCTCAAGTTTCTGCCGCCGGAGCTGGCCGGCTCGAAGCCGGCGCGGGAGCGCTTCGAGCGCGAGGCGCGGGCGATCGCCGGGCTGAACCACCCCAACATCTGCACGCTGTATGAATTTGGCGAGCAGAACGGGCAGGCTTATCTGGTGATGGAGCTGCTGGAAGGGGCGACGCTGCGGGAGCGGGTGCAGCGGCAGTTGCCGAGTCTGGCGCAGTTGCTGGAATGGGCGATCCAGATGGCCGATGCGCTGGATTATGCGCATCGCCGCGGCATTATTCACCGCGACCTGAAGCCGGCGAACATCTATATCACGCAGCATCAGCAGGCGAAGATCCTGGATTTCGGGCTGGCGCGGCTGGGCGGGCCGGACGATCCGGCGGATCTGATCGGGGCGGAGACGCAGAGCCTGCCGGCGCCGCAGTTGACCTCGCCGGGCTCGACGCTGGGGACGGTGGCGTATATGTCGCCCGAGCAGGCGCGGGGCGAGACGGTGGACGCGCGCAGCGATATATTTTCGCTCGGGGTGGTGCTTTATGAGGCGGCGACGGGAAAAAGCTGCTTTCAGGCAAAAAGCACCGCCGAGACCTTCAGCCAGATCTTGAACCACCATCCGCCGCGGCCCTCGCAGGCGCGGGAAGAACTGCCGCCGGAGCTGGACCGGATCATCCTGCGGGCGCTGCAAAAGGACGCCGAGCTGCGCTATCAGCACGCCAGCGACTTGCGGGCGGAGCTGAAGCTATTGCAGCGCGAAAGATTGGGCGCGGGCAGCGCCCGGGATGCGGCGGCTGCTTCATCTACGGCGTCTATTCCGCAACCGGCATCCTCCGCCGCCCTGGCGCGGGAGACGGGATCTATCATGCCATCGGCGGCCTCATCCGCCGGCTCCGACAGCCAGATCGTTTCCGCCCTGCTGGGCCGCCATCGCAAGGGGTTGCTGGGAACGGGAATCTTTCTGGTGCTGCTGGCCGGAGGATTGGGAGGATGGTACTGGCATACGCAGAGAGCAAAAAATCAGCTGCGCGCCCTGCTGCGTCGCTGGCGCAACGCCCGGGTGATTAACCTGACCAGCTCGGGCCTGGTGGTGGCGCCGGTGGCGATTTCGCCCGACGGCAACTATGTGGCCTATGTGCATCGCGGGCCGCGGGGCGAAAGCCTGTGGCTGCGGCAAGTGCATGCGGCCAGCGGAGAGCAGATTGTGCCGCCGCCCGTCCATCCCCCGGCCAATTACCGCTATGAGGGGCTGAGCTTTACCCCCGACGGCAGCTTTCTGGATTATGTGGCCGGCAATGAAATCCATCCCGATCTTTATCAGGTTCCCATCCTGGGCGGGCAGCCGGTGAAGCTGCTGGCCAATGTTGAAACCCCGCCCGGCTTTTCCCCCCATGGCCGCCGCATGGCTTTTGTGCGCTGCGACGCCGCGCATAGTAATGATGCAACCCTGATGCTGGCCCGCGGCGATGGCACCCATCCACGCCCGCTCACAACCATCGCGGATTTGGGATTAAAAAACGAACTCTTTTACTGCTCCAACTTCTCCTATTGGGGTTATGACAGCCCGGCATGGTCGCCCGATGGCCGCCGCATCGCGGTGGGGATTGAAGATATTGCTCCACTGCGTTCTCAGATTGCCGTGATCCGGGTGGCGGATGGCCGCAGCCGGATTTTGCCCTGGAGCACCAGAATAATTGCCGGTCTGCAATGGACGCCCCAGGGCCACGAACTATTGGGGCTAGCCGGCAATTCATTTTTGAACTCTTTTTCTCATCTGACGTTGATCTCATATCCCGCGGGCCAGGCGCATCAGCTCTCAAACGGCCTCACAAGCTATAATTCGCTCAGCCTGGATCGCGCCGGCCGGCTCCTGGCCACGCAAAAGCAGCAAGCCTTTTACTCGCTCTGGGAGCAGATGCCGCAGCAGCCGGCGAAGCAGCTTCTGCCCGCGGCGGCGAATCAACTCGGCAGCTTTGCCATGGCATGGACGCCGCAGGGCGCGATTGCCTACCAGGCGATGACGGGCGACCGGCGCTGGGCGATTTATACCCTGGATCCCGCACAGCCGAATGCCTCGCCACGGCAGTTCGGGACGGCCAGAGCCCTGGCTGGAATTTCCGTCGGGCCCCAGGGGCAGATGGTTTATGTCCAGATAAGGCATGGCTCGCAGTTGCGAGCCATGGCCACGGACCTGCGGCATTCCTATTCCCGGGTATTAAGCCGGCAAGCGATAAATTTTATATCTATTACGCCTTCCGGCCGGAATGTAATTTTTATTGAGCGCAGCAAAAACAGCCAGGTTCTGGAAGAGATGCCGCTGCAAGGCGGAACGCCGCGGATCATCGCGCCGTATTTTGCCGGCTCCTATTTCCGGCCCGCGGTTTCCCCCCGCGGCCGGCGCATTCTGCTGGAAACCCACGCGCCCGACGGCAAGATGACGGCGGTGATTTTTCCCCGCGCCCATCCCCGGGCGGGACAGTTTCTGCCCGCCCGGCGGCAGATGCAATGGCGGCCGGACGGGCGGGGCATCTCGTATGTGAAAACCACGCGCGGGGCGGATAATATCTGGATCGAGCCGGCGCCGGGCCAGCCCGGCCAGCCCCGCCCGTACACCCATTTTCAGCATCAGCGGATTATCAGCTATGCCTGGTCGGCGGGCGGCAATCTGGCCCTCGCCCGCGCCCATCGCTATGGCAGCGTGGTGCTGCTGCAAGCACGAGGCCGCGGAAAGCCATGAAGGCGCCAGCCGGAAGAAGCGGGATGCCGAAAATGAGAGAAAAGGAAACAATATAAAACCGCAGTTATCCGGAGCGATAAAGAAGTTATAACCCAAGGCACGTCCAGGGCAGGGAAAACTCGTAAAATCCCGGGGAAAACGTGTTAGCATGCAGATGCCCAAAGCCTCCATGATGGCGGGCGGTGAGTCATGTTCGAGCGAATCGGCGACCTGCTGGTGCGGGAAAAAGTCATCACTCCGGCGCAACTGGAGGAGGCGCTGAGCTATCAGAAGCGCAACGGCGGACGGCTGGGCACCAGCCTGGTCAAGCTGAAATACTGCAGCGAAGATGACGTGGCCCGCATTCTGTCGCGCCAGTACGGCGTGCCGTCGCACACCCTGCATGAGCTGAGCGTGCCGGCGGAGGTGCTGCGGCTGGTGCCGCGGGAGACGGCCGAACGCATGCAGATTCTGCCGCTGGAGCGCAACGGGGCGGCGCTGCGGCTGGCCATGGCCGACCCCACCAACGTATTCGCGCTCGACGACGTGAAGTTCATGACCGGGCTGAACCTGGAGCCGGTGGTGGCCTCGGAGTCGGCGATTCAGGCGGCGATCCAGCGCTGCTATGGCGAAATCGACAACGATGGCGACCAGATCCAGAAGGTGATCGAGGATCTGGAGCTGTCGGAAACGGAAGCGATCGAGACCGAACTCGATCTCGACACCAAGCTGGACGAGCTGGAAAAGGCCGCCGAAGCGGCGCCGGTGGTGCGGCTGGTGAACGCCATTCTCACCGAGGCGCTGCGCCGCGGCGCCAGCGACATCCATCTCGAGCCCTACGAGCGCCTGCTGCGGGTGCGCTACCGGATTGACGGCGTGCTGCAGGAAGTGATGCAGCCCCCGATGAAGCTGCGCAACGCCATGGTCAGCCGGCTCAAGATCATGGCCAAGCTCGACATCAGCGAAAAGCGGCTGCCGCAGGACGGCCGCATCATGCTGCGCACCACCCACGAGAACAAGACCAAGGTGCTCGATCTGCGCGTCTCGACGCTGCCCACGCTGTTCGGGGAAAAGATCGTGATGCGGCTGCTGGACAAGGAAAACCTGCGCCTCGACATGACCAAGCTGGGCTTTGAGCCGGCGGCGCTGGCGCATTTTCAGGAAGCCATCCACAAACCCTACGGCATGGTGCTGGTGACGGGGCCGACCGGCAGCGGCAAGACCAACACCCTCTATTCGGCGATCTCGCAGCTCAACACCCCCGACACCAACATCATGACCGCCGAGGATCCGGTGGAGTTTCAGCTGGCCGGGATCAACCAGGTGCAGGTGAAGGAACAGATCGGGCTGAACTTCGCCGCCGCGCTGCGCTCGTTTCTGCGCCAGGATCCGAATATTATTCTGGTCGGCGAAATCCGCGACTTCGAGACCGCCGAGATCGCGGTGAAGGCGGCGCTGACCGGGCATCTGGTGCTTTCCACCCTGCACACCAACGACGCGCCCTCGACCATCACCCGGCTGATGAATATGGGAATTGAGCCGTTTCTGGTGGCCACCAGCGTGAACCTGATCTGCGCCCAGCGGCTGATCCGCCGCATCTGCGCCCACTGCGGCGAGCCGCGGCCCTTGCCGGAGCGCGAGCTGCGCGACCTGGGCTTCAGCCCGGAGGAAGCCGCCAGCGTGATTCCGCGCCGCGGCGCCGGCTGCGGCGAATGCAACGGCTCCGGCTATCGCGGCCGGGTGGGGCTGTTTGAGGTCATGCCCATGGAAGAGGAGCTGCGCGACATGGTGCTGGTCGGCGCCTCGGCGCTCGATTTGAAGCGCAAGGCGCTGGAACAGGGCATGAAGACCCTGCGCCGCGCGGGCCTGGAGAAAGTGAAAGAGGGCGTCACCACGGTGGAGGAGATTTTGCGCGAGACGGTGAAGTGAATGCGGCGGCGGCCACAGCTTGCATTCAGAGCGTGAACCCTATGGATTACGGCTTAAGCGATCTGTTGAAGCAGTTAGTCGAGAAAAACGGCAGCGACCTGCACCTGGTCGTCGCCAGCCCGCCGATGACGCGCGTGCACGGGGAGCTGGAGCCGCTGCCGCTGGCGCCGCTGACCGCGGCGGACACCAAGCTGCTGGCCTACAGCGTCATGACCGACAGCCAGAAACAGAAGCTCGAAACCGATCTGCAGATTGATTTTTCCTTTGGCCTGAAGGGGCTGGCCCGCTTCCGCGCCAACGTCTTTCACCAGCGCGGCTCGGTGGGCGCGGTCTTCCGCGTGATTCCCATCGAGATCAAAAGCTTTGAGCAACTGCGGCTGCCGCAGGTGGTGGCGCGGCTCTGCGAGCGTCCGCGCGGGCTGGTGCTGGTGACGGGGCCGACCGGCAGCGGCAAATCCACCACGCTGGCGGCGATGCTGGACCGCATCAACGCCACCAAGCCGCACCACATTCTGACCATCGAGGATCCGATCGAGTTCGTGCACCAGCACCAGCGCTCGATCGTGAACCAGCGCGAGGTCGAGGCCGACACGCCCAGCTTCGGGCAGGCGCTGCGGGTGGCGCTGCGCCAGGACCCGGACGTGGTGCTGATCGGAGAAATGCGCGACCTGGAGACGATCGAGGCGGCGCTGCGGATCGCCGAAACCGGCCATTTGACCTTTGCCACCCTGCACACCAACTCCGCCGCCAGCACCATTAACCGCATTGTGGACGTCTTTCCGGCGCATCAGCAGGCGCAGATCCGGGCCCAGCTCTCGCTGGTGCTGGAAGGCATCCTGAGCCAGTCGCTGCTGCCCAAAATGGGCGGCGGACGGGTGATGGCGATGGAGATTCTGATTCCCAACCCCGCCATCCGCAATCTGATCCGGGAAGACAAAGTCCACCAGATTTACTCCAGCATGCAGACGGGGCAGGATAAATTCGGCATGCAGACTTTTAACCAAAGCCTGATGCAACTGGTGCTGACGCGGCAGATCGCCGAAGCCACCGCGCTCAACGCCAGCAGCCTGCCGGAAGAGCTGCAGGAAATGCTGCGCCGCGCCGGCGGCGGCGGCGCCGGCGCGGCGCCCACGCGGGCCGCGGCGGCGGTGACCCGGCGATGACGACTCCATCCCCCCTGAAACAAATACAACCTGACGAGGGGAATTGATATGCCAGTTTTTACTTATGAAGCGCGCAACCGCGCGGGCAAGCGGGTGATGGGAGAACGGGCCGCGGCCAGCCGCGACCAGGTCATCCAGGATCTGCGCCGGGCGCAACTCGGCCAGCTGCGGGTGATGGAAAAAGTGGTCACCGGCAAGGGCCGCAAGGTGAATGTGACGGCCAAGGAGCTGGCGGTGTTTTTCCGCCAGTTTTCGGTGATGATTGACGCCGGCCTGCCGCTGGTGCAGTGCCTGGACCTGATCGCCGGCAATCAGGAAAACGCCGGCTTTGCCCGCGCCCTGAACGATGTGCGCTCCGAGGTCGAAGGCGGCTCGACCCTGGCCAACGCCATGCGGCATCAGCCGCGGGTCTTTGACGGCCTGACCTGCAACATGATCGAGGCGGGCGAAACGGGCGGCATTCTCGACACCATCCTGCAGCGGCTCTCGGTCTATGTCGAAAAAGCGGTCAAGCTGCGGGCGGCGGTGAAGAGCGCCATGATTTATCCCGTCTCGGTCATCAGCTTCGCCACGCTGATTGTCTTTTTTCTGCTCTGGAAGATCGTGCCCATCTTTGTCGGCCTGTTCAACAGCCTGAACGCCACCCTGCCGCTGCCCACCAAAATCGTGATTGACCTCAGCCACTTCGTTTCCTCGTTCTGGTGGCTGATTCTGGGCTCGCCGGTGATTTTCGTGATCGTGGTCAAGCGCCTGCACGCCACCGAGGACGGCCGGCTGTGGCTCGACCGCATGACCCTGAAGCTGCCCATCATCGGCATTGTGCTGCGCAAAATCGCCATTGCCCGCTTCGCCCGCACCCTGGGCACGCTGATTTCTTCCGGGGTCTCCATTCTCGAGGCGCTCGATATCACCGCCCGCACCAGCGGCAACGCCCTGGTCGAGCAGTCCATCTTAAAAGTCCGGCTGGCCATCGAGCAGGGGCGCACCATCATTGACCCGCTGCGGGAAAGCGGCATTTTTCCCAACATGGTGGTGCAGATGATCGGGGTGGGCGAGCAGACCGGCGCGCTCGACGCCATGCTGCAGAAAATCGGCGATTTTTACGAAGATGAAGTGGATGCCGCCAGCAAAAACCTGCTGGCGCTGCTGGAGCCGCTGATGATCGGCGTGCTGGGATTTACCGTCGGCGGCATTGTGATTTCCATGTATATGCCGATGTTCAGCCTGATTCAGCAGATGGCCCAGCAGGCGCATTGAAGAGCACGCTTGGGGATCAGCGCCGCAGCGGCGTTGGTGGACAGATGACGGATGACAGATAACGGAAAAAAGCATGGATCAGAAGAAGATTTTCGGCCTGCTCTATGGCGTCACCGATCTGGCGATCGGGCTGTTGTGCCCGATTAAATGGTGGCTCATCCTCAGCCTGCCGAATCTGCTGGCCTGCTGGTGGATTGTCTTCCGCAGCGGCTGGATTTAAGGAAAAAATAAAAACAGCTCGGTCGGCGCATGCCATACCCATATCCGTAGCCATATGCGGCAAACGGTAAAAAGAGAGGATGGTTGTAAATGAATATTGAAAAACGAATGAAACAACTTGAATGGGTGAATGGCGCACTCATTGTTTCATTGATGGGCATGGGCATCGTGTTTTATTTTTCAAATATTCGGCACGCAAAAGCATCCGAATCTTTGCCGAATATAGTGGCGAACTCCATCACAACACATTCGCTGAACGTTGATAATCCAACCGGAAAGCAAGGAATAACCATGGCAGTTGGCGATGACGGAATGGTGGATATTGG
The DNA here is from genome assembly GCA_021826505.1 of Acidobacteriota bacterium. Taxonomy (GTDB): domain Bacteria; phylum Acidobacteriota; class Terriglobia; order Terriglobales; family SCQP01; genus JAKAZV01. Next base: position 1,711 of record JAKAZV010000098.1, on the reverse strand, counting down.
CTTGAATAATGTAAATGGCCATGGATCTATCGATTTACTGTCAGATCCAAGCGGCAGGTCTAGTCTGTGTCTTGCATATAAAAATGTATGTCGAATTGTGATTGGAGATGTATATCGGGGGACTCAAGAGGAATTCAGCATCCAGCTTCGCAATGATCATGGAAAATCCATATGGATGCCGTCCATGTCGAATCCTGTATTGAACAGACAAAACGGAAAAAATATTATGAAACATTGAAATAGAATTTTCCGTCAGCGGCTCAAAACCGGCTTTTATCGTATGGCTCATGAATTGCTTCGAGGTGTCGTAATATGCAAAAAAGACATCTTCTCAGTCTGTTGATGCCCTTTCTGGTCATAAGTTTTGCTTTTCCAGCACACAATGGCTCCAGTTGCAATCACCTGTCAGGGAAGTCGTTGCCGATTGTCTTCGTGCGCGCCCTGGCTATAGTCAAAGCAAGATCACATTTGCCTATGCTGCTGCCGAGTGGACTGCCCGAGCCTGTGGGTGACACGACGCATGCGGTCGTTGAAAAAGACGCGTCAGATCAGTATGAAATATCTCTTTATTACAAATTGGGAGTGGGAGATGCTGGTTTCGCCGGACTTTTTTTCAGCCCATGCTAAGCCCGGGTACAGGCTTCAGGACCTGTCGAACGTTCGCGGCGTAAGGCTAATTTGCGGCATTCATGGATTTTTCCGGGCTGTTAACTGCGGAGGCTCCTGCGCACCAGCGTACCTGTGGTGGGAGGAGAATGGCGTCTTATATCAAATCCAGCTGGAGTTATCCCCTGCTTTAAGCGCTCAGAGTCAGAGAGCGGTCATGGAGAAGATTGCCGACTCGGCCATTCTTGCGGGCCCGCGCTGATGAGCGACGCAAAAGAGCAAAGCAAGGCGTGAGGCAACCATTATCCCTTCGCCTTCTAGTGAAAGAAAAAGGTAGAACCGGAGTATCATCATGCATATGGCCACGATCCACATCTCGGAAGATGACGCAGCCCGTGACTTTGCAAGGCTAATGGCGCATGTCCGCCTGGGGGCAGAAGTCGTCATTGAGAACGGCACGTGCGCCGTGGCCGTAGTGCGTTCCGTCACCGGCGAGGTTCGGCCCCGGCTGCTCTCCGAGTCCATCGCCCTGGCCAAGAAGCACGCCGAAGATCTGGGCCACGAGCCGCGCATGGATCCGGAATTCGCTGACGATCTCGAAGAAATCATCCGAAATCGCAAGCCCTGGAATCCACCCACATGGGAGTAATTCTCGATTCCAGCATCCTCATCGCAGGCGAGAGGCGCAGGGACAGTGTGTGGGAGGTTTTGGAGCGCATTGAAGCCGTGTGTGGAAATACCGTTGCCGCACTCTCAGTCGTGACAGCCGTGGAACTGACGCACGGCATCTACCGGACCAAAACAGAAGCCGACCGCAAGCGCCGGGAAAGCTTTGTCGAAGAACTGATGCAGGCTGTTGCTGTGTATCCGCTCACACTGGACATTGCGCGCCTGGCTGGACGTATCCACGGCGAGCAGATGAGCCATGGCGTCAGCATCGATTTCCCGGACTTGCTCATCGGCGCTACGGCCATCCATCTCGGCTTCGATGTCGTCACGCTCAATATGAAACACTTCCAGCGTATTCCCGAACTCAAACTGATCACACTATGAGGTGAGTTTCTTTCTTCATGACTTTTAATAATTAAAGGAAAATGCGATCGAA
>JAKAZV010000097.1 GCA_021826505.1 Acidobacteriota bacterium | reverse complement strand
GCTAATACGATGGCATGGGTCATGGGCGCTTGACGAAATGAGGCCAGTGCCGCAGGCAGCCAATCGTGAAGCTTCGCGGGCAGTTGAATCCTGTGTTTGGCATGCAGCAATAAGGCTTCCCAGACACTGATGGGCGAAAGCCAAAGCTGGTTCTGTGGCCGCTGTAATGCGTTCCGCACCCGCCGGGAAAGCCTGCGTGGTTCCGACAGGCTCCAGAGCCAAATATGGGTATCGAGCAAATATTTCATTCCGAGACCGGGAGGTCCTTCAAATCAAGCACCGGCGAGATGACATCACCGGTGATTTTTATGGTGCCGGCAAGTGAACCCAGCCATTTCCGGTCTTTCTGATCCTGGACGGGTGGAATCACATCCGCAATGGGCCTTCCATGCCGGGTCACGCGCAATGGGACTTGGGTTTGATGCACGGTTTCAAGCAGCGCCAGGCATTTTGCCTTGAATTCCGAGATGGCGATTTCCCGCATTTTCCTGCTTCCGCAGTCTAGCTGCCGCTAGATTACCATAAATATGGTCAATTAAAGTAGTCATTATTCCCGCACCATAGCCAGCGCGATCTGATCGATGGCATGGCGCATTTGCGCTCCGTGGCTGGTATCGGCGTTGACGATAATGGAAAAAACCAGCCGATCGCCGCCGCGCGCGGTCACATAGCCGCTGAGCGCGCGGTCGTGCTCGAGATATCCGGTTTTAGCGGAAAGCCGGCCCTGGGCGGGAGTATGGAGAAAGCGGTGTTCCAGCGAGCCGTCCACTCCGGCCAGGGGCAGAAACGATCGGAACATATCGGCCAGGGGCGCGGGGCGCCGGGCCATGTAGCGCAATAATTTGACAATGGCGCGGGGCTGAATCAGGGTGGCGCGGGAGAGCCCGGAGCCGTCGTGAAAGTTATATTCGCTGGGCCGCAGGCCCACCTGGGTGTCAAGAAAATGGGCGCGCACTTTTTCTCCCGCCCGCAGCGAGCCATCACCTCCGAAACGCCGGCCCAGCAATCGCAGCAACAGTTCGGCATGCAGGTTTTGGCTGACTTTGAGCGTCCATTGCAGATCCTGCCAGAGCGGGGGCGAAGTCAGCCGAGCCAGGCGCACGCCGGGCCGCGGCGGCGTGCAGGGGCGAAGCACATTGCCCAGCCGTGCCGGAAAAGCCAGGCAATGCCGGGCCTGGGCATGGCCCAGCACGCGCACTCCCTGCCGCAGCAGGGCGCGGCGGAACAGGCGCGCGGCATGCAGCGCGGGATCCACAACGGAGATCGTTTCTTTGTCCGGACGCGCGCCCAGCGGCATGGTTCCCCAAAATTCCAGCCGCCGCGAGCCCACCGGACGATCGAGATGGATTTTTTCCCTTCCGCCGCGCGGAACGGTCAGCAGGCGGTTGACGATACGATACGAGCCCAGCCAGGGATGGATTGTGATGCGGGCCGGCAGTCCGGCGCGCCGCCCGGGCCGGATTTTGACCTGCATCTGATTGTCATTGATGGTCAGCGCGGAAATCGGCGCGCCATAGCCCCACATCAGATCGTCCTGGGCCCAGTCGTTGGGGTAAGGCTGATAGCGGAAATAACTGTCATCGCCGATGATATTGCCGTCCACCTGGCGAATGCCGTGGGCCGCGACCTGCGCGGCCAGCTTGATTAAGGCCTGGTCCCCGGGCTGGCGGCGCAGATGCAGAGCCGGGTTGGGATATGGATATATGCGACCGGAGAGTGTGGGGTCGCCACGGCCGATCAGGACCAGATTGCCCAGCACCTGGCCGCCGGAAACGGCGGGCAGGGAATGCGCGCCCTCCGGGCGCGGCGGCGCGACGGCCCGCACCGTGGTGTGATAGCGGTAATCGGGGCCGAGCAGGCAGAGCGCGGCGGATACGGTAATCAGCTTGGTGTTGGAGGCGGGAATGAACATGCGCGCCGCGTTGTGCCGGTACAGCACCCGGCGCCGGGTGAGCGAATAAACCTCAATTCCCCAGAAAGCATGCCGGTTTTGCGGCTCGCGCAGAATGGCCTGAATGCGCCGCCTCCAGGCGGCGCGGGCCGGCCGCGGCGTCGCGGCCTGGGCCATTCCCGGCATGCCTGGCGCGGCCGCGAAAACGCAGATTCCATAAGCCACGATGGCTAAGGTAAAACTCCGATGGCGCCAGGGCGCAAGTGCGAACATGCTGGCATTCTAATATGCCCTGGGTATGGATTGCAGTGGCGGCTTCGCTTATAGTGCTCACCGGGCTCCGCTGGCGCCCGGGCCGGCGCTGCCGGCACCGCTTTGGCTTGCCGCTGCATAATGCCGTGCGTTGCATGCGCTGCACCCGCAAGTTTTCCATCCAGGCCGATGACCAGGGGGGATGGAAAATCGCCCCTCGGCCGCTGGAAGAAACGGAATAAAAGCGGCTGCGCCTCTTTACGGCGCGGGCCGAACCGCTGGCAAAGCCATGCGTAATTGCTGGTCCGGATCCCTTGTTTCGCGTAGCGGAATGGGGCGGATAGAAAACGCCTTTCCTTATTAATCCCGGTTTTGAACCCTGGAATGGCGCAGCAAAAAAGCGGCCAGCCGCATCTGGAAGGGTTTGTTAATATGAGGCGTTGCCGGAAACCGAACCCCAACTCGGATTTCAGTTTCAGCCCGAGCGCCAGCGCTGGACGGTGTCAGGACTGCTGGCCCGTCTGCGGCAGCAGGTCGAGCGGGAATTTTTCGATGTCTGGATCGAGGGCGAAATCTCGAATTTTCGCCAGTCTCCGGCCCGGCACTGCTATTTTGTGCTCAAGGATTCGCGCGCGCAATTGAAAGCGGTCATGTTCGCGGCTTCGGCGCGGCTGGCGAAGTTTGCGCCGCGCGACGGGATGCAAGTCCTGGCGCGGGCGCGGGTCAGCATCTACGAAGAGCGCGGCGACTTGCAGTGCGTGGTGGAGCATCTCGAACCGCTCGGCCGGGGCAGCCTGCAATTGGCTTTTGAACAGCTCAAGCAGAAGCTGGAAGCGGAAGGTTTGTTCGCGCCGGCACGCAAGCGGCCCCTGCCGCTTCTGCCGCGGCGGGTGGGGCTGATTACCTCGGCCCGGGGCGCCGCCGTGGCCGATATGGTGCGCATCCTGCGGCGGCGCTATCCCAACCTGAATCTGCTGCTCTATCCCGTGCAGGTGCAGGGCGCGGCGGCCGCCGGCGAAATTTGCGCCGCTCTCGCGTGGTTTGCCGCCAGCCGTGCGGCCGAGGTGCTGATCGTGGGCCGGGGCGGCGGCTCGCTGGAAGACTTGCAGGCGTTTAATGAGGAAACCGTGGCCCGGGCGATCGCGGCTTCGCCCATTCCGGTGATCTCGGCGGTGGGGCATGAAACCGATTTCACCATCGCCGACTTTGTCGCCGATCTGCGCGCCCCCACTCCCAGCGCGGCGGCGGAATTAGTGGTCCGGGCCAAAGCGGAATGGCTCGAGGACTGGAGCGATCAGCGGCGGCGGTTGCGCCAGGCGCTCCTCTACAAACTTTCGCGGTCGCGGCAGCGGTTAGGGGAGTTGGCGCGCTTTGACAGCCTGCGGCGGCGGCTGGCGCGGCTGGCCCAGCAGAGCGATGAAGCCGGTTTTCAGTTGCGCTATCTCGCCCAGCGCCAGCTCCACGCCCGCCGGCGGCAGTTGGAGCAGCACACCAGCCGGCTGCGGGAAAAAAATCCACGCCTCCGCCTGGCCCAGACGCGCGAGCATCTGCGCCGGCTGCAGGGCGAGCTGGCGCATTTTTATCGCGCCCAACTGCGCCAGGCTGCGCTGCGGCTCGAAACCCGCACCGCGATTTTAACCTCGCGCAATCCGCTGCGGATTCTGGACCGTGGCTATGCCCTGGTGCGCGACGAAATGGGTCATGTGGTGAATACGCCCAGCATGGTCAATCCCGGCGACCGGATCACGCTGCAATTCGCCTCCGGGCAGCTCGATGCCGAAGTCAAAGACCGGCGAATGGAGCCGCTGCACTGGGAAAATAAATAGTTAAAGTTGGGCCGCATTCCTGAAATGGTAATTAAGTTGTAATGCCGGACACTTGCAATGCCGGGACGTGGGCGATACGCTTGATCCATGCGGCGTCGTTCGCCATGGATATTATTCTTCGCCGGCCTGGCCATTCTGTATATCCTGGCCGCGCCGCTGAAGCAATGCGCCGACCGCTGGAGCGGCCTGAAGCCGCTGAACGCTCACGATGGCGAGATCGCTCTGTTGTTTTTCACCCTGGCCGCCACTTCGGCCTGGTGGGCGGCTCGTAAGCTTAGCCGGAATCGCAATCGTGTCTGGCTCCGCACATTTGTCCCGCGGGGCTATGAATGTCTGATGCCCTGGCTGGTGCTGCACCGCATCTCCGATAACTCCCCGCCCTCCTTATTGCTCCGCGTTTAATTTCCCGGTTGATATTAAGAATGATCCGCACCCGGATTAATTTCCGCGTGTGTGCGTGATGATGCATTCATTCATCCGAGGTATTCATGCGTAGAATATGGGCCGCGGTCCTGACAGGGGCCGCGTTGATGCTGGCCGGCGCGGGCTGCAATTTTCAAACCTATAAGGCCGTGCCGCTGGCTCCTCAGGCTGTAGCCGCTCGGTTTCGCCGCCGCTCCCTGACTTCTTCCGGTTTGCGCGCCTATCTGCGGCGCGCCGAAGGTCATCCATTCAAAGTGTGGCCGCTGCGGCGCTGGACTCCCAGGCTGCTTACACTCGCGGCGCTCTATTACAATCCGCAACTCAAGGCCGCGCGAGCCGGAATCGGGGTGGCGCGGGCGGGACTGATCACGGCCCGGGAGCGGCCCAACCCAGTGCTGAGCGCGGGCGCGGGCTACGCCACCTTTCCTCATAGCCCGTGGGCGCTGCACCTGGGCGAACTGATTCCCTGGGAATTAGCCGGGCAGCGCACGGCGCGCGAACGCATCGCCCGGCGCCAGATACGCGCCGCGCGGCTGGCGGCGGCCGGCGCGGCCTGGCGCGTGCGCAGCCAATTGCGCATGGCGCTGCTGCGGGATTTTGCCGCGCGGCGGCAAGCCCGGCTGCTGGTCCTGCAATCGCGGCAACAGGCACGGCGCACGCTTCTGCTCCGCCAGCGCTGGCAAGCCGGAGAAATCGCCCGCCCGGCCTATCTGGCATCCCAGCGCAGTCTGCTGCGCGAGCGTCTGGCGCTGGAACAGGCGCGGTCCCAGGTCCGCCAGGCTCGCATCGCGCTGGCCGCGGCGATTGGCATTCCCGCTCACGCCCTGCGCGGGCAGTCATTCGCATGGCCGGGGCTGCGGCATCCGCTCAACCCGAAATTCCTGCCCAGGGCGCGCCTGCGCCGCTGGGCCGAATTCAACCGGCTTGACCTGCGCCTGGCGCTTGAAAACTATCGGGTGGCCGAGGCGCGGCTGCGCTCGCAGATCGCTCTGCAATATCCCGCCTTTTCTCTGGGGCCGCAGTATTCGTATGGCGAATCGCAGAGCGTGATTCAGCTGGCGCTGTCGCTGGTGCTGCCGATCTTGAACCACAATCAGGGCCCGGTCGCGCAGGCGCTGGCGCGGCGCAATCAGTTGGCGGCGGCCTTTGCCGCCTTGCAGGCGCGCGATCGCGTCGCCGCGGTGGCCGCGCGGGAACAATACGCCAGCGCCTGGAGCATCTGGCGGACCACCCGCGCCGAGGCGCGGTTGGCGGTCCGGCAGCGGCGGGCCGCCGGCCAGATCTGGCGCCACGGCCAGACCGGGCGGCTGCGCTATAACCAGGCGCAATTGGCCGCTGATCTGGGCGCCCAGGCGCAATGGCAGGCGCTCATGCGGGCGCAATCCGCGCTGGGCGCGCTTGAAAATGCGGTCCAAAGGCCGCTTCATGCAGGACGCGTGCCGGGCGCGGCGAGGGAAAACAGGCAGGTGAACAATGCGACGCAGAAATAAATCCTGGTCCAGGGCTGGATATACAGCCGGACTGATCGGGCTGGTTTGCCTATGCGGCTGGGCGGCCGCGCGGCCCCATGCCTATATGCTGCGGCTGCCGCCAGGCGCGGCGCGGCGCAACGGGGTGCGCTGGGCGCGCTTGCGGGCGCACAACGTCATCTCCCGCCGGCAGGCATTGGCGCAGGTGATTTCCCCCGCGCCCATCCTGGTGCTGGCCCGGCAGTTGAACACGGCACGGGCGGCGCGGGCACAGGCGCAAGCGGCCGAGCGCTATGCGTCCCAGGAAGCGGCGCGGCTGCTGGGGCTCTATCATCGCCGGCAAAATGCCTCGCTGAAAGCGGTTCAGGCGGCGCAACGGGCCCTCGCCGGCCAGCGCGCGGCCCTGCTCGCAAGCCGGCGGAATTTGCAATTGCTGCAGGCCGGCCTGCGGCTGCAATGGGGCCCGGTCCTGGCGCGCTGGCTGCGGTCCAACTCCTCCAACTGGCGGCGCGTGCTGGCGGCTCAGGCCGATTTAGTTGCGGTGTCGCTTCCGGAAAATCTCCGGCCGCCCGGCTGGATATGGCTCTATGCTCCGGCTTCCCGCCGGCGCAGGCTGCAAGCGCGCTTGATTTCGGCTTTTCCCCGCATCAATTCCCGGATTCAGTTGCCCAGTTATCTCTATCTCGCCCCGGCCCGTGCCTGGCTTGAGCCCGGCCTCAGTCTGCGCGCCCAATTTGTTCAAAGCGCGCGGCGGGAAATAGTCGCTCCCGCCGCGGCGGTAATTTACTGGCGCGGCCGCGGCTGGATCTTTGTCCGCCTGGCTCCCGGCCGGTTCCAACTGCGATCCCTGGCCGGCGCCGGCCTGGCGGCGCGGCGTATTTCCGCGCGCGCACTGGCCGGAAAGCCGGTGGTGGTCAACGGCGCGGGACAGCTGTTTTCGCAATGGCAAAAAACCCGGGTGTCTGCTGGCGCAAGCGGCGATTAGTGGAAAGAAATATATGCTCACCGCGATTGTACGATTTGCCCTTCGCCGCCGCGTCATGGTGCTGGCTTTAGCCGCCATCCTTTTTCTGACGGGACTGTTCTTTCTCCAGCGGGCGAAATATGATGTGTTTCCCAATTTCGCTCCGCCCATGGTGGCCATCCAGACTAGCGCGCCGGGGCTGGCGCCGCGCCAGGTCGAGCGCCTGGTGACCACGCCGATTGAAGTGCGCATCGTCGGGCTGCCGGGAATTAAAACCGTCTTTTCCAAATCCATACAGGGCCTGTCGGTGGTCAAGATCACCTTCAATGACAGCACCAACATTTATCGCGCCCGGCAATTGGTCGCCGAGCGCTTGGGCATGGTGCGTCTGCCCCAGGGGGTGCGCGCGCCGCTGATGACGCCTTTGGTCTCGGCGACGGGCACGGCGATGGATATAGGCTTAACTTCGCGCCGGCTGACGCCGATGCAGTTGCGCACGCTCGCCGACTGGCCGCTGCGGCTGCAGTTATTGGCCGCGCGGGGCGTGGCCAATGCGCTGATTTTCGGCGGCGCGGTGGAAGAGTATCAGATACAGTTCCATCCCCGGGATCTGATTCGTTATCACCTGGGGTTGAGCCAGGTGATGGCGGCGGCGCGGCGCGCCACCGCGCTGCGCGGAGCGGGGTTTATCAACACCGCCAGCCAGCGGCTGGTGCTGGAAACGCGGGGCCAGCCGAGCGCCCGGGCCGAGCTGGCCGGGGTGGTGGTGGCGCGCGTGCAGGGTTTCAATGTGACGCTCGGGCAAGTGGCCGCGATTCGCCGGGCGGCGGCGCCGCGGCTGAGCGCGGCCACCATCGAAGGCCGGCCGGGCGTGATCATTTCCGTGAAGACGCAATATGGCGCCAATACGCTGCAGGTCACGCGGAATGTGCAGGCGGCGCTGCGCGCGATCGCGCCCACGCTGCGAAAAAAGGGAGTGCGGCTGCATATTTTATTCAAGCCGGCGACGTTTATACACGTCGCGCTGCGGCATCTGGGCGAGGTGCTGCTATGGGGCGGCGTGCTGGTGATTGTGGTGCTGTTTTTATTTTTATTTGATCTGCGCACGGCGGCCATATCGTTCATTGCCATTCCGCTGTCGCTGCTGGCGGCCGTGCTGGTGCTGACGCGGTTGGGAGATTCGCTCAACATCATGAGCCTGGGCGGTCTGGCCATCGCCATTGGCGAAGTGGTGGATGACGCGGTGATAGACGTGGAAAATATCGCCCGCAGGCTGCGCCAGAACCGGCTCGCGCCGGCGGCGCCGCGGCCGGCGATCCGGGTGGTGCTGGAGGCCTCGGTGGAAGTGCGCTCGGCCGTGGTGTACGCCACCTTCGCCGTGGTGCTGATCTTTTTGCCCATCCTGGGGCTGACGGGCGTGGCCGGGAGCCTGTTCCGGCCGCTGGCGCTGGCCTACATATTTTCGATTCTGGCTTCGCTGGGCGTGGCGCTGACGGTGACCCCGGCGCTGGGTTATTTATTGCTGGCGCGGCGCGGCGATCAAAACCCAATCCAGGCGGAAAACGGGACCACGCTGGACACCGCGCAGCCGCCGCTGGTGCGGCTGCTGACCCGCGCTTACCGGCCCTGCCTGGAGTTTGTGGAACGCTTTTATGCGTGGGTAATGGCGGCCGTGGCGGCGATGACCGTGGCCGGCGTGCTGCTGCTGCTGTCCTTTCACAGCAGCTTTCTGCCCAATTTCAAAGAAGGCCATTTCATTCTGCACGTGCACGCCGCGCCGGGCACCTCGCTGGCGGAATCCCAGCGCATCGGCGACCACATCACAAAAGCCTTGCGGCCGATTCCGGAAATCCGCTCGCTCAGCGAGCGGATTGGCCATGCCACGGCGGGCGAAGCCCGCGGTCCGGAAGGGGCGGAAATCGGCATTGATCTGAAACCGCACCTGTCGGGCCCGGCCAATCTGGCAGCGGCGCGGGCCATCCGGCGGACGTTAAAGCCGTTCCTGGGCTTGAGCTTCCAGCTCAACACCTTTCTCGTCGAGCGCATGTCGGAAACGATGTCGGGCTTTACCTCGCCCATTGCCATCAATGTTTTCGGCCCGCGGCTCACAGCGGTCAATCGCGTGGCCGGCGAGGTCGCGCGGGCGGTGAAGAAAATCCCCGGTGCTTCGGGCGTGCGGATCCGGGCGCCGCAAGGCGAGCCGCACATTCATATACACCTGCGGCCGCGGGCCATCGCGCGCTGGGGCCTGGATCCGGTCACGGTGCTGCAAGCCGTGACCACAGCCTTTCGCGGCGTGGTGGCCGGCCAGATTTATCACGGCGAGGAAGTGTTCAATCTGCGCGTCATTCTGCCGCCGCGGCGGCGGCATGAAGGCGGACTGCGGGCGCTGCGCCGGCTGCCGGTGCTGGCGCTCGGCGGCAATTATGTGCGGCTGGCGCAACTGGCCCGCATGCGGGAAGTCTCCGGTCCGCAGACCATTTTGCATTTGGGCGGCCGGCGCGCCCAAAGCGTGACCACCGGCTTTCATGGGGTTTCGCTCGGGCGTTTTGTCAGCCGGCTCTACGCCGCCATGGCCAAAATCAAGCTGCCGCCGGGAGTATATCTGCAGTATGCCGGCGCCGGCGCCGCCGCCTCGCGTTCTCTGCGCCAGTTACTGCTCTATTCCGGCCTGGCGCTGGCGGGTATTATTCTGCTGCTCTCGGTGGTGATGGGCAATGGCCGCAATCTCCTGTTGGTATTGGTCAATCTGCCCTTTGCCCTGATGGGCGGGGTTTTGGCCGTATGGTTTCTGGGCGGGCGGCTGTCGCTTGGGCCGCTGGTGGGTTTTATTACGCTGTTCGGCATCACCATTCGCAACTCG
>JAKAZV010000096.1 GCA_021826505.1 Acidobacteriota bacterium | reverse complement strand
AGGACGCTTATCTGCGTTAAGATATTGACCGCAATCCCCCCAGCCTGTCAGCCTAGCAGCAGCAGGGGAAAACGGCGGGAGAGGTTCAGTATCTTCATGGCGCGATCCATTCGGGGGGAGCGGATCAAAAGTTCTCTGTCATTGCAGAATTTTTGGGGTAATAAAGAAGAGCAGCTCCTGATTGGATTTGGTCACCTGGGTCTGCTTGAACAGATTGCCCACCACCGGCATGTCGCCCAGCAGCGGCACCTGCGCGGTGTTGGTCTGGCGGTTGTGCACCATCACGCCGCCGATCAGCAGGGTGCTGCCATTTCTAATCAGCACATGGGCGGTTGCGCCCTGCACGTCCACGGCCGGCTCACCCACGAAGGACAAGCCGGAATCAATGGACTGGTTCAGCACCACCACGCTCATCAGGATTTTTCCGTTGGGCGCGATGCGCGGCACCACTTCGAGCTGCAGGGTGGCGTTTTGCATGGTATTGGTGGCGCCGGAAAGACCGTTGCTGGTCTGCAAGGCGAACTGCACACCCTGGAAGATTGAAGCCGCTTCGTTGTCCTGAGTGATGACTTCGGGCGCGGAGATGATATGAGTCAGGCCGCGATTTTCCGAGGCGGTCAGGATGGCGTCAATTTCATAATTGGCGGTGGCGTTAAGAATGCTGATGCCGCTGGTCGCGACGGCGGGCAGATTCTGGTTCAGGGGAATGCCCTGGCCGATGGGAGACGATCCCAATGAAGGCACGCCGCCCACGGTGGTGGTGCGGTTGTTGGTGAGAAAGCCGATCTGCGCTCCCAGTTGCCGCGCAAAACTGCGCGAGGTCTGCACGATGCGGGCCGTGATCTGCACCTGCGGACGGTGCCGATCGAGTTGGTTGATCACCGCCTCAATTTTGGGAATCCGGTCGCGCGCGGCGATGATCATCAGCGTTGCCGGCTTGCGCTGAGTTTGCATCTGAACGCTTTCGCCGGGTATGACCTGCGGCATGGCCACCGTGGGGTGATATGGAATGAGCCGGCCACGCATGCCCATGAGTTCAACATCATTTGTGCAGGCGCCCGTGCTTGTCTCCACGGTGGAAACTTGCTTTTGAGCATTGAGCCTGGTTTGGCTGGAAATCTTGCTGCCACTGCCTCCGGTGCCGCAAAGAAATTGGGTTATGTTTTTAGCGCTGCGATATTTCAGATGCCAGAGAACGACTTCAACCGGTGATTGGGAAGCGTGGGCTAATTCATAATCCCGGCGCTCGTTTTGTTCCGCGATCAGGGTTTTTAACTGGGCAATGCGCAGAAGATTGCCTTGAAATTCGCAGCCTAATACGTGGCTGCGCATGACCATTTCCAGCGCCTGATCCCAGGGGATGTTATCCGCATCCATGGTGACTAACCCCTGAGTGTTGGGATCCACGTAAACATTCAGTCCGGGATCAATTTTGTGAATGATGCGGAAAAAATCCGCCATGCTTGCATTTTTTAAATGCAGCGATATACGTTCGCCGGAAAAATTGGTTGCGGGCTGGCTCATCTGCCGGCAGAAATCAATCAACGATGCCGGTGTCTCCGGCGGCCCTGCAGCGAGCGCATTTTCAGGAGCGGGCTGCGGTGGGACGGACGGCGGGGCAGAAACTGCCGCAGTATGCGGGGCCAGCGCCGGCCAGGGCGCCGGACGCGCCCGCAGGCCGGCAGGCGGCGGCAAATTTACGGATGAAACCAGGCTGGGCTGCGGTGGATGCGGCGCGAAGCGTGCGTGCGCACGCGCGCGGTCTAATAAAGAAACAGGCTCGGAAGGCGGGAGCACAGGCGGTTGCAGCGTCGCCGGCCGTGCGTGAAACCCGGAAACTGGAAAATCCACCTTTATGATATGGTCAGAAACCTGCCAAACCGGATGCACGCGCGGCGAGCGCAAATCCAGCACCATGCGCACCACGCTCGGTTGGAATTGCGCCATCCGGAGCTGCTGGAACCAGGGATTCTGGGATTGAATCTGCTCGATTCCCCGGGCTTTGACGGCGGAATGAATGTCCAGCACCCAGCGCGGCGGGTTGGGTAGAAAGAAATCATGAATTTGCGGCCGCGAGCCCTGGAACCTGAGGCGAACGGTCATGCCGGCGCCGGAACCATGCAGTAATGCGCGGCTGATATAGATGCCGGGCCTGGCGGCGGCAACCGCAAGCTTCGGCCTGACCATGGTTTTGCCAGGCTGCACGGCGGCCATGAGCATCATATTCGCGGTTACGCCGAATATCGCGGCCCGCGGCGCAAGCCGCCGCAAGCTATGAAATGGAATGGATCGAGTGGCGCGCTTCGTCATATAAAGTTACCTTTTCGTGGCCAGTGGCTTGAAGACCAGATGGCCCGAGAGCCGGCCCGAAGGTCCCGGCTTCTGCAAAGTTTCAAACCAGATGCCGCGCTGGTTGATGCGAAAAATCACCGCATCATAAATGCGTACTCCAGGAACAAGTAAATACGTGCGATGATCCGGCCCCATGACCAGTGCCAGCGGCTGGGGACCGCCGGTGACGACGCCTTCAATCGCCAGGTCCATCCAAAGCAAGCCGGCGCGGCCTGGAATCATGGCATGCATGGGCCCAGGGCCAATGCCCGGCGCGGCCAGCAGGGAACGGAATGGATCCCGGCCCGAAGGCAGATGGATATCGCCGGTAGTTGCGGGCATATCCGCAGGATGGCGGGGCGGGTTAGCGGCCCAGTCGGAATGGGATTGTGCCTGATGCAGCAGGCGCGGCACGGCGCGATAACGGCGGCGCACGCGTTGGGCAGCGGTCTGCGCCAGCCGCCGCACGGCCAAAGCCGTGGTCGCGCTTTTCGCCTCCAGCCCCAGGCCAATCTGGGCGGACAGCGCCAGCGGCGCAGCGAGCGTCAAAATCAATGTCGCGGATTGAATCAGAGCACGTCGCATATCGCAATGCATAAGGTGACGACCGATCAGGGATGCAGCGGCAACGGGTGAACTCCAGCCTGGCTATAGAACGTGGTCACCACGCAATCGGCCTGCACGGTTTGCCAGGGCGCCGCCGGCAAAGCGGACGGATGGGTGCGCACGAGAGTGATTTTGCGCACGTTCACAATCCGCGGCAGGCGCGCCAGCAGGCTATAAAAACCGGCGATCTGTCCGTAACCGCCTTGCAGCATGACATGAAAGGGCACACTGACATAAAACTGATGCGGCTGGGGCGGGAGCGCCATCACCTGACGGATTTTGACCCGGGTCACGAGCGCCTGCTGTTGCATGACCGCGATGAAATGCCCGATGCGGGGCTGCGCGGGCACAACTTTTTCCAGCTTACGCAGGCGGGCGAACAGAGATTGATTGGAGCGCGCCAGGGCGGGAGCAGCCAGAGCCAGAGGCCGCAACTGGGCGTTGCTGGTTTTCAATGCCTGGACTTTCTGCTGCAGTTGGCTGTTACTCTGCCGCATGGAACTCAGCCAGGCATATTCCGCCGCGCCGAGCAGTCCAAGGCCCAGCACGATAAAAACGATGAGCTGCTGGCGCGGATTGAGTTCTTCCAGAGATGGCATGGCCTTAACTCCTTCCTTGCGCCGGCGGCGCCGCGGCCGGGGGCAGGGAAGTGAACTGCGCCGTCAGTTTGAAGTGGTAATCCGCGGGATAATTCCGGCGCTGCTCCATGCCGGCAGGTCCATGAACGCTCCTCATGACATGCTGGCCGCCGGTCGAAATCTCAACCGCGCTGGCCAGGCGGACGCGGGAAAAATCACCGGAGGTGCGCAAGGCGGTAATAAAACCGGCCACCGCGCGCAGATCGAGGGCGCGGCCGGAAAAGTCAAGATTGCGGCCATTTTGCTGAAAGCTGGTCAGCCAGATAGCCGGACTGATCTCCACGCTATGGCCGACGCGAGCCATTAACTGATAGGGCCCCGACCGCCGGCGCCGCAACTGCTGAATAATGGCGATGCGGCCCAGCAGCTGCTGGCGGCGCTGGAGCTCGAGTTGATACTGCTGCTTGACGATGGCTAACCGCGCGGCAGTGGCCTGCTGGGCGGTTAACTGGTCCTGCAGGGAACTGGTCTGATGCATGAGGTAGAGGTAATGCAGGCCCACCAGGGCGAGCGCGCCCGCCAGCACCAATAGCCCCGGCGTGGAGGATTTCTTGGAAGAAACCCGTTCCGGCGCAGCCACCGCCGCCAGTCCCTCTTTTTCCAGCAGGTTGACGCGAATCATAGTTCCTCAAACTCCCGCAGGCCCAGGCCCACGGCGATGGCCCAGCGCCCGGCTTCGCCTTCAGCGGAAACGGAAAAATCGGACGGTAACGTGACGCGCCGGAACGGATCGAGCCATTCAACCGGGGCATTGAATTCGCCTTCGAGCATGCCGCGCAGGCCTTCGATGCGGGCGCCTCCGCCGGAAAGGTAGAGTTTTTCAAAGGGCTCAAAATGTCCGCCGGCGCGGGCAAAATCCACGGTTTTCTGCAGTTCCAAACGGATCAGGCCCGTCACGCCGGCCAGCACCGCATGCACATCGCCCCTGGTCTCGGGATGGGCAGCGGATGCGGAGGGGGCCAACCCAGGTTCGGGAGCCGCATCCGCGCCCGCGGCCTGCGCCATGGCCAGGACGGGCTTATCGGCGCGCGGCGGAAAAAGCGCCGCGGTTTTCATTTTTTCGGCATCTTCAAAGCCGAGATGAAATTCTTTCTGCAGGGCGTCGGTGTAGTTATTGCCGCCCACGCCGACATCGCGCATAAAACGCGGCGAAGTGCCGTGCACGATGGAAAAATGCGAAACGCTGGCGCCCACATGCAGCAAAGCGGCGATCACATGTTCGCCGGGCTGATAATTGTATTCGTAGCAGTTCTGCAGGGCCAGCGGATCGTGATCCACAATTTCCGGGCGCAGACCCGCCAGGCTGAGGGCGTGGGTCAGGTTCGCGACCTTATCTTTTTTAACGGCGACCAGCAGCACTTCCATCTGGCCGTTGTCGTGGAAATCCAGTATCTGATGATCGAGATTCACTTCCTCCAGGGCGAAGGGAATATGTTGCGCGGCTTCGGCTTCGAGCGCGGCCTCCAGTTCTTCGTCGTTCATGGCCGGCATGACGACCCGGCGCACGATCACCGCATTGCCGCTAACTGAGGCGATCACGCGCCGGCTGGCGCCCAGGCCCAGCCGGGCCAGCGGGGAGCGGGCGGAGCGGCCGTCCAGGCCAGGTAACTGGGCAATGGCGGCAGCCAGCGCCCCGGCGTCCACAATGGCGCCATCCACAATCACTTCGGGGGTTAATGGGCACATGGCCAGGCGGCGAGCCCGAATGCCATCACCCTGGCGCTCCAGGGCGGCCATTTTGATTGAACTCGACCCCAGATCGAGGCCCAGCCGACCACCGGATTTGCGAGGCAGTAACATAAGGAACCAGGAATAAAGTTCAAGCCCGTCGCGATTGCGCCCGGGGCGGCTGTTTCACTTCGCCAACCGGAAGCCGGCTGGCGGCTTCCATCCATTCATCGAGCAGGCTTTTTTTGAAGCGCCAGCGATTTCCCAGCCGAAAGCCGGGAATTAAGCCGCTGGCCACGTACTTGTACAGCGAATCGGACGAAATGCCCAGATATTCCGCGGCCTGACGAATATTCATGACCTCCGGCCAGGTTTTTTTCAGATTCATGCTGTCTTCCTTGCTTTTCCGCATGCCCTGTTAATGCAATGGCAAACCTGCTTGGTGTATCAAAACGTTACGCTATGGGAAACAAGGGTCACAGCCTGATTTCTCCCGGAATCACCCGAAGTTTACCTTATTTCAGCGGTTTATGAGCGAATCTCTCCTGCCTGGACCTGATTTTTCAGATCCGGCGGGATAGTATGGTGCAATTTGCTGGCCAAAATGCCTCGTGGGTGAAACAATTCGCGGGATGCATATACTTCATGAGTCGGCCTGAAGACAGCCAAATGAGTTCTGAAAACACAGTGCCAGGCCAGGAAACCGGAGTTGCCGCCGCATTGCCGGCGGAGTGGCGGCATGAGGTGGCCGCGGCGGGCGAGGCCAAATTTGATTTGCACGAACCCAGCCCGGAAGAAACGGCCCAGATGCAGTCCGCGGGGGTGGGCTTGCTGGAGCGGGTGGCGCGCATGAGCGTGGCGGAGCGGGTGAAAGCCGCGTTATTGGGCACGCGCGAAGAGCGCATGCTGCTCATACGCGATCGCAACCGGCTGGTGCAACGCGCCGTGTTGCAGTCTCCACGCACCGACGATCGTGATGCCGCACAGATGGCGGGCATGCATAATGTGGGAGAAGAAGCCCTGCGTCTGCTGGCCTCGGAACGCCGCTTTCGCAAACATCTCCCGGTCCTGCGGAATCTGGCCCGCAATCCGCATACGCCGTTGACCGTTGCGCTGGAAATTCAAAAATTGCTGCCCGCGCCGGAGCTGGAAAAATTGGCGCGCGACCGGAATTTAAGCGAGCCGGTGCGCCGGGCGGCGCGGCAGGAAGCGCAGCGCCGGGCCGGACATTGAAGCAGCGGTCTGTTGCGTTGCATGCACTTGAGGTGAAGGCGGCAACCGGTCAGCTTTCCACGTCCTCACCCGGACAGTTGTCATGTTGAAGCTCTTGCCCCGGCACACGCGAAATGCTTTCATCCGGCCCGCGCAGCCAGGCATCCGGAATGCGATGGGGTCCCAGGAAGCGTTCCACGAGAGCTTTGGAGGAAAAGTACAGCTCATTCATTAACGGAAGAGGATCGCCCAGCGAGGGGCGGCGCGGCAGGCGGCCGAGAGCAACGCGATAGCAGCTAAAACGCTGTTCGGGACGGTATTGAAACAGCCGCGGCGCATGTTGATGCACGACATCCCAGGCATGGGACAGGTGTTCCATCTGTTCCGGGTCGGTTGTGAGCAGGGTTGCCAGATGGCGGAGATAACGAAAGCGCCATAAGCTTTCATCGAGAAAACAGCGGCAGATGGCCACTTCCCAAAGCCAGTCCAGGCGGGTGAAGAATTCCCCGGCTTGCTCGGGCGCCAGATGCGGGCGGGCCTGTTCGAGTGCTTCCCGCATCTGCTCGATGCTGCCCAGACAGCGGTGTTTCTGCGCGCGCACGCGTTCGATGTTGCGCTTGACCGGCTGGAGATAGCGGGTGTAACGGGGCAGAAAAAACCGGTTGGTGTACATGAGCAGGGTTTCGCGGCGCGCGATGTCGGGAGCGAAATTCGAGTTGGTGTCGCTGCCCATGCCGAGCGGAGAAAAAGCGTCCACAACCGCGGTTTCCGAAAGCTGCAAGGCCCGGATCACATGCGGCGCAGCCTGCGGACCGAAGCGCGGCAGGGCCCATTCCCGCCAGACCTGGTCCAGATCCGTCTCCGGGTCCCAGCCGATCCGGCGCCAGGCGTAGAGATTGATGCTGTTGCACAGATCGTCGAACAGAGAATAATCGCGCTGCAAAGTGCCACCCGCGGAAACGCTGATGCCCCCGGAAGCGGGCAGGCGGCGGCGGGCGGCGCGCAGGGTGCGCGTGTTGTAGGCGACACAACTGGCGGGCAGGTAAAAACGGCCGGTGGTCTGGCCCACGATCTGATATTCCGCCACCTGAGGATGCGGCCCGGCTTCGCCGATCAAGGGACTGAAGGGTGGATTGGGTTCGCAATCGCTGTTATACACCTTGGTCTGCAGCAGAATGTCCGCCGGAAGCTCGTCAATCACCCGGCCCCATAATGCGCGGCCGGTGCCTCCAAAATGCCCGTAGCCGGGAGCATGCACATACTGCCGTCCCAGCCAGTGCGGACAGCCCGAGCTCCAGGTGCGCACCACCAGGCGCTTGCCCATGGCGTGCAGTGTCTGGTGATAGTTCTGGACGTTCAGATAGAGTTCGTTATGGAACTGATTCAGCCCGTTGCGCCGGCAGGCTTGATTGTGGCAATAAATTCCGTAGTGATCCCAAAATGTGGTGTAGAGGCCGGCGCCGCCGCTTTGCTCGATGAATTCACGCACATAGGCATTCATCATTTCCCAGGTGCGCGGCTGGGATGGGCAAAGCGTGGCTTTTTCCCAGGAATGCGGCATGGATAAGCCGCGAATTTCCGGATATTGCGCCACCGCGGCGCGGTAAAGCGCGGGTGACCAGAGGGCAAAATTGTTGCCGTAAAGAAAGGGATAATACGGCACATCGGCTGCCTGACACTGCCGCGCCAGTTCCTGATTGCGAACCCGCCAGAGGGCTTGCATTTTTTCAATGTGCGACTGTTCGCTGCGCGAAAGGCGGGCGTACAGCGCGGGAAAGGCCGAACGCAGGGAAACCGCCGCGCCGCCGCCGATGATAAGATTAACGCCCAATTCGGCTACCACGCGCGCCACACCGGCGGCATGCAGGCTGAAGCCGGCGGAGCGCAGCGCGAAAGCCGGCTGCTCGGAAAATTCGCCGGTTCGCTGTTCGCACCATCGCCGGCAGGCGCCGGCGGCATAGAGCCAGCCGCGCGGCCGTTGGGCCAGGACCAGAGCGCCGCCATGGCGAAAACCGATTTGATATCCGTCTTCGGTCTGCGATTGGGGATCGGTTCCCCACCAGTTCCTTTGGCGCGGGCTCAGCGAGGACAATGCTAAAAGCAGTTCGCCGGCTGCGGGTACGGCATCGGCCGCGCAGGGGCGCAACTCACGTGGGGATACAGCCAGCTCGGAAGCCAGCATTTCGGCCGCCAGACGTGCCGCGGGCGGAGCGGCATCTGGCAGCAGAATGCGATGAAACGCGCGAGCCGAATGCGGCTGGGTGCTGGTCCTGGTCCGGACGGAAAGAATTGTGCTGCTCGCTAATCCATTCAGAAATTCCCGCCGTTCCCAGTTCATTCGGATCACCTTGCGGCGCACCGGCCGAGCCGCTGGCCAAACTATGCGAAAACGCTGGCCCGGCGGCTCAACCCCGCGTAGCGGAATGGGGCGGATCGCAACTGCCCTTCCTCATACGCCCCGAGGCCGGACACTGAAATGGCGAAGCCAAAAAGTGTCCCCGCCACTCATTTCAACCTGGCCTTACCAGTCTCAATGCCAGCGCAGCGTTTGCGGCGGCGCCGCGCCGGGAGCTGAAACAGACTCCGATTGATTGATCAGGAAAGTAGCGGTTTCCGCAAAAAAACGGCTGAGGCATTGCGCCGCTTCGTCCGGCAATTCGGATGTTTCGATGGCGCGCATCATCAGCAGAATCCAGCGGTCGCGCGCGGCCTGGGTGATGGGAAACCGGAAATGCCGCTGGCGCAGCCGGGGATGTCCGCGCTGTTCAATATAGCGCGCCGGTCCCCCAAAGCGAAAGATCAGAAAATTCCGCAGCCGTTGTTCGGCTCCCTCCAAATCCGCGGCCGGATACATGGGGCCGAGGATATCGTCTTGTGGAATCTGGCGGTAAAAAGCCGCGGTCAGGCGGGCAAAGCCGGCTTCGCCAAGAAGGGTAAAAACTTCGGTTTCTTCCATAAATAAATTGCTGGAGCCGACGACCGGGATCGAACCGGTGACCTGCTGATTACGAATCAGCCGCTCTGCCAGCTGAGCTACGTCGGCCTGCATTTTATTGTATGCGAAGCCGGAGTAACCGGACAGAAGGGATGAGACTGCGATCTCGTCTGGCGCCTGAACCGGGCCGCGCACGCTTACGGCTTCAAATTACCATGGACAACATTTCCGCAAATCGCGTATCATCAAATCCAGTTACACTCATGCGCAAAGCTTTCCCCAAGCCGGCGCGAATTAGCCACCGCTGAATGGCGGCGGCCTGACCCCATCCAGCGGTTCGATCCACACAGCTTGCAAAATATAATCTCTCCACCGGCCTGCCAGGCCGGGCGGAGACAGGCACACAAACGGCAATCCAGGATGG